>JAGFJE010000558.1 GCA_024103175.1 Phaeodactylibacter sp.
GCCTTCCCCGATGAGCGGGAGGACATCCAGCGGATACTGGGCTACCCGCCGGGCTGGTCCCTGCGCTGGGGCATCACGGCCGTATTTGTTGCGGTAGTGCTTTTCCTGGGCATCGCCTGGCTGGTCAAATATCCGGATGTCGTCACCGCCCCGGTAGTGGTCGTTACCGAGAACCCTCCGGTGCGGCTGGTGGCCCGCAGCAGCGGAAAGGCCAGCCGTCTGCTGGTAGCGGACAAGCAGGCCGTCGAGGCGGGGCAGTTGGTCCTGGTACTGGAAAATGCCGCCCGCCTGGAGGATGTGTTCCTCCTGGAGGAATTGGCGGGCCAGCTCATCACCAAGGCCGGGCCGGAGGAGTTGCTGGACGTTCAGCTTCCGGAAGGGCTTCACCTGGGAGAACTTCAGGGGCATTACGCCGCCTTCCGGCAGGCGGCGGCAGATCTTCAGTTCTTCGAACGCCGCCGGGGCGTCCTCGCCCGGATCGCTTCCCTGCAGCAACAGATCCGCTACCTGGAAGGGTTGAACGCCTCCCTGGAAAAGCAGGAGGCGACCCTCGCCCGGGAGGTGGAGATTGCCGAGCGGAGCTTCCGGCGCAACCAGGGCCTGCTGGAGTCGGGCGCCATCAGCCAGTTGGAACTCGAGCAGGCCGAAACGAACTACCTGCAGTATCGCCGCCAGTTGGAGAACCTCCAGTCCAGGGTGCTGGATAATAAGCTTCAGGTGGAACAATTCCGGTCGGAGATCATCGCCCTGCGGGAAGGGCGAAGCCGGGAACGTATGGAAAAATGGCTCGCCGCCCGGGAACTCCTCGAACGCCTGGATAGCGAGATCGAACAGTGGAAGCAAACCTTTCTCGTTATCAGCCCCATTGCCGGCCAGGTTTCTCTTTCGCGCATCCGGAGCCCGCAGCAGTTTGTCCGGGCCAATGAAGAAGTGGCCACCGTCGTGCCCGGAGCGGGTGCCGGCGATATTGTCGGCAGCGCCTTCCTGCCCGTTTTCAACTCCGGCAAGGTTCGAACCGGGATGCGGGCCAACATCCGGCTGGATGGATACCCCTACCAGGAGTTCGGCGTCCTGCCGGGGAAGGTCAGCAACATCGCTCTGGTGCCGGAGGAGAACACTTACCTTTTGGAGATCAGCCTGCCCGATAGCCTCACCACCACCTACGGCCGCCGTATTCCTTTCGCCCAGGAGTTGCCCGGCCAGGCGAGGATCATCACCGAAGATCGGCGCATCCTGGAGAGGGCCTTTGATCAACTCATTAGTCTTCTTATAGATAACTAGTTGAAAGTCAAAAAAATATATGTTTTTTAATTCTACTTTGGCGTCAATTTTTGACTGAAGCCAGCCTGCCAACTGTCCTTTTTTCAGCCAGCCAAAGGCGGTAATTTTACACTCATACTTTTCTTCACCGGCTGACTCGAAGTTGGCCACATTTAAAAAGAAAGTGTCGAATGGTTGGTAAGGACACATTGTGGAAGGGCATCATTGAAGACCTGATAGAGGAATTTCTTTACTTCTTCTTTCCGGAATATGTCGATCAAATTGACTTCGAGCGAGGTTTTACGTTCCTGGACAAGGAACTCGAAAAGCTTTTTCCACAATCCAGGTCAAAACGAAGGCATGCTGATAAACTTATCCGGGCCTATCTGAAGGACGGAACGGAAAAGTGGTTTTTGATCCATGTAGAGGTTCAAGGGTATAGTGATCCCAATTTTGCCCTGAGGATGTTCCAATGTGCATACCGCATCAGGGACCGATATGGAAAGCTGCCGGTGGCTTTGGCCATTTACACAGATACTAACCGCAAGCATCATTATTATGAATACCGGGAATCTTTTTGGAGAACAGAGATCCATTATTTTTTCCAAACATTTATTGTTATGGATCACAGCCCAGAGCAGTTGCGCCATTCAGGTAACCTTTTTGGGTTTGTGATGGAGGTAGCCCGCCGGGAGTTAGATGTTGTAAATGAAGATGATGAGCGGCGATTGTACGTCAAAACTGAATTGGTGCGCCATTTGTTTCAGTTGGGGATTTCCAGGAAAAAAATTCAACATTTGTTAGACTTCATCAAGTATTATATTCACTTTGAAAAGGAAGGTTTTTTTGATAAATTTGACAAAGATATCGAACCAATCACTAAATCCAGAAAAGCTATGGGTATCCGGGAAGCCATTATAGAAGAATTTAAGGAAAAAGGCCTACGTGAAGGGCGTAAAGAAGGGCGTAAAGAAGGACGTAAAGAAGGGCGTAAAGAAGGGCGTAAAGAAGGCTTGGAACAAGGCTTGGAACAAGGCCTGGAACAAGGACTGGAAAAGGGCCGCGAGGAAAGCATCCGCCTCGTCATATCCCGTGCCTACAAAAGAGGCATGCCGGTGGAAGAAATTGCCGACCTGGTAGGCTTTTCTAAAGAAAAAGTGGAATCCATCATCCTCGAGTGGAAAAAAGAGGAAGAACAGCATTAATCCGGCCGTTCGTATAATACTACGCGCACCCCTCCCTTTTTCCACTGCCGAACCACCTTCCATTCCTCCTTTAACCTTCTGATCTCTGCACTCCGGAAATCATTCATCACGTTGGAATAGAAAATAAAGCTGTCCGTGCTTAGGTTCTTTTCTTTCATGCCTCGTTCTTCCCCGTTGAGTTCTTTGAATTCCAGCGGGCCGATCTCCGGAAAGGCCGTGCCGACGGATTCCAACGGGATGCTCTGTCCGTCCAGATAATCCAGCAGTTTCTGGCGCAGGCCGTAGTAAGGCAGGTGGGCCAGGGTGGAATCCCAGCCCTGGGATACGGTGTCCGGATAGATCCACAGGTTGCCCGTCAGCAGGCCGGCGAGGGCGGCGCCAAAGAGCAGGCGGCGGGCCCGGACAGTAAGAGCGGTGTGCGCCAGCAGGGTGTAGAAGAGGATCGTACCGCTGAGGAAAATGGGTAGCAGGTAGCGGTGCCCGTGCAGGCCCCGGTAGGCCAGGAACGTAATGCTGAGCAGCGGCAGGCAAAGGGCAAACAGCCAGAATGCCTGCCGGATCTTTTCGTTTTCTTCCGAAGTGCGCCCCTTCCACCGCAGGAAGGCCAGCCAGGCCAGGAGCAGCCATAAGAACAGGTGCCCGAAGTCGGCCAGGCGCCAGGCCAGAATGGCGGCATTGCGCAGCATGCCCGCCAGGCCCACCCGCTCGAAGCTGGGCGCCCAGGGCATGTCTTCGTGGTAGCCGATCCAGCCCTTTTGCTGAAAGTGATAGGCCAGAAAGGCCAGCGCCAGCAGGCCGGCGGGCACGTACGGCAATGCCTGCCGTACTGGCGTGAGCCAGCTTTTCTTCCAATTCAGGATCAGGCCAAACAGATAAAGAATACCCACCAGCATCATGCCCCGCGTGCTGATAACGGACAGCCCCATGGCGCCGAAGATCTGGGCCCCTTTCTGCCGGTTGAGGATGCCGTGGAGGGCCAACAGAAAAAAGCAGGCCAGAGCGATGTCCGGGCTGACGAGAACGGCCTGGGCCGACAGCACGGGACCGGCAACCGCCAAGAGCGCCAGCATCCAGCTGTTCTCCTTTCCGCCGAAGTGGTCTCCGAGCCGAAAAAGCAGGACGACGATGCCCAGCAGGAAAGGAAGCATCGCAAAATGGCTCGCCGCCAGGCTCTTCCCGAAAAGC
>JAGFJE010000727.1 GCA_024103175.1 Phaeodactylibacter sp.
TCCCCAGCCCTTTTCGCTCAAAACACTTCCTGCGGCAAAATAGTCATCAACGCCGACCAGGGCGGGGATACCGTCAGCCGCCACATCTACGGCCATTTTTCCGAGCACCTCGGCCGTTGTATCTATGGCGGTTTTTACGTCGGCGAAGGCAACGCCGAAATACCCAATAAAAGCGGAGTTCGGACAGACGTCATCGAAGCACTTCGGGAGCTGAAAGTGCCCAACCTGCGCTGGCCTGGAGGCTGCTTCGCCGACACCTACCACTGGAAAGACGGCATCGGCCCCAAATCCGAGCGGCCCACCATCGTCAATACCTGGTGGGGCGGCGTTACCGAGGACAACAGCTTCGGAACCCACGAATTTCTGAACATGTGCGAAATGCTGGGTGCCGAGCCTTACCTGTCGGCAAACGTCGGCAGCGGCACCGTGCAGGAGCTTGCCGACTGGATACAATATGTAAACCACGACGGAGTGAGCCCCATGGCCGATCTCCGGCGTAAAAACGGCAGGGAAAAACCCTGGAACGTCAAGTACTGGGGCGTCGGAAATGAAGCCTGGGGCTGCGGGGGGCACATGACGGCGGAATACTATGCCAACATCTACCGGCAGTACGCTACCTTTATGAGTGACTGGAGCAACTCCGGGGGCCTTTACCGCATCGCCTCCGGCGCCAGTTCGGGTGATTACAAGTGGACTGAAGTGCTGATGCGGGACATTCCCGATCGTATGGTTGATGGCCTGGCCCTCCACCACTACTCGGTCATCGACTGGAATAACAAAGGCTCAGCCACGGAATTTACCGAACAGCAGTATTTCACCATCATGGAACGGGCACTGAGGATGGAAGAACTGGTGCAGCGACACTCCACCATCATGGACCGATACGACCCGGGCAAAAAACTGGCCCTGGTAGTGGACGAATGGGGCGGCTGGTACGATGTGGAACCGGGCACCAACCCGGGGTTCCTCTACCAGCAAAACACCATGCGCGACGCCATGATCGCAGCGACAACCCTCAATACTTTCAACAACCACTGCGACAGGGTGCGCATGGCCAACCTCGCCCAGACGGTCAATGTACTGCAGGCCGTCATCCTCACTGAGGAGGAAAAAATGCTGCTGACGCCGACCTACCACGTCATGAAGATGTACAATGTGCACCAGGATGCTCTGCTACTGCCCTCCAGCCTGGAGAATTGTGACTATAGCCTGGGAGAAGAAACGCTGCCCGCGCTATCGGTTTCCGCTTCGAAAAACGATGATGGAGTGGTACACATTTCACTGGCCAATATCGACTCCCGGGAAACGCGAACCATTTCCGTGGAACTGCGGGGAATATCCTTCTCTTCTGTGAAAGGCCAGATCCTCCGGTCCGGAAGGCTCCAGGACCACAACACCTTCAGCCAGCCGGACAAAGTGAAACCGGCGGAATTCCTGCAATTCACGCGAAATGGCAATACCATTGAGCTGGGCCTGCCGCCATTTTCTGTGGTGGTGCTGGCAGTGAGCGAATGAGAGTATTTGATAATACCGGGAAGTAATTTTTATGGACTCTCGGGTATAAAATTTTTTGTTTGAAACAATTTTTTTCTTAAATTGCAAACGAAAAACGTATAGCCAATAACCGAACCCACTTGCATCTCAATCCGGCTGATCTCCTCCAGGCGCCTGCCTGCCGGGTTGGAATACTTTTTCTCCAACCACTTTACTATTGGCCGGGATTAACGTAACTTACAAAACCATTAATCATGAATCAAGTGGAAGAACGTTTAAACATCGTCGAATCGGCCCTCGCCGAGTTTATTATCCAATCCAACCGCTCCCTGCATCGGATGGGAGGGGAAATGCTCTTATTCAAAGACGAGATGAAGGACTTCAAAGACGAGATGAAGGACTTCAA
>JAGFJE010000751.1 GCA_024103175.1 Phaeodactylibacter sp.
CGTTTCTTCCTGGGAGGAAGACGCCGTTTTTCTTCGGAGCGCCAATGACCAGACGCTGGTGTCTACGAGAATGCTCATTTGCGGTTCCGGTGCTTTTTGTAATCGTATTCCGGATCGTAGACGATACTGCCGAACAACGTTAGAACGTCTTCCTGTTTCCTTCGCTGAATGAATTCCTCCAATGCCTTGTTGACGGTGGCTTTTTTGGTCTTTAAGCCGCCGATCTTCAGCGCTTCTTCCAGCAGCCTGGGGTCAATATCCAGATTAGTAGCCATACTTACACAATTATTCACACAAAGATATGTAGGTAAAATTGGAAATACAATAACCTTAAGATATTTCGCCGTCCCTTTCTTTTTATAATTTACCTTCCTGGCGCCTTCGACAAACGCTGTCGGGTTTGGCCAAAGGGAACCTTCCGAAAACCCGGCAGGTTGGCCCTGTGGAATAGTCGCCTTGCGAATTCCACAGGGTTGGGGCATCTCCGGTTCTCCCTGTCGGCGCTTGGCTTTTTCCCGCCAGTTTCGTAATTTTAAATCTTCAACAGTTCCTCGCATGGTTGTGGCTTGTTTGGTAACTCCACAAAAATGCGGGGAATTTTTTATCCTATTTTGAACAGCCTACCCGGCAGGTTGTAATTCCCTAAAATTGAAAAAGACTTCTCTCCAAAACTCCGAACTAATCCCCAAGCGCTTTGTTCCCTATTCTGAACCAGGTATTACACCCGCTCCGCTCACGAAGCGGAGCATTTCCTTTTCGCAAAAGCCCTTTCTTTTTAACCGGGCGCTTTTGCCACGAAACCACAAAGGGCACAAAATCCCGAAAAATTTCGTGCGGGCTTCGTGCTTTCGTGGCAAGTATTATAGCCCGCTCTTTCTAAAACCACAAAACGTATTTATGCCTAAAACAGCGATCATCACCGGCAGCACCAGCGGCATCGGGCTGGGGTTGGCCGCCTCCTTTGCCGCGAAAGGCTACAACCTCGTATTCAACGGCCTGGAAGAGAACGGAGCGGAGATCGCCGCCGGCGTGGCCAAAGCGCACGGCATCGAAGCCTTCTTCTCCCCCGCCAACATGCTGAAACCGGAAATGATCCGGGACATGGTGGCACAGGCCGAAGAGCGCTTCGGGCAGGTAGACGTACTCATCAACAACGCCGGTGTGCAGCACGTGGCGCCCATCGACGAGTTCCCGGAAGCCAGGTGGGACCTCATCATCGGCGTCAACCTGAGTTCGGCCTTTCACACCTCCAAGGCCGTGTGGCCGGGCATGAAGAAGCGGGGCTTCGGGCGCATCATCAACATTGCCTCCGTGCATGGCCTCAGGGCCTCAGAATACAAAGCCGCTTACGTGGCCGCCAAGCACGGTATCATCGGGCTGACCAAGGTGCTGGCCCTGGAGGGCGCCCCCCTGGGCATCACCTGCAACGCCATCTGCCCGGGCTACGTGCGCACGCCCCTGGTGGAAGGGCAGATCGAGGATCAGGCCAAATCGCACGGCATGAGCGAGGAAGAGGTGGTGGAGAAGGTCATGCTCAAGAAGCAGGCGGTGAAGGACTTCGTACCCGTCGAGCTGCTGGGCGAAATGGCCCTGATGCTGGCCAGCGAAGGGGCTAAGACCCTGACCGGAACGGTGCAGGTGATCGATGGAGGATGGACGGCGCAGTGAGAGGGAATGAAGGAATGAAGGAATGAAGGAATGAAGGAATGAAGGAATGAAGGAATGAGTGAATTTTACCCGGCTGAGCCTATGGCGAAGACGGGGAGTGAATTTTACCCGAACTCATTTTGAAATCAAAGAGATACATGAGCTCAAAAGAAACGAAATCCCTCTCTCTGGCCCTGCAGGGCGGCGGCTCCCACGGGGCTATCACCTGGGGCGTGCTCGACCGCTTTCTGGAGGAAGAACGCCTGGAACTGGAAGGCTTCTCCGGCACCAGCGCTGGAGCGATGAACGCCGCCCTGCTGGCCTACGGCCTGCATGTGGAAGGGCGCGACAAGGCGCGGGAACTGCTGCACGAATTCTGGAAGAGGGTGTCGGACGCAGCTGCCCTCTCCCCCATTCAGCCCTCGCCCTGGGACTTGCTCTTCGGCGGCGGCAATATGGACTTTTCCCCCGGCTTCATGATGGCGGAGGTGGCCAGCATGTTCGTCTCGCCTTATCAGGCCAACCCGCTGGACATCAATCCGCTGCAGGACATACTTGAAAGCCTGGTCGACTTCCGGTCTTTGCGCAATTGTAAGGTGACCAAGCTGTTCGTCTGCGCTACCAACGTCCGGCGGGGGCGCGCCCGGGTCTTCAGCCTGCCCGAGATCACCTGCCGGGCCGTGATGGCCTCGGCCTGCATCCCCTACATCTACAAAGCCGTACACATCGACGGAGAAGATTATTGGGACGGCGGCTTCATGGGTAACCCGCCCATCTTCCCTCTGATCGACGCCGGCTGCAAGGACGTCATGCTGGTGCAGATCAACCCCATCAATATCGACAAGACGCCCACCTCCTCCACCGAGATCCGCGACCGCATCAACGAGCTGAGCTTCAACTCCAGCCTCATGCTGGAAATGCGCCGCATCGATTTCGTCGACCGCCTGCTCGACGCCGGCGTAGACCTGGGGCCGAAGTTCCGCAAGATTTACATTCACAACATCAACCCCGAAAAGGAGGTGCAGCCGCTCAACCTGTCGAGTAAGCTCAACGCCCGCTGGGATTTCCTCTGTCAGCTCCGTGATGTCGGCCGGCAAAAAGCCGATGAATGGCTCTCGGAAAACTTCGAACGGCTCGGCAAGGAATCAACTTGTGATGTGCGGGCCACGTTTTTATGAGGAGGGCAAGGGAGCAGGAGACTTCAGGTTCTCCTGCTCACTGGAAAGTTGGTTTACAAGCTTTTTTCACCTCCTTTTCGTCCATTTTCTTTTCCTTTTATCCTTCTCGAGCTTCTCTTTGGCCATTTTTACCTTTTCTTTTCCGCAGGTAACATCCGCTTCGGCCTCATCTATAGCCTGGGTAGCCTGTTACTTTTTCTCTTTTGCGCGTTCAGGATTTTTCGGGCGTAATGCGTAAATTGACCCTGTAAAAGCGATGGAATACTGCCTGATTTGAACCGGACAGCATAAGTAGCCTGCAGTCATTAACCAATACTTAAGCATCTTTGGAGTCCCTTTCATCTATACAGCCGGCGAACTTCGGGCTCAAAAGTTGCCTCCAAACATCTCTAAGACAAAGCCCAGCCTATGCGACACCTGTTCAACCTCACCCTGTTTTGCCTGGCCATAGCCACTGCTCAGGCCCAACCTACCCAACACATCTGGCTCCTCGGCAACACTGCCGACATCCCTCCCGGCAGCCCCTACTGGGGCCAGCTTAGGCAGGAACTGGAGCGGGCCGCCGAGCCGGTTTACCTGCTGATCGCCGGCGATATCGTCCCGGATTGTGATGGGAAACATCCTCCCGAAGCCCTTGTGAAAGCCTTACTGGACCTCGCCCGCGGCCTGGAGGGCATACAGGTGGGGCTCCTTCCCGGCGACCGCGACTGGGCGGACTCCGGCCCGGATGGCTGGGACTGCGTACGGGAAATGGAAGAATACGTGCTGAAAAACGCTCCCCCAAATGTAGACTGGCTGATCGACGACGGCTGCCCCGGGCCGGATATGGTGGAGATCGGCGACAACATCCTGCTCCTTGCCCTCAACACGCAGTGGTGGAACCACCCCTTCCGCAAGCCTATCCCCGCCGACGCCGTGTGCGATGAGATCGTTGAGGCCGCCATCCACGAAGAGATCGAAGATGCTATAAAGGAAAATCAGGAGCGCAACGTGCTGATCACCGGCCACTTCCCCCCCTACTCTCTCGGTAAATACGGAGGCTTTTTCCCGCTGAGCACCCACCTGCTGCCCCCGGTAGCCGGAGGCATTTACGCCGTCTTTCACGAAAATGTCGGCAGCGTCCGGGATATCTCCAACGAACGGTTCGAAAAGCTGGCGGGCTATCTGCTGGGGCTGGCCCGCGAATACGAAAACATCGTCTTCCTCTCCGGACACGAGGCCAACCAGCAGGTGCTTTCCTACTATGGCAACTACCTCATCAACAGCGGGGCGCCTGTTGCCGCTTCCTATGCTGCCCGCAACCGCCTGGCCCGGCTGGCCGAGGCGCGCCCCGGCCTGATCCAGCTGCATTATGAAGCAAACGGGGCGGTGAATTACACTTTCCTGTATTACGCCGGCGGTGGCTTTGCAGCTGAAAAGGAAGGCCCCCTCTACCAGTCGCCCTGCGGCCCCGGAAACCCCGATATTCCTGTGAATCACGTAAAGGCGCCCTGCCTGGCCCCGTCCGGGCCGGAGGACGCCTCCGCTCCTGCCGAACAGCCCGACAGCGCCCGCATCGCCGCCGGCCCTCAGTATGCCGCCGGAGGCCTGCACCGGTTCTTTTTCGGCCCCCACTACCGCACCAGTTGGGCGGCGCCGGTCATGGCGCCGGTGCTTCGGCTGGACACCGCCTACGGCGGGCTGGAAGTGCTGGAAAGAGGCGGCGGCCGGCAGACCATTTCCCTGAAGATGCAGACGGAAGACGGCCGGCAGTACGTCTTCCGTTCTGTCGATAAAGATCCGGTATCGGCCCTGAGCTATACCCTGCGCCACACCATCGCCGCGGCCGTCACCCGCGACCAGACCAGCTCGCAGCAGCCCTACGGGGCGCTGGCCGTGGCGCCCATGCTGGATGAGTTGGGTATTCTCCACGCGTCGCCCCGCCTGTACATTATGCCGGATGACCCCCGGCTCGGTCAGTTCCGCACCACCTTCGCCAATATGCTGGGCATGGTGGAAGAACGGCCCACCAACGGCGGAAAAGGGCCCCTGCCCTTCGGCAATGCCGACGAGATCTTCAAGAGCTACGACCTCTTTCACGAGATGTACGACCACCCGGACGTCCGCCTCGATACCCGGGAATTCGCCCGCGCCCGCATGTTCGACATCCTGATCGGCGACTGGAGTAAGCACGAGGACAACTGGAAGTGGGCCGCCTTTGAACAGGAAGACAGCACCCTGGTACGCCCCATCCCGCGCGACCGAGACCACGCCTTCTCCAACCTGGACGGCCTGCTGCCCTGGCTGGCCGAGCGGCAGTGGGCCGTGCCCAACCTGGAGCATTTCGACTACAGGATCAAGAGCGTGCGTTCGCTGACCTACCAGGCCCGCCACATGGACCGCTTCCTGGGCATCCGGCTGACGCGGGAAGACTGGCGGCAGGCCGCCCGGGAAGTTCAGGAAGCGCTGCCCCCCGAAGTGATCGAAAGGGCCGTCCGCCAGATGCCCCGGGAGAATTTCGACTTGTCGGGAAAGGAGATCACCGCCAAGCTGGCCCGACGCCGGCAAGACCTGGAGAAGTACGCCGACAGGTTCTACGGCCTGCTCGCCCGATACGTCGATGTGCCCGGAACCAATAAAGAGGAATACTTCCATATCCTTCGCCAGCCCGACGGGAGCACCCTGGTGGAAATCCGCCGGCAAAAGGATTCCAGCCTTACTTACCGCCGCCTCTTCCTGCCGGAGGAAACCCGGGAGATCCGCCTGTATGGCCTGCATGGAGACGACCGCTTTCTGGTAGAAGGGCAGGCCGAAAGCGCCATCAAACTGCGCCTGGTCGGGGGCGCCGGGGAAGACGAGATCACCGACAACTCTCTGGTGAAAAAAGGAGGTAAAAGGACGCTGGTGTACGAGAAAAACAAAGACGCCATCCTCAACCTGGGCGCAGAAGGTAAAGCTGTAAACAGCTGGAATGAGGAGCTATACTATTACGATCGCACCGCTTTCGCTTACAACACTTATTTTCCCATGGCGCTGATCAGCTTCAACACCTTCAACGGCCTGATGCTGAACGGCGGGATCTCCTTTACCCGCCGCAACTTCAACAAGCGGGACTACAGCGCCAAACACAAGTTCGGCTTCCAGGTGGGAACCCTGAACAACTTCGCCCTGAGCTACGACGGCCAGGCCCATCACGTTCTCCACAAATGGGACCTGCTGCTGCACGCCACCTGGGCGCAGCCCGACAACTTCAACTACTTCTTCGGCATCGGCAACGGCATCGACTACGATGAAGATCTCTTCAACGACGACTACTACCTCGTCCGCCTCAACCGCCTGGAAGGGCGCATCGGCCTGCAGCGCCAATTCTGGAAGCGCAGCCTGGCCCGCCTGACGGTGGGCTACAGCCAGAACAACGTGCCCGTAAAGGACAACACCATCCTGGCGGAAAACAGCAGCATATTTGGCGTCGGCCGGCTCGGCATCGCCAATGCCGAAGCCACGCTGGAGATCGACCTGCGCGACCACAAGGTGTTCCCCACGCGGGGCTACCGCCTGCGCGCCGCCCAGGAAGCCGGCCTGATCGATGGCGATCAAAATTACGGAGTGACGGATCTTTTTATTGAGTATTTCCTCAGCCCCCGGCCCTACCCCCTGGTTCTGGGGCTAAAGGCCGGTTATGGCGCCTCTTTCGGCGACGTTCCTTTTTACAAACTTCCGCAGCTGGGCCAGAACCAGGGCCTGCGCGGCTTCCAGCGCAACCGCTTCGCCGGCGACAGCCGCGTGTACTTCAATTCGGAGCTGCGCATTCCGGTGGGCAAGCTGGAAACCGTGGTCGTGCCCCTCGACATCGGCCTGATCGGCTTCTTCGATATGGGTAAGATCATCCAGGAAGGGCAAACCGAAGAGGACTGGCAGACGTCCTACGGCGGCGGCTTCTATCTCATCCCGCTTTCGCGCTCCTACACCCTGAGTGTGCTGGTGGGGGCATCGCGGGAGGAAACGGCGGTGGTGAGCCTGGCGCTGGGAACGAATTTTTAACCGGGCAGGTATCCTGTAATTTCCGGCTTTTAAAACTAACCATCGATCATGAGCAATTACCATTTCATCACCCTTTGGAAAACACGGGCTCCGCAGGAGGCCGTCTGGACGGCCATCTACGGCGCCGAACAATGGCCGCAATGGTGGAAGTATGTGCGCAGCGTTCAAAAGCTCAAAGAAGGGGACAGCCTGGGGATAGGGGCCGTCCGCCGTTTTTCCTGGTCTTCGCCATTGCCCTACCGGCTGGCCTTCGACCTGGAAACTACGGTGTCGGAACGCCCCTTCCGCCTGGAAGGCCGGGCTATGGGAGAACTGGAAGGAACGGGCGCCTGGGCCATCCGGCAGGAGGGCGAGTGGGTGCACATCCGGTACGACTGGATCGTGCGTACCAACAAACGCTGGATGAATGCGCTGCGGCCTCTCCTCTACCCTCTTTTTGTCTGGAATCACGATGCAGTAATGGAGGCCGGGCGAAAGGGCCTGGCGAAATTACTTCAGGAGGAGGTGCTGC
>JAGFJE010000015.1 GCA_024103175.1 Phaeodactylibacter sp.
ACCCGGCCGATCCCGATAAAACTATCGGGAGAGGACGGGCCTCGTTCCGACCCGTCTTCGCCCCGACTTCTTTGAAGTACGGGGCTCTTCCGGGTAAACTTCCGACTTTGTCCAACGCTAGAATGGTGGCCTCTTCTGAAAAATACCCATTGATTTTCAGGGACTTGCGAACAGCGAACACCGAATTGCGAACACTCCCTACAGGCAGGCGTGCCGGGGGTTCGTATCGGCATCAATCCGCCGCATTCGCGAAAATCCGCGTTCTATTAGCTGAAAAAACAAACAGCATGAATCCAATACCATCCCTCCGCCTGGCAGCCCTGGCCCTGCTCCTGGGGCTCGCCATTCCCGCTCCCGCCCAGCGCCTAACCGTCACCACCCAACCCCAAACGCCGGAACAGGCCGTCCGGGAACTCTATGACCTCGTCACCTTCCCCGCCGGCACGACGCCCGACTGGGACAAGGTAAGAAGCCTCTTCATCCCGGAGGCCGTCATCGTCCTGCGTACCAGCCGGGAAGCCACCACCGTTTTTTCGGTGGACGGCTTCGTGGCCGATTTCGTACGCTTCATCGAACAGGCAAAGGTGGAGCAGACGGGCTTTGCCGAGAAGATCATCCGCATGAAACCCATGGTGTTCGGCGATATGGCGCAGTTCCTGGTGCTGTACGAGGTGAGCATTCCGGGCACGGACTTCCCGCCCCAGCAGGGGGTCGACAATTTTTCTTTGATCAGAAAGGACGGGCAGTGGAAGATCGCCGCCATCACCAATGAGGTGCCGGCCGAGGGGCGGCCGCTGCCGGAGGTATTGAGGGAGTGAGTGGGGTACGTCCAAAAAAAAAACCGGCCGCATCGGGCCGGTTTCCAAAAGAGCTTTGAGAGGCTATCTACATACCAAAATTGAGGGTATCCTTTGATACCCCCGAAATCTTTACATGGGATTATAATAGCACATCATGGGATTATAATAAAAAAAGCATTCGTGGGATTTCGCATTTGATTGCCTCCTCCGCTTTCGGAGAAGGCTGTCAACTATCGTTCATCATCGTTGACAATACAAATGTCGGTAATCAGGCAGGAGATATTAAGTACATTTCACGAAATTTCTGTATTCAAAAAACAGGATACAATAAAGTCAAACTCCTGGTAATTAGTAATTTAAAACTTAATAATCCAAGCCTTACTGCCCCATACACGTTTTATCAAAAAAATTATGTGAAGTTTTTTCCTGCATAAAGAACCTGTTCATCATCCGGCCGGATATAAAAAAGATCATTCTCTTTGCCCTGGCCCTCCGGGCTAAGGTTCCAATGGCCTAACCCTCCGGCCCCTTCCATCTGCAATTCAAAGAAAGGAAAAATGACTCCACTTTTGTATCTTGTATAAAAGTTTTAAGTACCATGCAGCCCATCACCGTCCTCGGCGCCGGCATCTCCGGCCTGGCCACCGCCGTCCGCCTCATAGAGTCCGGTTTCCCGGTGCGCATCCTCACCAAAGAGCCGCCGGAGCAAACGGTTTCCGCCGTGGCCGCCGCCATCTGGTTCCCTTACGAGGCCGAGCCGGTGGATAAGGCCAACCGGTGGAGCGCCGAATCTTACCATGAATTCATCAAACTGGCCGGTCTTCCCGAAACCGGAGTTCGGATGGTGGATTTTCTCGTCCTTACCCGCCCGGGGCTGGACAACAGCTGGAAAGACGAACTACCCGCCGACGCCGTGCGGGAAGCCCGCCCGGAAGAACTGCCTGCCGGCTATGAAATGGGGTATATGGCCAGAGTGCCGCTGGCAGAAACGCAAACCTACCTGCCGTATCTGCTGGAGCGGTTCCGGAAAGGGAGCGGTGAAATAACCGTCCGTGAAGTGACGGCAGTGGAGCCGCTGCTGGAGGAGGGCCATATCGTCGTCAACTGCACCGGCCTGGGGGCCCGGCAATTGTTTGGTGACGAATCGGTCTACCCCATCCGCGGGCAGGTGGTCAAAGTAAAAAAAACGGGCCCGGTTCAATCCATGGTCGATTCCATGGACAAGGGCCGGCTGGGTTACATCATCGAACGCAGCGACTGCATCGTGCTGGGCGGCACCGATTACGGCCACGACTACAACCGGCAGCCCACTGAAGAGGATACTCAAACCATCCTGGCCCGCTGCCGGCAACTGGAACGCCGGCTGGGAGAACCGGTAATACTGCAGGCGCTGGCCGGCCTACGCCCCAAGCGTCCCGCCATTCGCTGCGAAAAAGAAGAGGGGCGCAATGTTGTTCACAACTACGGGCATGGAGGCGCCGGCTTTACGGTCTCCTGGGGGTGTGCCGATGAAGTCCGTGCGGCGATCCTCCGGATCGTCCGCTGGCCTGCATGATGGGTTTA
>JAGFJE010000020.1 GCA_024103175.1 Phaeodactylibacter sp.
AATAAACCTAATCAACCCATCAACTTATCAACCAACTCACGATCTGGTCAGGGCTACGGAAATCCACTTTCCGCAGCTGCATTCTTCCTAATGTTATCAACAACAATCGAAACGGGAAAAGGGTTCTTGTTGTTTTTACACTAAGTGAAAAAGTTTGAGATTTAACACTCTGTTAATCCACCGGCGCCAAAGTTGCCCTCCCCTCGTCAATCAAGTATCAGTATTTGCAAAAATCAATGAAGACTCGCTGTAGCGACGCCAGTACCTTTGCACTGTCAATACGAAGTTTCATACATTGCCATTTAACTTCAACAGGGGCTTCTTAAAAAAGAAGTCCCGTTTTTTGTAACGGTATATAGTGACGCCATTTTGTATGGAACGTAACGGAAAAAAACTACCCAATTGCGTATGATCAGAACACTGAAAGCATTTGCATTTCATTTACCGAGCCTTTCGGTAGGGCTCACCTTCATGACGCTGAGTATATTGTTCGGGAGCTGGCTTGCCCGGCTTCCGGAAGTGCAGGCAGCCCTTGCCCTTTCGGAGGGGCAGCTGGGGGTAGCGCTGCTTGGCCTCCCGCTGGGCGCCCTTTTTATGATGCCTTTTTCGGGCTGGCTGATGAAGCGGATCCACACCGGCAGGGCGATGATCCTGTCCACACTGTTATTTTGTGCCAGCCTGCCGGTTCCCGCGTTTGCGCAAAGCCAGTGGAGCCTCATGGCCGGCCTCTTCATCGTAGGCCTGTTCAACAGCTTCATGAACATTTCGATGAATGCGGCGGCGGCGGCTGTCGAGCAACAGTACCGAACCACCATCATGTCGGCCTGTCACGGGATGTTCAGCCTGGGGGCCATGATCGGCGCCGGCAGCGCCGGGCTTATTGCGGCGGCGGGCGTCCCTCTGCAGAGCCACCTCATTGCGGTAGCCCTGCTCATGGTAGGCCTGCAGCTACTGCTGCGGCCGGTCATCTTTGCCTTACCCAATAGCGAGTCGGACGGTTCCTCTTTCGCCCTGCCCTCCAAAGCATTGCTGGGGCTGGCCTTCATCGGCTTCTGCATCATGATCGGAGAAGGGGCGATAGCCGACTGGAGCGCCATCTACCTGCGCAACATCCTGCAGGCCAACCCCTTCGTGGCCAGCCTTGGTTATGCCGGTTTTTCGCTGGCCATGGCCCTGGGCCGCTTTGCCGGCGACGGCGTCCGGATGCGCTTCGGGGCAGGGCGGCTGGTCGTTGTGGGTAGCCTCCTGGGCGCCGGCGGGCTGGCGGCAGTGACGCTGATCCCTTCGGCGGCAACGGCCGTCCTGGGCTTTATTCTGGTGGGCCTGGGATTCTCCACGGTGGTGCCCCTGCTGTTCAGCGCGGCAGCCAAAACGCCGGGTGTAGCCCCGGGTACGGGCATTGCGGCGGTGGCCAGTGCCGGCGTCGTGGGCTTTCTCATCGGCCCTCCGCTGATCGGCGGCATTGCCGAACATTTCGGGCTGAGCGCAGGGCTGGGCGTGGTGGCGGTGCTGGCGCTGGCGGCGGCGCTGGTGGCGCGGAGGGTGCGGGTGTAGGGTGTGATTCGTGATTTGGGATTCGTTCGATTTCAGGACCCGCCCTCCCTTTTATGAATACCAATCAATTATTGTCCCATGAATATGGAGCCGGGCCATGGCCCGGCTTTTTCATTTACAAACCAAGCCCCTCAATCAAAGAAGCGTCCACAATATTCGCCCACTGCAGGCCGGGGTCATTCACCAGGTGCGGATATTCCAGGGCGAGGAATTTATCGTAGAGCTTTCCGCCCAGCTGGTCATCGCGGTGCGGCCCCAGCCCGAAGAAATGCAGATTGTCGTCGTGGGTACACAGATGCACTTTTGCCAGAGAACTCTCAAAGTAATTGGTAAGGGCTTCCACCAGAGAAGTACGGATGGTAGACGGGATGATGGCGGGCAACGGCCGCAGGATGGCGTTGATCAGCACCTCCACCGCCGATTCCTGGTACCGGGGCGCTCCGATGAACTCCTGCACCTCCAGCAGCCATCCTTTCAGCATTTCCTGTAGTTCTTCGCGATTGAGGCTGATGTATTCCTCGCTGGCGACCAGCACGTCGGCAATGAGGTTGGGATACTGGCCGGAGTGGGCCAGCACGTGCACGTCTTTGGTTTCATTGAGGCAGGCCTCCACGAAGGGGCTCCACAACACCAGGGCGTCAATTTTCTTATTGTTCATAAAGGCTTTGGCCAACTGGTCGAGGTTGGCGTGCCGCTGGGGGGCGAGCCTGACGTCCTGCAGGCTCAGTTTATGCTCCCGCAAAACGTAGTGCAGAAAGGTCTGGGAGGGAGAGTCGAGTGGAAAATGAATGGTTTTCCCCTTCAGCTCTTCGACGGACCGGATGTTTTTGCGCGCCAGGATGGCGTCGGCCCCATTCGACCACGATGCCTGATAAATGACCCGGGGGCGCCAGTCGCGGACCTTATCGATCACATAGGGCAGGCGGTCGATGGTCGACCAGATGAGGTTGGCCTCTCCTGTCTTGAAGGCGTCGCAAACCTGGTCGACGTCGTCGTTGAGAGAGAACTGGATCTCCCGCTTGTATTTCTGGTAGAGGCTGATATTCTTGTTGCGGACGAAGCCGTCATTGTACATAATGCCGGGAATGAATCCGATCCAGGTCGGAATGATGATCTTCACCCCTTTGGCGTTGATGCGTTCGATGTATTCTTCCAGCGACTTGGTGATGCGGGCGTAGGCCTCATCCAGGTTATCGGAGCTGGACAGGATCTTATCGAAAACGCGCAGGTCTTCGATATCGTACTGCTCGTCGTAGATGTCCTCCCAGCCGTAGAGGTGGTTGAGCAAAACCGGGACGATGAAGCGCTCGTTCTTCCGGTATTCGTCGCTGCGGCTGAAGTGAGCGTAGGTTTCCAGCAGGAAACGGGCCTCCCCGTCAATAACCTTGTCGTTGATAAAATCGGGGCTGATGAGCATCAGGGTGATGTCCGCCTTTTTGAGTTCTTCTTTGGTTTCGCGCAGCACTTCCCCGCCGAGCTCCACATCGGTGGCGGCCCAGATCCTGATATTCTTATGGATATTGGCCAGGCCGGTAAAATGTTTCTTCAGGCCCTGCCAGTAGTCCTCATCGGCCTGGGCGTACAAAACGGCGATGTTGATGTTTTTGGGCGTGCCGGGCTGCCGGCTTTCCAGTGGTTGTACAGGCATAGGGGTAAAATATTATGCTTCAGCGTAACTGTTGGCGGAAATAAGGTATAAAGTATTAGGTAAAAGCGCTTTTTGCAATAACGCAACTTTGGTTGAAATAGTTACAGCGCTCCGCCATACGAAGGAAAAATAGCTGATTCTTTCAGATATTTTAATTAAATTGATAACTGAAAATTCAATTCCTGAAACCCAAACCCCTACCCCCATGTCAAAAACCTGTCGATTACCGGTTTTAGCGCTACTGCTGTTTGCCCTGCACCCTTTTTTTGCCTTTTCTCAATTTGGCTTTTCCGACTGGCTGGATTACGACCCCTCCTCGGGGCAGTTCCGGCTGAAGAAGGAAAGGATTCCGCCGCTCAACGGCTGGCCGGAGTCTAAGGAGCCGCCTTCCTGGGGCATTTACCTGTGGGAGTTCGGCGACGGCCATTATTCCTTTGAGGAGGAGCCCGAACACCGATACCTTGAAAGGGGAGCCTACAATATCCGGTTGCACCTTACTCCTTTCTACGCCACCAACAGCCCGCTGACGCTGCGCGCCAGTGTTGACGCGCCCGGAAAGGGGCGGCCCCACCCCGCTTACAACCTGGAGGGAAAAAAGGCGATGCTGGAGAGCAACTCTTCCGATTATATCGTCCCCGAGCAGCCCTTCCAACTCATCACTCACTACGAAACCCCCGCCCGGCTCTCTGGCTCGGTAGACGGCTATCTCTTCCTGTTTTACAACAAAAAGAAAGAGATCAGCTTTCTATATAATGCTTTCGAGCTGATCGGCGAACGCACCCACTACAATGAGAAGGGGCTGAGCGATAGCGAAGCCACGGCCGTAGTTGCCAGCCGGCTTTCCGGTACCCGGCAGGCCGCTGCCCAGGAACTGGATAACCTGTACAAGAACAAGCTCGCCTACCGTATCGAAGGGATGGGCCACGAAGAACAACGCCGCTTATTTCTCTCCCTGGAATCCAGCCGCCACCTGCGCAGCCAGCAGGACAAGAACCGGGAACTGACGGTTGCCACCCTCTGGGTGCCCGACGAGGGCGAGTTCAGCAAAGAGGAGTACTACGACGAGCATAAGATGCAGATCCTCGCCGTGTACGACCCCAACCGCATACGGGTGCAGCCCCGTATCGCCCACTTCCGTAAGGGCTTTTCCAAAAAGCTGCACTACAAAGTAGAATTCCAGAACAAAGAGGAGGGGCGCGTTCGCGATGTCACCGTCAACGTTCCCATCGACAAAAGCCTCGACCTGGAAAGCGTCAAGCTGGGCAAAATGAACCCCGCCATGGAAATCTGCCCCTACGGCTACAATGGCAAAGACCGCTCCTGTATTGAACTACAGCGGGTTACCGGATCATATAAGGATACGGTGCGCATCATCCTGCGCAATGTCGGCCTGGAGGGGAAAAAGGCGAAGGGCTTCTTCCAGAGCAAACAATCCACCAAGGGGTTTGTGGAATTCGACATCGAGACCACCGACTGGAAAGTTGGCGCCAACCGGGTGCGGGCCTACATCGTCTTTGACGAGGTAGACCCGGTGGAAACCCGCAACGCCAGGACCCAGTGGCGGCATCGCGCCGCCTATTTCCGCCCCGGCATTGCGGTTGGGCCCAATATCAAAGGTTTTGAAAACGACGCTTCCAGCCTCGTAGGCCGCCTCAACTTCGCCATCGGCGTACAGGACGCGCCCATTACCACCGGGCTGGCCTACGGGGCAGAGCTCGGCCTCTCCGACTTCCGGTTCACCCGCGAGGTGGCCAGCCTCATCGAAAACCCGGGCAACCTGCCGGCCGGCGCTCAACTGGTGTCTGTAGAACACGCGCGCCTCAACTACCTGGAAGCCAGGGCATGGGGCGGCTATCAGCTCCACGGTTGGCTGCGGGCCTACGCCGGGGCCGGCCTGTCTATACCGGCCAGCGGCAAAGTGGAAGCGGAATCCAGCATCATTAACCCCGAGGGCGGCTTTCCGATCCTGCAGGGGTCCGGAACATCCCGTTTCGGCCTGTTCCAATCCCGGGAACCGCTGTCCGTCTTCGATTCGGAGTCCGAACTGCGCAACGCCATGGGCGTCAACTGGCAGATCGGCATCGAGGCCGGCGTGATGGATATTTTCACCCTGGGCATCAACCAGGAAGCGCGCTTCTTTCCCCGCTTTTACCACAAAGAGTGCGCCACGCTGTTCAGCTGGCAGGCCTACCTGAGGATCCGGTTGTTCCCCGTTGGCGGCAGGCTGTAAACCTCTTATTTCATCTGATTTAAAACACACCCCATATATCATGAAAAATATCCTGATCCTTATCCCGCTGATGATCCTGATGGCCGCCTGTAATTGTGACGAAAGCCACCCGCTGGTCGGCGGTGATGAACTGGAAATTCCCGACGTATTCGTCGTTACCAATATCAGCTATACCACTATTATCTCAGACAATGTGGAATTCGAAGGCATCCAGGTGCTTTTTAACCAGGACGTCAATCCCGAACTGGTGATCGACAGCCTGAACTTCTTTGTCGAAGGAGCGGATGTCATCTATTCCGGCAACTTCTGGGTATGGGAAAACCGGATCTTCCTGCCCTGCGGAGATTTCTACTGCCAGTCCACCGAAGATTGCCAACCGGTTATCCGATTGTCCGGCGAGCCCGATACCGGCATACGCAGCCTGGAGGGCGACAAACTCCTCGATGGGGACCGGGACGGCAGGCCCGGCGGCGATTTTGTACAGGAAGTATCCGTTACGGGCTGCACTTTCCCCGGTTTCCGCGTATTCGTTTTTCCGGAAGAAGACACCATTTTCGTACCGGATGACCCGGAGATCCCGTTGATCTTTGAAGTTGATTTCAGCAGCCCGGCCGACCCCAATACCGTTCGTTTCGATACCGACACCGATAACATCCGGATCTTCCGGCAAAACGACGACGCCGGCATCCCGTTCAATATGCAATGGGCCGATGGCGGATTCTCCGGCCTGGACCTTATTGTTTACGGCCCGGGCAGCATCTGCGAAGGCTTGCAGCCCTGTGTTTTCAGGGTGTTCATCGAAGGATCGATATACAACCTGGACGGCGTGCAGCTGGACGGGGACGGGAACGGCGAACCGGGAGGAAATTTCATCAAAGATTACATCATAGTGCCGGAGGGCGGGCCGCTTTTACAGGTCAAGTCGCCGGGGGAGGATACGATATGGCTGGACTGGGGCCCTGACACCGCAACGGTGGCAATCTCTTTCTCTCTTCCCGTGGGCCCCAATAACCTGATACTCGGCCGGGACTTTAGCTTCTTCTGCTCAAATGGTGCATCAATCGACCGTTCGCACTTTCAGTTTATCTGGGAAGAAGGGTCGGAGGAAAACGGGCGGCTCGAATTTCCTTACTGGGTGCCCGGTGAGTACTGCGGCGGCGGCGTGGATACTTTGAATGGACAGTTTGTGAACATCATGAAAGTAGTCATCAGCGACCAGGTGCAAAGCACCGGCGGCGTACAGTTGGACGGCGACTACAACGGCGTTGCCGGAGGGGATGCCGTGAAGTATTTCATTCTACCCCTACCCTGACCTTCGGGTTCATATTTACTGAAGCGGCCGCCGCTCTGTGCGCCACAGCAGCAGGCGCCCATCTACAGTGCCGACAACGTACCACCGCCCCTGGGGCTGAGCGGTAAGGGCTTCGGCCTGGCACTCTCCGGACAGGCGCTGGAAGAGGAAGCCTTCACGGGAGTACAGGCCAAGCTCACAGGGGTTGGCCGTAGGGCTGAGATAGGCCTGGCCGCCCGGATACCATTCGGCGCCGGCCCGGGCGGGAAGTAGTCGAAAATTCCCGCCCCGCCCCTTCCAGAGATAAGCCGAATCACTATCCGTAAGCAAGAGGGCTTCTCCGGTGCTCCCCACGGATAGCCCTCCCAGCATTCCCCCCGGGGTAGCCCGCTGCTGCTCCTCCAGGCCGGGCAGGGAACGTACACTGAATTTGCCGTCCAGAGTAGTGATCAGTAATTGGTTCCCGTCGGCCGTAAAGGCCAGGGCGCTGATATCGGGAAGCTCGCCATCCTGGGTTTCCTGCAGCAGTTTTTCCTCCCGCCAGTCCCACAGGTTGATCCGCCCGGTGGCATCGGCAGCGGCCAGGCGGTTGCCTCTCAGCGCGACAACGGAAGGGCCGCTGCCGGAGCGCCCGATCCGGTACACCGGTTTTCCGGACTGTATTTCCACGAAAACGGCCTCGCCTTCCATAGTGGGGCCGGCCAGCAGTTTCCCATCGGCAGCGGCCTGCAGGCTGGTTACCTGCCCTTCCGGCCATTGATAGCGGCTTTGTACCTCCCAGTTATCGGCCTCCAGGATATAAATGCTATCGGAGCCGGTGGCGGCCGCCAGGTACCGCCCGTCCGGCGTAAAGGCCAGGTATTCGATGCTGGCCCGGCTGAGCCGGATCTCCGGCTCCGGCAAAGGATAGGGAAACTCCCAGGAACGGACGGTGCTGTCCGCAGAGGCCGTGTAAATGATGTTCTGGCCGCCCTGGTAGAAAATAGTGTGCAGTTCCCTGCGGTGGCCTTTCAGAAGCCGGTAGGGCTGTCCATCCGCTGTGCTCGTTGCCTGCACCTTTCCCGTGGCGTCGGCTGATATCAGGAACGCGCCGTCACCGGAAAAGGCCAGAGCGGTAATATCGGCACGATGCCCGGCAATATCAAGGAAGGTTGCCCATTCTTCCCCCGCTCTGTTCCAGAGCTGCAGGCCGCCATCCTGGCCGCCGATGGCCAAAAGGCCGTCGGCCGGGTTGAAGGCCATGATTTTTATTTGGCCATGGCCCCATACGAGGCTGTCTGTTGGAGCCGCCGTTCCTCCGCTCAGAGTGAATTGCCAGGCCCGCCCCTCCTTAGCGCCTACAAAAACCGTTGATTCAAAGGTATTATCGCTTCCTCCGATGGCCAGGGCCGTTGCTTCACCAGACAAGGTAAGTTCCTGTAAAAGGCGTCCGGTAGCGGCATCCCACGAACGTACCGACCCATTGGCCTGCCGGCTGATCAGCCACCGGCCGTTCGCACTAAGGGCGAGCTCGCGCACCGAGGAGGTGTCGTATCCCGGAGGAGCAGCAAATACAAGCGGTTCTCCATTGCCCCTCCAGTCCCACCGGTAAGCATTGCGGTCTTCCGAGCCGATGAACAGGCTGCCTTCCGGCCCAAACGCCAATGCATAACAGGGGCTGTTGGCGGCTGTAAACGTATTTACCCGTTCTTGCTCATCCGTGGAGTACAGGTATACGATATTCCCGGCGCCGGGAGATACGGCAAAATGGGCGCCATCGGGTGAAAAGGCGGCGGCGGTGAGGTAGTGTTCCGTTTTGAGCAGCGGTTCGTACAGCACACTCTGCTCGTAGAGGCGGTAGGCGGCTTCCAGTTTTCCCCGTTTATTCAGGAAGGCCGGCGCCCGCTCGTAGGCATTCATAATGTGGGCCAGGCCGGAGGTGGGGTCATCTTCCGCCACCAGGCGGCCTTGGTTGAAGGTATTCTCAATGTCGAGGCGGTACCAGTAAAAGGAGGCGATGAGGGCCACCAGTGCGATAGCGATTACCGCTACCCAGCGGAAGATGCGGTTGCGGCGGCGTTCGGCTTCCAGTTCCCCTCGCCGCAGGCGGCTTTTTTCGATCAGTTCTATCTCCATGGGCAGCCAGATGCGCATGCCTTCGGCGCCGTTCTCCACCAGCGCCAGGTCATCTTCTTCGATGACGGCTTCCTCCGGGTTCCTGATATAATCGATGACCTTGGCTTCCAGGATGCGGAGGGCCCGCTGCCCCGGCTTGTCGGAATCCCGCATCTCCTTCTGCACGATGGGCGCCAGGGTATCGTGGGCCAGAGCGGTCTTATCGCCTTCCATTCCGGCCAGCAGGTAGGTCTCCTGGAAGCGGTGGATCAGGCTGTCCAGGATATCGCTCTGGTGCTGGTAGAGGATGCGCAGCTGCTGGATGTCGCGGCTTTCGGCAGTACCCAGGCGGGTAGTGTGGAAGTTCAGGATGTCGAGCGCCAGCCCGGAGCTGGCCACCGCCCGGTCGATGGTTTTTTCCCAGCGCTCGATCTGCCGCATCTGTTGTTCGAAGAAGTCGCCCAGCAATAGGCCCTGCTCGCGGAGGTTGCGGTAATTTTCGGAACTGAACACCCGCCGGGGCTGGACTTCCTGTTGCTGCCACATCTTGGTGAGGGTGATCTGCAGGACCGGGGAGATGGGCGAGTCCGGGTCGGCCAACAGGTTGTTGGCGATCTCAAGAGGCAGGCCGGGCTCTACCTCCAAACGGTACTTCTGCCGCAACTGCTCGGTGCTGGCAAGGCCGTTCACCACCTCGACAATGCCCTTTTTGTCGAGCTTGTCCAGAAAAAATTCCTCGCGCAGGATGCGGTAGCGATTGAAGATCTTGAGGAAGTCAGAATGGTACTCCTTGCGGTAGCTGAGCAGCAGTTTCCCCTTTGGCCCCTGCCCGGCTTCTCCGAAGATGCGCTGCACCTGCCGGAGGAAGCTCTCCAGCTCGTTGCGCAATGCTTCATTCGGGCGGGTAAAAACCTCCTCCACCTGGTCGATGATGATGATAAGGGCTTTCTTTCCCGAAGCAGCCTCGATGTTTTTCCACTCTTCCCTGAGGTCTGCTTTGATATCAGGCTGGCCCCGTTCGGCTTCGTCCTGCTTTTTGCGGTAATTCTCGATGAGGCCCTCGACCTGCGCCCGGGCGTCTCCCTCCAATTGGGCCAGGGTATTTTCCAGTTGGAGGATATCCTTCTGGATCTTTCTTTTGGTGATCTCCTTGTCTTCTCCGGGCAGTTCTTCCGGCCGCCCTTTCACACCCAGGGCTTCCATCAGCTGCCGCAGCAGGCCTTTCTTCCGGTCCCGCCGGAGGTAGCGAAGCTCATATTGTTCTTCCAGGCGCGGGAACAGGCCGGCGTAGAGGAGGGAGGATTTGCCCACGCCCGACTGTCCGTTGAGCAGGACTACCGGCGCGCCGAGGGGCATCGTCAGCTGCCGGTACAGTTGCTGAATGGCGTTGCCCCTGCCGAAGAATACCGCCGCATCCTCCCGGGTATAGCGGCGCAGGTAGTGGAAAGGCTCATTGGGCGGGGCGTACTTTTCCGGGACGGGAGGCAGGCCGAAGAGGGGGTTGTCGGCCGCCTCCGGCAGGTTCCAGCCCGGCGCTTCGCTGCCAGGGCTGCGGTAGAGCAGCTCCCAGGGGAAGCGCCCTTCTACCGCTTCGATGCCAACGCCGCGTTGTTCCAGGTGGTAATACGCTGCCCAGTCCTCCTCTCCCCGAGCGGCGACGATCTCCCGGGTGGCCCACTGCCAGGCCTTATCGATGGAAAGGCCGTCGGCCAGGGCTTCGTAGAAGTGGATGGACAGGGCGGTAGCCAGGGCGTCGGAGACGGCCTGGACGGTGCCGATCACGGCGGGCGCGCCTTTGTCTCTGAGCGCATGGGCCTGCTGAATGGAAAAACACCCGTTGAGGAATACCAACTGGAGGCTGTCGATGCCGCCCAGCAGGGGGATCAGCCCGGCGGCATGGGCCGAAGCGGCGCCGCCGCTTTCCTGTTCGAGCAGCAGTTCGAGGCTGTTGGCGTGGCCGCTGAAGTGAAAAACGGCAATGCGTTCGCGAAAGCGGGGCCGGCGGAGCGTATCCACCAGTTGATCCAGGGTGGTATTGGGCAGGATCTCCACCTCGCACAGGCCCGACTCCGCCGCCTTATCCAGAATGGTTTTCAGCGCGTTGAGTTCGCGCGGGAGGTTGCGCAGGTAGCGGTTGCCCTTTTCCTGCTCGTTGGCAAAGGCGAGTATGATTACGGGTTTCGGCATGGGGTTTTTTTTGCCTGTTATTGTTGCGGACGAGGGCCCGGCCGGAGCATCATCCGCAATAATAACAGGCGGCTCAAAGCGGGCCTGCCACAGACTGGCGCGCCTTCTTTCGGGATACTGTTTATGCGCTTATCTTACAACGCATACACAGCGCCACTTGGCTGTAAGGCTATGAGCATCGCCCCAGCCTTTTCGGGCCGGGGCGAGCTTCTGCCGATAGTTTTAAACAATGCCTCATGCTTCGGCCATCTCCTCCTCGTGCGCTTCCATCAGCTTCTGCTGGATGTCGTGAGGCACGGGGTTGAATTCGGCGAATTCCTGGCGAAACTTGGCCCGGCCCTGAGACAAAGACCGTAGGGTGGAAGAATATTGATACAACTCAGCCAGGGGCACCTGAGCGGTGATCTTCTGGTAATGGCCCTCCGCACCCATTCCCATGATGATGGCGCGGCGGGTCTGCAGGTCGCCCATAATGTCGCCCATCACATCATCAGAGCAGAGGATCTCCAGCTTGTAGATGGGCTCCATGATCTGGGGCGCCGCCTGCTTGAAAGCCTGTTTGAAGGCCTGGGTGGAGGCCAGCATGAAGGCCATATCGTTGGAGTCTACCGAGTGCATCTTTCCATCGTAGACACACACGCGGATGTCCTGGCAGGGAGAGCCGGTAAGCGGCCCTTCTTCCATTTTCTGCAGGACTCCCTTCTTGATGGCGTTGGAGTACTTCGAATCGATGGCGCCCCCCACGATGCACCAGTAGAAAGCGAGGGTGCCGCCCCACGGCAGCTCTTCGATATCCTTATTCCGAACGCTCAGGCCGCTGGGGTCGGGCATGCCTTCGGTGTAGGGTTCGATACGCATGTGCACTTCGGCAAACTGGCCGGCGCCGCCGGTCTGTTTCTTATGGCGGTACATGGTGTCCTGCGCCTTGGTGATCGTTTCGCGGTAGGAAATACGGGGCTTGATGAACTCCATGGACACCCCGTAGAGGTTTTCGATGCGGTGTTTGACCAGGTCGATATGGAGCTGGCCCTGTCCGTATATCAGCGTTTGTTTGAGGGTTTTGGACTGTTCTACGATCAGGGTGGGGTCTTCTTCCTCAATGATGTGGAGGGCCTTCATGAGCTTTTCCATATCCCCTTTGCTGGGAGGGTTTACAGCTACCCTTATCCGGGGTTCGGGAAATTGCATGGCCTTTATTTTGTGGTCTATGCCTTTGACGCTGAGGGTGTTGTTGGTATGCGAATTTTTGAGCTTGACGGTCACCCCGATGTCGCCGGCTTTGAGCTGGCCGACCTGCTCGCGGTTCTTTCCTTCGGCCTCGAAGATCTGGCCGAAGCGCTCGGCGGTCCGGTTATTGGCATTGATCAGTTCATCGCCGGTGTTGAGGACACCGGAGTAAACCTTGAAATAAGTTACATTGCCTACCTGGGGCTCCGACATGGTTTTGTAGATGAAAATGGTCGTATCGGCGCTGCTGTCGCACTTGAGGCGGTTGCCGTCTTCCAGCAATTTGGCGGGGCGGTCGGCCGGGGAAGGGCAGACGTCATTGATGAAGCCCATGATGCGCCCGCTTCCCATATTCTGGGTGGAAGAACAGCAGAATACCGGGTACAGCTCCTGATGAGCGATGGCGATACGCAGCCCTTCGGTCAGCTCCTCTTCCGTCAGAGAGCCTTCTTCGAAGAATTTTTCCATCAGCCCCTCGTCGTTTTCGGCAGCGGCTTCCACCAGGGCATTGTGCATTTCCTGGGCGCGCTCGATCTCCGAATCGGGAATGGGCTGCTTTTCCGGCTTACCGCCATCGGGCGGGAAGACATACAGGGTCATCCGCAGGGCATCGACGATGGTATTGAACCCTGTGCCCGGGTTGAGGGGGTACTGTACGGGAAGCACCTTGTGGCCAAAGCGGTTTTTTGCCTGCTCAAGCGTGGCGTCAAAGTCGGCTTTTTCGTGGTCCACCTGGTTGATGACGAAGATGGTGGGCGTTTCAAATTGCTCGACGTACTCCCATATGAGTTCGGTGCCTACTTCCACGCCGTTCTTGGCATTGAGCAGCATCACGCCCGTATCGGCGACCTTCAGGGAAGAGATCACCTCCGCGACGAAGTCGTCAAAACCCGGCGTGTCCAGGATATTGATCTTGGAATCCTTCCACTCAACGTGCATCAGCGAGCTGAAAAGAGAATTGCCACGCTCGCGCTCGATATTGGTGAAGTCGGATTGGGTATTACCTTCCTCCACGGTCCCCCGGCGCGAGATGGCCCCTGCTTCAAAAAGCATGCATTCCGCAAAGGTCGTCTTCCCGCAACCGGAGTGTCCGAGGAGGGTAACGTTTCTGATGTTCTTGGTGTCAAAACTCATATGGTCCTCAATTTGAAATGGTTAACAATATGGTGTGCTGCCTGAGCAGTACGGCCCTTTGCCTTGAACAGCATATTCGGAACTTAATCACAAATATCCAAAGCAGCGGGGAATGAAATTAAGGAAAATTAAAGTAATTCACAAAGGTTTCGCCCCATACAGTTTTTGTCCGTAAATTGAGCATCAAAAATGGCCCGTTATTGCAGCCTCAACGGCAAGATCTTACCCCAGCAGGAAGCGAGCCTTGGCCTTACCGACCTGGCAGTGCTCCGCGGCTACGGCATTTTCGACTTTTTCCTGTTCAAATACGGCCGCCCGATGCTGGAGGAGCAGTACCTGGAGCGCTTCTACAATTCGGCGGAGAAGATGCATCTCTTCCCTCCCCTGGCCCGGGAGGAACTCAGCCGGCACATCCGCGAGCTGATCGCCGCCAACGGAGAGGACATGGGCGCCATCCGCCTGGTGCTCACCGGCGGCTACACGCCCGACGGGTACTCTCCCTCCGAACCCAACCTGATCGTCCTGCAACACGGTTGGCCTAATTATCCGGAAAGTTACTTTACCGAAGGAGTGGGCCTGATCAGCCACCACTTCCAGCGGGAATGGCCGGAAGTGAAGGCCATCAACTACCTGACCGGCATCAAGCTGCTGCCGGAGATCCGCAAGGCCGGCGCCCTGGAGGTGCTTTACCACTACAATGGCGTACTTCGGGAGTCGGTGCGCTCCAATGTCTTTCTCATCAACGACAGGGAAGAACTCATCACCCCGGACAGCGACATCCTCTTCGGCATCACCCGGGATTCGGTGATCAAAGCGGCCACCGGCCTATTGCCCATCATTACCCGGGAGGTGCAAATGGAGGAAGTATTCAACGCCCGCGAGGTATTCCTCACCGGCTCCAACAAGAGCGCCATGCCGGTGGTGCGCATCGACGGGCGGCCGGTCGGGGACGGCAAAGTGGGATATTGGGCGAAAACGCTGAAGGGGAAACTGGAGGAGTACCGGGAGGCGTATTATCAGCGGGCGGAGGTATAAAAACCGTATTCAATGCAGGAAATTAACACTTCCCGCCTCCGGCTCATTGCCCTGAGCCTGGAGCAATTACATCTTTTGATAAATGACATGGCCCAGTTGCAGGAGCAGTTGGGCCTGGCCCCCTTTGACGTTCAACTTTCCCCCGAGTTTGACGCCGAATATACCGAATCCATCCGGGATTTCTGCCTGCCCAAAGTGGAGGAACATCCCGAAGAATATTTCTGGTTCACCCACTGGATCGTCGTACACCGGGCGGACAATTGCCGCATCGGCGGCATAGGCCTGGGCGGCAGGCCGGATGAACGGGGAGAAAGCATGATCGGATATTTTATTGATGAACGCTACGCCGGCCAGGGGCTGGCCACCGAGGCGGCCGGCGCGCTCTGCGGCTGGCTGGCCCGGGATGAGCGCCTGCAGGCCTTCATCGCCACCGTTCCCGTTGGGCATGGAGCATCGGAACGGGTGCTGCAGAAGACCGGCTTTGAACTGTTGACGGTAGACGAAGGGATCGGGTTGTGGCGGATGGAGGTGTGAAACCATAAAAAATAAAACCGCAAAACTGCAACATGTAAAGGTAGCCCGGCAAGGGCTGCTCCGCCGATACCCGGTTTTACATTTTACATTTTGCGGTTTTACGGTTTTACGGTTTAATTACCGGATGCAGGTTCTTCCGCCGCCTTTTTCTTATTCAGGATCTCCAGAACCTCAGTGGTGATGTCGAGGCTATCAGCGGCCAGCAGCACGCTGGAGCCCTGGCCGTACTGCAGGATGTAGTCGTAGCCGCGGCGGGTGCGCATTTCGTCGAGCGACTGGCGCAGTTCGGTTTCCAGCTCCAGCTGAATGCGCTGGGTTTCGGCCACCAGTTCCTTGCTCAGCTTTTCCTGCTCTGCCATCAGGGACTGTTGCCGCTGGCCCAGGCGCTGCTCCTCTTCGGCAATCTGGCTGGGGGCCAGCAGGCCTTCCTGGATCTTTTTCTGCACGGCCCGGAATTCGTTCTCCAGTGCCGCTCCCCGCTGGTTGAGGCGCTGGCTGGCTTCGGCCTGCCGCTTCTCCAGCGCTTCCTGCTGCTGGCGGAAGTACTCGTACTGATTGATGAGAGTATCTGCATTGATGTAGACAATATTGAGCGGTTCGGATGCCTCCGATGCCACTGCCTCGCCATCCGCCGCCTTTTCTCCACCTGAAGAAAGATGCTGAGAGAGCAGATAAGCCACTGCGATCAACAAGATGCCGTTCAATATCAAAGAAATGTTTGCTTTCATTTTTTAAAATTTTCGCAAAGGTACATTTATGGCGGTAGAGTGCAAAGGAATGGTTGGATTGTTAATTCAACGCAGCTTGAACACCTCCCCCGGCAGCAGCACACTCAGTTCCATGCCCCGGCCGCCCAGCAGGCCGTCCTGTATTCTGCCCTCATGGGGGTTGCGCAGCAGGATCACCTGGTAATCGCCGACGACGGTGGCCTCTTCCCCTTCCACCAGGATGGCCGTTGATTCGTCGATGCCGATACAGGCCGTTCCGGGATGTTCCAGGGCGACGGTGATCAGGCGGTTCATCCGCATGCGATAGATGAAATGCTGGTCGACGATGGCTTCGGGCAACAGGCCCAGCCCTTCCTTTATTTCCATATTTTCGGCTTCGATGGTCCGGAAATCGCCGGTGTATTCGGGGTGTTTGTGTTCATTACCGGTGATCATCTTCCGGCTCATGACGGCGGCCCCGGCGCTCGTGCCGGCGATGGTGGCGCCTACTTCATACGCCTGGTGGATGGCGTCGTACACCGGGCTGCCGAGGACGGCGTCCATGAAGCGGTTTTGGTCGCCGCCGGTTATGTAGATGAGGCGGGCGCCGCGCAGGGAGTCGACCGCGGCTTTGGGGTAACTCCCTTTTTCAAAGTTCAGGGCGCGGAATTTTTCCGCCGGCAGGCCCAGCTCGGTAAATTGCCGGATGCCGTACCAGGCGGCCGTATCCGGCTCGCTGCTGGCCATGGGCAGGATGATGGCGTAGCCGACAGTGTCCAGCCCGGAAGCATCTACCATCGCCTGCACCAGCGCCGGCGGGCGCTTGCCGCCGCCGATGATGAACAGCTTGCCGGATGGCCCGGCGCCGCTCCCCTGGGAAAAGCCGGCAGAGCTGAAACCTGAAACGCACAGCGCCAGTATAAAAAGAAAAGGAAAAGCGTTTTTCATGATCCTTGTTTTAAGTCTCGGGCAATACTGCCCGTTTCGCCCTTCCGCGGTTCTGATGCGGGGCGAAACGGACAGTAAACTCACTATCTTGCTGACAATTTAGGGAAAAAGTATATTTTTGCTAACATTCAGGGCATTCCTGGCGATTATTGTTTAAATTAAGCGCTATTCTAGCAAAGCCATCAAAGAACGGATATGGGAAAAGTTATTTCATTACTCAACCATAAAGGAGGAGTTGGCAAGACCACCAGCGTGATCAACATCGGAGCGGCCATGGTGGAGCTGGGCAAACGATCACTGCTCATCGACCTGGACCCGCAGGCGAACCTGACCCTCTCCCTCGGCGCCGCCCGGCCGCCAGTGACCATCTACGAGGCTATGCGCGGCGAATCCGAACTGATGCCGCTCCCCGTCAAAGAAAACCTGGACGTCATCGTTTCCACGCTCGACCTGTCCGGCGCCGAGATGGAGCTGATCAACGAGGCCGGGCGGGAGTTCATCCTCCGCGAATTGCTGGCGCCCCTGCGCGAAGAGTACGATTTCATTATCATCGACTGCCCGCCTTCCCTAGGCCTGCTTACCCTCAATGCCCTGACCAGCAGCGATTACGTGATGATCCCGCTGCAGACAGAGTTCCTCGCCCTCCAGGGGCTGGCCAAGATCAAGCAGGTCATCCAAAAGGTGAAACTGCGCCTCAACAAAGGCCTGCAGATCGGCGGCGTGATCGCCACCATGTACGACAGCCGTAAGGTCCTCAACCGCGATGTGGTGGAAACCATCAAGAAATACTTCGGCGAACTGGTCTTCGAGACCATGATCCGCGACAACGTCGCCCTGGCCGAAGCGCCCTCCCAGCGCAAAGATATCTTCGACTACAGCCGCAACAGCGCCGGAGCGGAGGATTACCTGGAGCTGTCCAAAGAAATACTGGTGCGGGTGGAGCGGTTTGAGGGGATTGAGGTAAAGGGGATGAGGGAGTGAATGGAATGAAGGAATGAAGGAATGAAGGAATGAAGGAATGAATATACAATGTTGCTATAAGCAGTATGGGTAGTGTGTAGAGAGAGTTAAACCAACAATCTGATCGAAGAGGCCTCTTGTTGGGGCGCTTTTCTATTATTGGTTTACAAAACTCTCTTTATGAAAAGAATGGCAAAGGAAGAATTCGCAAAGTGGATGTGTCAAAGAACCAAGAGCTTTGCGGTTAGGGTGATAAAATTCTGCGAGTCATTACCCTACAGTCCAGCCAACTAAGGTGGTAGTGCATCAGCTGATCAAGGCTTCAACTTCAGCAGCGTGCAACTATCGGGCGGCCTGCAGAGCAAGATCAAAAGCGGAGTTCTTTTCAAAGATCAGCATCGTAGTCGAAGAAGCGGATGAAATGCTTTTCTGGCTGGAAGTAATAGACGAAAGCAAATTTGAATGTAATAAGAAAGAATTAGAATACCTGGCTGGAGAAGCATTGGAAATTCTATCCATCGTTGCCACAGCCAGGAAAAACACAAATCGATATTGACAGCAGAGGATGATGGAATGCACTCACCGAACCATTGAGTTCCAGAAAATCATTCCTTCATTCCCTCATTAATTCAATCATTATCCACCTTGAGTAAAAAAAGATTCACAGAAGGCCTGGAAAGCCTGTTCGGCGAGGCTGCTGAAGACACCCTTCAGGAGAACAGCCCTTTATTGTCCAGGACGGAGAAGCGGAAGAAGAAGGACGAAGAAAGCAGTAAGCGTTCTTCCGCCAAGGATTTCTCTTCCGACCTGCAGGCTTTTCTGGAGAATGCTTTTGAGGAGAGCGTGGAAGAACAACTGGAGCAACGCCGGCAGAAACGCACCCCCATCTCCGGCAGCGCCCAGGTAAAAAAGCGCCACCGCAAGCCCCTCAGCGGCCTGGACGCCCTCATCCGCAGCACGGTCGAGCCCGACAGCCTCCATCTCGAGGCCCAGGCCGCCAAGCGCATCACCCTCACCATCGACCCGGAGAAGCTGGAAAAGCTCAAGGCCATCGCCCGCCGGGAGCGCACCTACCTGAGAGATATCATCGATGAAATCGTGGCGGAATTTCTGGACGAGTATGAGGCCCGGAAAAAGGAGGGGCCGTAGCCACAGTAATGAAAACCCTCCACAAGGCCCGCCGATTCATCCGCTCCGTTCAGGAGCCTATCGAATTTAACCTCAGTCTCTACAAAGAAACTCTTCAGCAGATCCTCCAGCGCCATGAAGAACTAAAAAATAAACCGGATCAGGCGTTACAGGACTTGTCCCGGGGCCTCGCCGGAAAAATTGCCGGCGGCACTGCTCCGGAAGAATTGTTGCCCTCCGCCTATGCCCTCGTCAAAGAAACCTGCATCCGCCGCCTCGGCCTGAAAGCCTACGATGTACAGCTGCTTGCCGCCATCGCCCTGCACCACAACCGGCTGGTGGAAATGCAAACCGGCGAAGGCAAGACCCTGGCAGCCGTCTTCCCGGCCTTCCTCAACGCCCTTTCCGGAAAAGGCGTACACATCCTGACCTTCAACGACTACCTGACCCGCCGCGATGCAACCTGGATGGGCTCCGTTTACCAATTCCTGGGACTGAGCGTGGGCCATATTCAGGAAGGCATGGCGCCGGAAGCAAAACGCCAGGCTTACCGGTGCAACATTACCTACGCCACCGCCAAAGAAGTGGGGTTTGACTACCTGCGCTCCTTCATCGCCTACGATGAGCAGGAACTGGTGTTGCGCCCGTTCCACTACGCCATCATCGACGAGGCCGACGCCCTCCTGATCGACGAAGCCCGTAACCCGCTGGTGCTGGCCGGCGACATCATCCTTACAGATATCGACTTCCACCATATCGCCCGCCTGGCCGACAAGCTGAAGCAAGGGCAGGATTTTGACATCAATAACTATTCCCGAAACATCTTCTTGACTGAGGCCGGCATCGAAAAAACGGAACAGGCCCTGCACATCGACAATCTGCTGGCCGATGAACATTACCAGCAATTGGCCGCCATCAGCCTGGCCCTGCACGCCCGCACCTTACTCCATAAAGACATAGACTACGTCATCCGGGACGGGCAGGTGAAACTGGTGGATGAGTTCACCGGCCGCATCGTGGAGGACAGAAAATGGCGCAGCGGCCTGCAGACGGCCGTGGAGGCCAAAGAGGGCCTGGATATACGATCAGAGGGGCATATCCTCAACGCCATCTCCCTGCAGCATTTCATTACCCGGTACCCCAGGCGGGCGGGCATGACCGCCACCGCCCAGCCGGCTGCCAATGAATTCATGGATAATTACGGCCTGGGCGTGGTGGTGATCCCGCCCAACAAGCCCTGTCGGCGGGTGGACCATCCGGATGAGGTGTTTATCAACCAGGAGGCCAAGATCAAGGCTATTGTTGCAGAAGTGCAACGCGCCCACTCGGCAGGGCAACCCGTCCTGATCGGCACCCGCACCGTCCGGGAATCAGAAAGCCTCGCCGGGATCATTCGGGAGAACGGCACCCCCTGCCAGGTGCTGAACGCTAAAAACGATGAGCTGGAGGCCGCTATCATCGCCCGGGCGGGCCTGCCGGGCGCCGTCACCATCTCCACCAATATGGCAGGGCGGGGAACAGACATCATACTGGGCGGGCCAGACGGGAAGGAACGGAAAGCCGCCATCCGGGCCGGCGGCCTGTACGTCATCGGCGCCAACCGCCATGAAAGCCTGCGCGTCGACCGGCAGCTGCGCGGACGGGCAGGCAGGCAGGGCGACATCGGCCAGTCGCGTTTCTTCATCAGCCTGGAGGATGAGCTAATGGTGAAGTATAAATTGCAGGATGTTCTGCCAAAACGTTTCCGGAGGGAAGCCGGAGGGAGGCGGTTGGGGCAGGTTAATTGGGTTGATTGGTCGATTAGGTTGATTAAGGGGGCTCCCAGTCAACCCGATCAACTAAATCAACCCAGCCAACTAACCAACCAGGCCCGCATCGGGGACTCCCGCATCCACCTCTACATCCAGCACATACAGGAGGTGATCGAGGATCAAACCTCAGAGATGCGCCGCACGCTGATGCTCTATTCCGACTTGGTGGAAAAACAGCGGCAGCTGATACAGGGAGAACGGCAGCGGATATTGAAAGCGCCTGAATGCCTGGAGGAACAACTGGGCATTGATCTGGAGGGCGTCAACATCGGGAAATTGCAGGCAATGGCGCTTTTCCAGTATGACCGGCTCTGGGCGGAACACCTCGAATATCTCCAGCAGGTGCGCGACAGCATCCACCTCGTCCGCTTCGGCGGCCAGAAGCCGCTGTTCGAATTTCAACGCCTGGCGGACAGCCGGTTCCAGGCCCTGTGCAAAGAAATAGACGAAACCATAGAGGAAAAAGCGGCCCTCCTGCTGGCCAACCCCGATATGGAACTCCGGGAGCTGGGCGTCCGCCGCCCTTCTTCGACCTGGGCCTATGTCGTCAACGACAACCCCTTTGGCAATAAGCTGGCCACCATGCTGCTGGATAACGCCAATATTGGCTTCCAGGCCGACCCCATTTCGGCGGCGGTGCTGTTTGTGGTGGGGCTGTTCCGGCGGTTGTTCCGGAGAAAAGGGAAGAATTGACGGAATGCCTGCTGTATTTCGGCCATCGTACTCCCCGGTGCGGAGCATTCAATGTGGAAAATTTCAACAAGATGTTCATAAAGCCCTACTTTCTTCTTTCCCTGCTGCTTCTCAGCGGCTTCGCCTTCCCGCAGGAAGTGGAATTTCTGCCGACGGACTGGGAAAACCCCGCCGTTTTCGAAAAAGGGCAGAACGCCCCCCACGCCTTTCACATACCTTTTGCCTCCGTGGAGGCAGCCCTGGAAAATGACCCGGCGGAATGTGACAATTTCCAGCTGCTCAACGGGCCGTGGAAATTCCGGTGGGTAGAAACCCCGGAGCAGGTTCCGGAAGGATTCTGGGAGCCGGGGTACGATGCGGGCGGCTGGGGCGAGATCACCGTCCCCTCCAACTGGCAGATGGTGGGATACGGCTATCCGAAATTCCGCAATGTGAAGCTGTCCTTTGAAAGCGATCCGCCTTTTATTCCAGGCTACTTCAATCCGGTGGGCTGTTACAAACGGCAGATCGACATTCCCCGGAGCTGGAAGGACAAGGAGGTGATGCTGCGCTTCGAGGGCATCAAATCGGCCGCCTACATCTGGGTGAACGGCAAGAGGGTGGGCTACAACCAGGGCGGCTTCGAGCCGGCGGAGTTCAACATCACGCCCTTTATCAAAACCGGAAAAAACTATTTATCCGTGCAGGTGCTTCGCTTTTGCGACGGGGCCTACCTCGAGAACCAGGACATGTGGCGGCTGTCCGGCATCTATCGCGATGTAAAATTGTACGCCCAGCCGAAAACCTTTGTCCACGACTTTTACGTGGTGACGGGCCTGGATGAAAACTATACGGACGCCACCCTCATTGTAGAAACCGATATTCAAAACCGGGCGGCGGGTCGCAAACAGGTACGCCTCCGGATCGATGTCCGGGATGAAGCGGGGCGATCCATCCTGAATGAGGAGGTGCGCTCTGCCGTACTGAATATCGCCGGAGGCGCATCGGAAAAGATCCGGCTTTCGACACCGGTGGAAGATCCGAAAAAATGGTCCGCCGAATTTCCCAACCTGTACACCCTGCTGCTATACCTGGAAGATGAGGATGGAAAAACGCTGGAAGCTTTCACCCAAAAGATCGGCTTCCGCGAGGTGGAGTACAACAATCAGGTGCTGACGGTCAACGGCGTGCCGGTCAAGCTGAACGGCATCAACAGCCACATGCACCATCCGGAAAAGGGGCAGGCCGTGCCGCTGGAGACCCTGAGGCAGGACCTGCTGATCCTGAAGCGCTTCAACATCAACTGCGTGCGCACCTCCCACTATCCACCCACGCCGGAATACCTGGACATGGCGGACGAGCTCGGCATCTACATCGTCGACGAGGTGGGCGACGAGGCCCACAGCAACACCCAACTGTCTGAAGACCCCGCCTGGACGGAAATGTACCGGGACCGCTGCCGGAAGCTGGTGTACCGGGACCGCAACCACCCTTCGGTGATCCTGTGGAGCGCCGGCAACGAGTCGGGCAGCGGCGGGAACATCCGGGCGGTGATCGAGACGGGGAAAAGCATCGACCCCAGCCGGCCGGCCTGGATGTACGGGGGCAATACCTTTTACATTCCTTTCGAAGATGTAGTGGGGCCGCGCTACTGGATACCCCTCTGGCTGAGGAACCTGGTAAGGGGGGATATCCTGCCGGAAGGCGACAACCGGGCGTCCTTCATGGACGAGTACCTGGCGGCGACGGGCAACGGCCTGGGCGGCCTGGACGAATACTGGGAGGTCATCCGAAAATACCCGCAATCCGCCGGAGGGGCGGTCTGGGATTATGTGAGCCCGGGCATATCCACCCTGCGCTGGATCGTGCCCGACGGGTCGCCGGCGAAGAACGACGGGCAGGTTATGGGGCGCCCCGCCTTCGTCCCCGGCAAGAACGGCAGGGGGCTGGAATTTAACGGCCATGACGATTGGGTGGAATTCTATCGCGGCCCTTCCCTGGACATATCGGGCAACGAAATTTCAATCGGTTTCTGGGTGAAGCCCTACGAGATCCCGCAACCCAACACCTTCCTCTCCAAGGGGCAGTACCAGTACGGCATCCGGATGGAAGATCCGCAAACGCTGGAGTTCTACCTCTACAACGGGGAACGGGTTTCCGCCAGGGCGAAGGTGGAGCCAGGGTTTTACGGCGACTGGCATCATATCGCCGGCATCTGCGACAGCAAAAAGCTGCAACTGTATATTGACGGCGAGCTGGCGGCGGAGGCGGGCTTTGCGGGCGCCATCCGTTCCACCCCCTTCCCCCTGTGCATCGGCCGGGAAGCGGATACGCAGGATCAGGGCGAGTACGCCGGGCGGATGTCCAAAATGGTGATCGACGACGTCAGGGTCTTTTCCCGCGCCGTTTCGCCGGCGGAACTGAGATCGAATGCGGAAGGAGCCGTCCTGGCGATCGATTTTGAGCGCGACAGGAAGGAGGGCTCGTTCTATGCCGTCGGACTGGGCGGGAGGACTTACGGCGCCATCTGGCCCAACCGGGAGATACAGCCGGAGCTTCACCAGATGAAGAAGTCAGAGCAGCCGGTTTGGTTCGAAATGATAAACCCGGAGGAGGGCGTGGTGAAGATCACCAACTACCATCATTTTAAAGGCCTGGAGGAGCTGGCCGGCGCCTGGGAATTGCAGATCGACGGAGAGGTGGTTCAGCAAGGCGCCTTTGAGGTGGGCCTGCCCGCCCAACGGGCGAAGAATATCACCATCCCCTACCAGCCGGTGAAGCAGGCCGGAGAGCAGATCCTGCTACTGTCTTTCCGGCTGAAGGAGGATACCCCCTGGGCGGACGCCGGCCATGAAGTGGCCTGGGAGCAGTTCGCCCTGCCGTCGGAAGCCCCGGCTCCGGAAACCGGCCCGGCAGCCGGAAGGATACAGGTGGTGGAAAGCAAAGCGGAGATCCGCCTGGAGGGCGAAAACTTCCGCTACACTCTCGACAAAAGCAGCGGGCAGCTCACCTCGCTCCGCTACCAGGGGGCCGAATACCTGGAAAAGGGCCCGGAATTTATGGTGTGGCGGGCGCCCCTGGCCAACGATATCGACCCCTGGGGCGCCTACAAGTACTACAGCAAGAACCTGACGGTGGGCTACGGCCGCTCCATCGATAACCAGCTGCGCACCCTGGGCATGCGGGATCTGAGGAACCAGGTGGATGAGGTAGAGGTGGTTCAGGCGGCCGATGACAAGGTGGTGGTTCGGGTGAAAGCCTGGTCCACATCGTCCTTCCCCGCCAGGGCTCACCTTCAGTGGGGCAATACCTTTTCCGCTTTTGAACGGGAAGAAACCTGGACGTTCCGGGCCGACGGCAGCATAGAGCTGGAGCAGGAGATCACCCCGCACGGCGCCATGCCGGAGATGCTGCCCAAGGAAGGCCTGCAGTTCCTCCTGCCCAGAGATTTCCGCCAGGTGGAATGGTACGGCCGCGGCCCCTTCGAAACCTATCCGGACCGCAAGACGGGCGCCCGGGTGGGCCTCTATCGGTCGGATGCCGACGCGATGTACGAACCCTATATCTTTCCCCAGGACCACGGCAACCGCACCGACGTCCGCTGGCTCCGCGTAGAGAATGCCGCAGGCCGGGGCCTGCTGATCAGCAGCGATCAGCTCTTGAATTTCAGCCTGCACAAGTATACGACGGACAATCTGTCGAGGGCGGTTTATACCTATCAGCTGCAGGAGCCCCCCCATACCGTCCTGAATGTGGATTACCTGGTTTCGGGCGTCGGCGGCACGGCCGTCCGCCAACTGGAAGCCTACCGGGTGAAAGCGGAAAGGAGGATGTTTAGGTTGAGGATACGGCCGTTTTAGCGGTTACCGGGAAGCAATTTCTCACTTCAGCGCCTGCCTCCGTTCTTCCAGGGCCTGCCGGATCAGCGCTGCAACCCCGGGCCGGCCGGTATCTTCCACAGAGCGCATTTTGATGTGCCTCAGGTTTTTTCCGGCGCCTTCCAGCAGCCCGTGGGGGTCATCCAGAATGGCGCCCCGGTAAAACCCCAGGTTGACCCACGACTTGTAAGGAAGAATATAGACATATCCTTCGCTCATCTTTTTGGGCCCCACCCCGTAGGTGGCCGCCCGGTCGCCGAGCCGGACCACTTCGCAGGCATCGGGGTCTATTCCCTGGATTATTGTCTTTAATTCCGAAGCGATTGGGCGCAGTTCTTCTGCTGTGATCTCCAGCAGGTCGTCAAAACTTCCGAATTGGGTTTCAGCCATATTTTCAGAATTTAGAGCATATTTTTCCAAATTTAATCATGCCGGCGGCAATCTGCAAGCGGAGCTTCCCGGCGATCAAAAAAAGCTCCGGCAGCCAGGTAAAACCCCATCCTCGATTTCATTCATCTCAGGGCATTGAATGTATTCAGAGCATGTTTTTGACCTCATTTTTCCTAATTATTTTGATTTTTATTACTGTCCTTTCCCCCTATTCCCCGATTTTCCCCTCCACCTCCCGGATCAGGGCTACGGGATCGTACCTGTACCCCGCCTTAAATACCTGCACCACGTTCCGGATGCAGGAGGGCTTCTGCGCCAGGTTACCTTCGAGAACTACAAAGTCAGCCCGTTTGCCGGCTTCGATCGTGCCGATATCGGGTTTCCCCAGCACCCGGGCGCCGTTGCCCGTCATGATTTTGACCGCCTCGGCAGGAATAAAGCCGGCCTCGATCAGCAGTTCGTAGTTGCGCTGGTCGCCGTAGCCGGGGAGGTTATGCCTGCCGGGGTCGGCGCCCGCCGCCAGCGTGCCGCCCATCTGAAAGAAGCGGCGCTCGAAGGCCATGATCCTTTTCAGGCGCCGCTCTCTGACGGCGCCCGTTTCCATCGTTTCATCGTACCTGGCCCGCCGTTCTTCGTAGTCGGCTTTCAGCGCGGGGGCCATGGCCTGCAGAGTGCGCTCATCGGCATAGGCGCGGGTGGGAATGCCCGATTCGTAGATCGACAGGGTGGAGGCCAGGAAGACTCCCTCATCGATCAGCAGCTGAAGGAGCCGGCCAACCTCCTCACCGGAAATATCGAGGCTGTCTATGTACTCCCGCGAACCATCGCACAGGCCGCCGGTTTTATTGTTCCGGAAATCGCTCGCGCTATTCAGCCCGTGCTCGATGCCGTCGATGCCTATACGGGCGGCCTGTGCGAAGGTGACGGAACAGAGGTGGCCGGTGACTCTGGCGTTCCGCCGGTGCGCCTCGTCGATGATGATCGCCAGGTCCTCCGGCCGGATGTGGCGGTACACCTTGAACCACTCCACCCCCCTTTCTGTCCAGTAGCGGATCGTATCGCGGATGGCGGCCTCGCTCTGCGGGATCACCATCTGTGGGTTGCCGCCCGGGCCGGTGAAGTAAGGGCCGCTGGCAACTACATCCGGGCCGGCGGCAAGGCCATCAGAGATCCTGCCGGCCAATTTCATCTCCAGATAGGGCACTGCCGCGCCGCAGGTTTGGATGGTAGTCACCCCGGAAGCCAGGTACAGTTTGGCCGCCTCCTCGCCGGTAAACGGCTGCCCGGGCATGTGCAGGTGGTTGTGGACGCCGACGATGCCCGGAATGAGGGTCTTGCCACCGGCGTCTATCAGCTTTGCGCCTTGCGGGATCTCAACCTCCCCGTCTGGCCCAACCGCCGAAAAGCGGCCCGCTCTGACGACTACGGTTTGCCCTTTGGCCAGGCCCCGCCCCGTCCCGTCGATCACCGTGGCGTGCACGAAGGCGAGCAGGGGCTCCTCCACCCCAAAGTATGGCCGCACAGCAGAGGCCTGCTTCACCTCACCCGGGCCGGAGGTATCGGACGTCGGCTGCCCGCAGGCGGAAAAAACGGCCAGTATAAAGAAGAGGGGGAGTATTTTCATTGTTCGATTCTGTAAAAATGGCCTTCCCGGCGCCTATTCAAATGCTGTACTCCAGGGTAGCGAACCGGTTGGCGGCAAAGTCCTTCAGAAAGCCATTGTGGACATCTTCGATGATGGAGGAAAAATTGTATTTCTCATTGTCTTGGCCGTAAAACTCAACGCTCAGTTCCTGGCGGGCGCCCCGCGTCATTTTTTTCATAAAACCAAGTTCTCTGGCTTCCACCAGCCGGCCGTCGTTCCACACTTCGATGCGGGAGATGAGGTTGCTCGTGACGCCGGTAAAGCTAATAATGTATTTCGGGAGATGCAAATTTTTCTGAGAAGAGGCTAGGATGCGGGGCCTGGCTTTACGTTGCCGGTTTTTGGAAATTCGATCAGGCAGCCATCCTTCATTATGTCAGGAGGCTGCCTGATCGAAGCGCCGTAACAAAAATGGGGTGGGTGCAGGCCTCTATTGAGCAGATCTGCGGGCGATCAGGATGATCGCCGCACGAGCCATTTCTCCCGCTGGGCCTTTCTGTCGCCTCCCTGCCGCTCGTACATCCAGCCGGGGTACTCTTCCGGCAGGCGGCTCACCTCATCGAGCTGTTCCAGTTCTTCAGGAGAGAACCTGACGTCCACCGCCTTCAGGTTGTCTTCCAGCTGTTCCATCTTTTTGGCGCCGATGATGACGGTGGTGACGGCGTCCTGCTGCAGGAGCCAGGCCAGGGCCAGGCGGGCGATAGAAACCCCTTTGGCCTCCGCCATGGGGCGCAGTATGTCCATGATGTCAAAAGCGCGCTCTTTATTGACGGGAGGAAAATCGAAGGATGTCCGGCGGGCGCCCTCCGGGCCGGCGCCTTCCCGCTTGTACTTCCCGGTGAGCAGCCCCCCGGCCAGCGGGCTCCATACCATCAGGCCGACCTTCTGATCCTTCAGCAAGGGGATGATCTCCCGCTCGATGTCGCGCCCGGCGATGGTGTAATAGGCCTGAAGAGAGACGAACCGGGCCAGGTTGTTGTACTCCGAATACGCCAGCGCTTTCATGATGTGCCAGGCCGAGAGGTTGCTGCAGCCAATGTAGCGCACTTTACCGCTGCGCACGACGTCTTCCAGGGCGCGGAGGGTTTCCTCCAGGGGTGTGAAGGGGTCAAAGCCATGGATCTGGTAGAGGTCGATGTAATCGGTGTTCAGGCGGCGGAGGCTTTCATCCACCTGCCGCAGGATGTGGGCGCGGGTGAGGCCGGTCTCGTTGGGGCCTTCTCCCATTTTGCCGCGCACCTTGGTGGCCAGCACCAGCTCGTGGCGGCTCAGGCCCAGGTTGCGGATGGCCTGGCCGGTCATTTCTTCGGAAAGGCCTTCGGAGTAGACATTGGCGGTGTCGATGAAATTGATGCCGCCGTCCACCGAGCGTTTGACGAGTTCGTCCACAGGTTTCTGTTCCAGTTCGCCGATGGCCGTCCAGAAGCCTCTGCCGCCAAAGGTCATGGCGCCGAGGCAGAGTTCGGAAACGAGCAGGCCGGTGTTGCCGAGGATGTTGTACTTCATGTGTGTGTGTTTGAATTGTTAGGCCGCCTCTGTGAGTCGGCTAAAATTGCTGAATGGTTTGATGGTTAAGCCGCCTGCCTGAGAGTGTGTTTGGGGGCCAGGCTTTGAGCTGAAAAAGGCCGCTTTTTCGGTGATACCCGTCCGTTCGGCCGGGCAAGCTTCGTTGCTTTCCTTGGCCCTACCTTGGCCTCTCGCGAGTGAAACGCAAATTAATACTACTTTGTTTTTTATCAAAGCTCCGCCATCCGCTCCCACAACTGCTCGCTCAGCCCCCTGCACAGCCGCAGCACCTCCTGCTCCTCCACTGTCTGCACCTCCCTGTCCTTAAGGATCAGCCTGCCCGAAGCGATCAGATGCCGCACGTGCCGGCTTTCCAGCCCGAAGATAAAGTGCCCCGGGAAATTGCCGCGGTTGACGGCCGTCGGCGAGTCATAATCCAGCACCACCAGGTTGTTGTCGTCGTCGCCGGAGAAGCCGTTCTCTTCCAGGTAGTGGTGCACCTTGCGGAAGCGGACATAGGCTTCCTGGTAGTCGATCTCGTCGAAGCCCTGCCCGACGAGGAAGGCGGCCCTGGCGCTGCGCAGCATATCGCTGTGCATGCCGTCGGCGCCCAGCATGATGTTGTCACCCAGGCCGCGGGAGTCAAAATAGCCGACGTTGTTGTTCAGGTTGCTTTCGGTGTTGTAAACGATATAGGAGGGGGCATTGGCCAGGATGGCCTTTTCCTTTTCGTTCAAATGCAGGCAGTGAGCCAGAATAGACTTCGGCATGTCCGTCACCCCGCAGTCGCGCAGCCGTTCCACCACCCGTTTCCCATGCTCCCGCAGGCACCGTTCCTGGTCGACGGGATCCTCGGCGACGTGGATGTGGATGCCGGAATCGTACTTCCGCGCCAGGGCCACCGCTTTCGCCATGGTATCGTCACCGACGGTAAAGGAGGCATGCAGCCCTACCAGCCCCTGGTGGCCGGCGCTGAGATAGCGCTCCGTCTCTTCCAGCCCTTTCTGCGCTATGTCCTCTCCGTCCCTGTCGCTGATCTCGTAACACAGCAGGTGGCCGATGCCCACCTCGTCGAACGCCTCGGCAATGATCTCCAGAGAACCTTCCACGGCATGGGGGGACGCGTGGTGGTCGACCACAAACGTCACCCCGTTCTTCGCACAGGCCAAAGCGGTGTACCGGGCGCTGGCGCGGATCATCTCGTGGTCCAGGCATTTATCCAGCGCCCACCAGATGTACTTCAGCACCTCGTGGAAATTCCGGGGCGCCTTGCGGGGAGGCCCCATGCCGCGGGCCAGGGCGGAGTAGATGTGGTGGTGGCCGCAGGCAAAGGATTTGGTTACCAGCAGCCCGGTGCAGTCCAGCGTTATGGACGGGGACAGCCCATCGGGCAGGCCGTTGTGGAAATGAATCTTGCCGGCCGGCCCCTCCTCCACCAGGATGTTGGTGTTGGTGAAGATGAGGGTTTGCCAGTCGATGAAGGTGGCGTTTTTGAGTAATATCATATCTGGACTGGCCACTTTCAAGTGGCCGGTTATTACGCACCAGATAAATTCCTGCCTGCCATTGGCAGGTGGCGCGTCCGGTTAAACGTATTGCTTGCTCACATACTTCTCCCTTTTCATCGGCAACTTCCTCCTCCGCACGCCATCGTACTGGTACAGCGCGTTGGCGATCGCCGGGGCGGTGGGCACCAGGCCGATCTCCCCGACCCCTTTGGCCCCGTACGGCCCGTAGGGGTCCTTGACCTCCACCGCCTTCACTACGATCTCCGGCGTCTGATGGGCCCGCAGGATGCCCAGGTGGCGGAGGCGGGTGGTGAGGGGGCGCCCGCCTTCCAGGGGCAGGCTCTCAGAGAGGGCGTAGCCGATGCCCATGTGCACGGCGCCCTGTATCTGCCCTTCAAACAGGGCGGGATTCATCACCTTCCCGGCGTCGTGGGCGGCGTAGAAGGCCTCGATCTCTCCCTCCTCGTTCAGCACGCACAGCTGGGCGGCGTAGCCGTAGGAGTAGTGAATAGCGGGGTCCTCTTCTCCGGAGCCGGGTTTGGTGGTCCAGTCACACTTCCACTGGCCGGAGTAGGTGTTGCCCACCAGTTCCGCCAATGATCTTTGCTTGAGATCCTCCTTCAGGCCTCTGGCCGCATCGATGACGGCGTTGCCCACCAGGGCGGTGCCGCGGGAGGCGGTGGTCATGCCCGTTCCCAGCCCGGCGCGGGTGTCTACCCGCACTTCGATGATCTGCGGGGCGATGCCGGTTTCCTCGCACAGCGTTTGCAGGGCCATGGTGTGCACGCCCTGCCCCATTTCCGTCCACCCGTGGTGGAGCACCACGTGATCGGTGGCGGCAATTTCGATCCGGACGGCCGACTCGTCCACCATCCCGTTCCCGATACCGCTGTTTTTGATAGCGCAGGCGATGCCGGCGTATTTGGCTTTGTAGAATTCGTCTTTGATGGCCAGCAGGCAGGCGCGGATGCCCACCCCATGCAGGGTTTGGCCGGTAGCGGTCTTCAGTCCGTCCACCAGGGCGTTGTCGTAGCGGAATTGCCAGCGGTCGAAGCCCCCCTTTTCGCAGAGTTCATCCATGCAGCTCTCCATGGCGAAGGCCACCTGGTTGGCGCCGAAACCGCGCATAGCGCCGCAGGGGATGTTGTTGGTATAAACCGTGCGGGCCTCCAGGCTGATGGCCGGCACGTAGTAGCCCGCCGAAGCATGGCCGGCTACCCGCTCCATCACCTTGGTGCCGACCGAGGCGTAGGCGCCGGTATCGCCCCAGGCACGGAGCTGCAGGGCCGTCAGTTTTCCCTTTTCATCACAGCCCAGGGCCATTTCCATGTAGATGGGGTGGCGCTTGGGATGCATGCAAACGGATTCGTCCCGGGTGAGGGCCACCCGCACCGGGCGCTGCAGGTGGTAGGCGAACAGGGCGGCGTGCCCCTGTACGCTGAGGTCCTCCTTGCCGCCGAACCCCCCTCCGTTGGAGAGGAGCGCCACCTTTACTTGTTCTTCGGGCAGGCCCAGCAGGGAGGCCACCTGCCGCCGGTCTTCGTAGACGCCCTGCCCCTGGGAGAACAGCTCGATGCCTCCTTCTCCATTGGGGCGGGCGACGGCGCACTCGAGTTCCAGGAAGCCATGCTCTATGGGCTGGGTCTGGTAAGTTCCGCGGGCAACGAAGGCGGAGTTGGCCAGGGCGGATCGGACATCCCCCCGTTTGATGATGCAGTTTTCCAGTACGTTCGGGGAATCGGGATGGACTCGTTCGGTTCCCTCCTTTGCCGCTTCCAGCAAATCGGTAATGGGGTCCAGGACGTCGTATTCTACCTCGATCAGTTCTACCGCCCGGCGCGCCGTTTCTTCGTCTTCGGCCACTACGCCGGCCAGTACGTCGCCAATATAATGAGTAGTTTGCCCTTCGGCGATCATCAGTGGCCAGTCGGGAAAGATCAGGCCGGTGTTGGGGTTGCCGGGGATGTCTGCCGCGGTGTATACGGCGATCACCCCCTCAACTTCTTTCGCTTTGGCCGTATCGATCTTCCGGACGATCGCCCGGGGGTGATCGGAAAATTTCAACGCCCCGTGCAGCATGCCTTCAAAGTGCAGGTCGCCCACAAAGTCGCGGGCGCCGAGCGCCGTTTCCAACGCCTCGTATTTGGGGTAGGAGGCGCCCACCTTTCCGTCCAGGGCCTCAAAACGGACTGCTTTTCCCGTCCTCCTGGCCTCGGCGGCCAGCAGGATGGCTTCCTCGATCTTCTTGAAGCCGGTGCAGCGGCACAGGTTCATCTTCAGGGCCTGCCGGATGTCTTCGACGGTAGGGGAGGGGTTGTCCAGGAGCAGGACTTTGGCGCGCATCAGGATGCCCGGGCTGCAGAAGCCGCACTGCACGGCCCCTTTTTTGACGAATGCTTTGGCCAGTTCGGTTTTTACGGCGTCCGGAACGCCTTCCAGCGTATATACTTCCGTGTTGTTCAGCTTTTTCATTTTGAGGGCGCAGGCCAGGCGGGGCGCGCCGTCCACTTCGATCAGGCAGGTGCCGCACACCGCCTGGCCGGAGCAGCCGTCCTTGACGGAGGTGAGGCCCGCCTCGTTGCGCAGGTATTGGAGGACGTTGCGGTTCTCGTCTCGGTCGTAGGTGACGGGGGCGCCGTTGAGCTTGAAGGTGATCATGTGTGGGCTTTTTGATGCCACGAAAGCACGAAAACACAAAACCCCACGAAGATATTTGGTGGGAATTTCGTGCTTTGGTGGTTTAGTGGCGGGAAAAAGACTAATCCCTAATTTATGGAATTCAGCCAGGGTTAAAAATGACCAAAATCAATGCCGGCCAGGTAAGATCTCACCGCATCCATCTCCGGAGGGACGGGAGCGGGCAGGCGGATGGCGCCCTGCACGGCTTTGAGGTCCTTCAGGCCGCTGCCGGTAAGCAGGACAACCACGCGGCTGTTTGCTTTTATTTTTCCCTGCTCCCAATATTGGAACATTCCGGCCAGGGCGGCGGCGGCGGCAGGTTCGGCAAACAGGCCGGTGGCGCGGCTGAGCCGGGCGGAGGCCTCCAGGATATGCTCATCGGAGACGGTGGTGAAGGCGCCGCTGTACTGGGTGGTAAAACCGGCCGCCATATAGAAATTGGCGGGGATGTCGACGGAAATGGAATCGGCGATGGTGTGGCTGGGGGTGTAAGAAAAATGCTCCCGGCCGATGTTGTCCGCCAGGTTGCGGCTGCCGGCGGCCTGCACGCCGATGACCTGCGGCATCTTTTCGAGGAGGCCGGTTTTGATCAGGTCTTCGAATCCCTTGTACAGGCCGGAGAGGATGACGCCGTCCCCTACGGAGACGAAGATCTGATCGGGTATCGATTGGCCGAGTTGAGAAAACAGCTCGAAAGAAACTGTCTTTTTCCCTTCGATGGTCAGGGGGTTGTAGGCGGTGTTTCGGTTGTACCAGCCGAATGCCTTTGTCGCTTCTATGCTCAATTCAAAAGCCTGGTCGTAGTTGCCCTCCACCGGTACAATGCAGGCGCCGTACATCAGGATCTGCGTGAGCTTGGCCAGGGGCGCCGCCGCGGGCACGAACACCACGGCCTGCTGCCTCTGCGCCGCGCAGATGCCGGCGATGGAGGAGCCGGCATTGCCGGTGGAAGCGGCAACGATGGTGTTCCACCCCCGCTCCCGGGCGTAGGCCGATACCAGGGCCGAGGCGCGGTCCTTGAAGGAATAGGTGGGGTTCTGGCTGTCGTCTTTGAGGTACAGGCGGAAAGGGAGGGGCTCTTTTCCGAATTTGGGCAGTTCGTAAAGGGGCGTATGGCCTACGCGGAGGTTGGGCAGGCTGGCGGCCGAAGTGATGGGAAGAAGGGGGAGGAACTGTTTGCGTTCCCATTTTGGAAAATCGGCCTGCCGGCCCAGGCTGTCATAATCGTAGAGGGTTTTCAGGATGCCCTTGGGGGGGTGGCCGGGCTGGTTTTCCTTTTCACAATGGGGGCAGAGGTAGGCGGCCTGCTCCGGAGGGTACTCCTGGTGGCAGGTGATGCATTGGTAGTGGAATTTGGGCATGGCTTGGTCACTTGAGAGGGCTTGTCGGGGGCTACACATCGATCCTGGGTTAGGGCAATGCTCAAAGTTACATAAGTTCGATTAATGGGCTATGGTGGATTTAATAGAATTCTGATCAGTGGAACCAGTTTTTGGGGCTTTATTTTCATTATGGCCGGGGTGTTTAAGCAAGAAATGGTTAGTTTTAGGAAGTGTAGGCAGTCTAAAGTTATCTAGTATAGTCTCCCGGAGGAAGAATACCCGGTTATCTGGTAATTTTGTCCGTGAATAGAAATCTACTGCAATACTTTTCAACGAATGCATATAGAGCCGCTCATATCATACTTCGATAACTACCTTAGACTGAATGAGGAGGAGAAGGCCTTCGTCCGAAAAAATTTCTTTGAAAAACGAGTGCGGCGTCGGCAATTCATCCTGCAGGAAGGGGATGTATGCAGGCTTAACACCTTTGTGGTAGAAGGCTGTTTTAGAATGTATATGGTTGATGAAAAAGGTAAGGAGCATAACCTGCAATTTGCGATCGAGAACTGGTGGATTGGAGATATTGGGAGTTTCCACAGTGAAAAGCCCAGTAAACTCAATATTGAAGCCATGGAAAATTCCATAATACTTCAGATAAGAAAGGAAGACCAACTGCGCTTATTTGTCGAGCACCCTAAGTTTAACAGGATATTCAGGGTATTTACAGAAAATGCCTTAGTTAGTTTTCAGAACAGGGTACTGCAAAACATCAGTTCTACGGCAGAAGAAAGATATCTGGACTTCATAGTCCGTTATCCCAATCTTTTTAATCGCATCTCAAACGTGCAAATAGCCTCCTATCTCGGGGTAACTCCCGAATTCCTAAGTACCATCCGTAAAAAACTCTCTCAATCTTAATCTACCTTAAGATTCTTTCTTAAAGTACTTTATAGGCAAGCTTGCTCAATTCCGGTGACCTTTGTCATGTCATTAACACATAAAATTCAAAGACATGATTAAGTATTCAATGTACCTGGCAATACTTGTGCTTTTTGTTTCATGCACCAACAATTCAAGTGAGCCAGATTATGAATTTCAAAATCAAAATTCAATTACCATGCAAATACAAGAAAAACAAAAAATTGAAGCCTTATTGGGCGAATACAAAAATTCACTCAATACCTCGGACGCAAAACTAGCTCAAAGTCTATATACCAAAGACGGTATCTTCATGCCAACGGAAGCGCCTTCGGCGATCGGCTCTGAGAATATTCTGAAATCCTACGAATACATTTTCTCACAGATCCAATTGAACATTGAGTTCTTCATTGAAGAAATTGAGGTGGAAAATGATTTTGCATTCGCAACAACCAGTTCAGAAGGTACGACACTGATCCATGCGACCGGAAATACCGTTCCAGAAGCCAATAGGGAGCTGTTCGTTTTTGAAAAGGTTGATGATGATTGGAAGATCGCCAGATACATGTTTAACAAAACCAGTCCGCAGAAATAATCATGAAGGCAGCAGTCACAACCAAAGCTGGCGGCCCAAATGTGATCGAGATTCAAGAAGTACCCCAGCCGGGAATCAGGCCTGGCTGGGTGCTTATAAAGGTAAAGGAACTCCTTTGGCTTAAAGTGTCATAACATTGGCTCAGAGTGTCAAGTTAATGGCCCTTTTTACCTTCAATTTTGCTTCTGTAAATAATAACTAGTGCGGCTTTTTTTTACCTGAAAAAATATCAACATGAAGAACATCCATCTCAAAAGTGTAATCATTTCGGCAATTATTGTTTGGGCCCTGGCTGTCCTTGCCTTTATTGCTTCTTATTTTGTTCCTGTAATGTCGGACCCAGGCCTGCAGGCAAACTGGGTACTATCAATGGTTTTAATACCAGCAGCCACACTTGGCGCGCATATTTATTATCGGAAAGGACATAAGACAAATGGTTTTGTCTTAGGAGTTTCCATGTTTTTGGTGGCTATGGTTTTAGACGCCCTAATTACCGTTCCATTATTAATTATGCCTTACGGAGGCACTTATTTCAGCTTTTTCTCGGACCCAGGTTTTTGGTTGATCGCCGTAGAGTATATAAGCGTTGTAGCGGCCTACTGGCAAATTGAAAAAGCGGTTAAGAGAACCCCGTCCGTTCATTAAACCCCCGGATCAACTCATCCCACTCCGCCGCCTGCCCGAACATCCGCGGCCAGAAGCTGCGATCCTCCCACAGCTGGTTCAGTTCTTCCACATCCTTTCCCTGCTGTTCCACCCAGGTGAAGTACTTCAGGTTGTGGATGGCCTTCTTGTCCGGGTAGCTCAGTTCCTTCATAAAGTCCGTCCGGGTGGCGTGCAGGGTTTCCAGGTCCCGGGCGGCCTGCATTGAAGAGTAGGGCCCGTGCTCATCACGCAGTTCCTCGATGCGGGAGCGGTACAAGTCCATAGAATCGGTGGCGACAGTGAGGAGGATGTCGTCCTTGTCCATTTCAAAATAGCGCGCCGTTTTGATGGCGGCCAGGATGTTGGCGATACCGGAAATGCCCAGCAGGCTGAGGTTCTCTGCCCATTCCGGATCAATACCGCAATCCACCAGGTAATGGCGGCCGAGGGGTTCATTGAACAAGCGGATCAGCCGCATGGGCGCCTCGTCGTCGATGGCGGTAACCACATCCGTATTCCGCACATTGTGTATCCAGGGCACGTGCTTGTCGCCGATACCCTCGATGCGGTGGCTGCCGAAGCCATTCATCAGCAGGGTAGGGCACTGCAGGGCTTCCGAGGCCACCACCTTGAGGTGCGGGAAAACGGTGCGCAGGTAGTCGCCCGCCGCGATGGTGCCCGCCGAGCCGGTGGCGGAGATGTAGGCGGACAGGCGGGAATCCGGCGTTTTTACCATCCCGAACACCTCTTCCACGGCCGGCCCGGTCAGGTTGTAGTGCCAGACGGCATTGCCGAACTCTTCAAACTGGTTGAAAATGAGGCAGTCCGGCCGGGTGCGGCGGATCTCCCAGCACTTGTCGTAGATCTCCTTGACGTTGGACTCGCTGCCCGGCGTGGCGATCACCTCCGAGCCGATCACGTCCTTCAGCCAGGTGAAGCGCTCCCGGCTCATGCCTTCCGGCAGGATGGCCACCGACTCGGTGCCCATCAGCTTGGAGTCGAACGCCCCGCCCCGGCAGTAGTTGCCGGTCGAGGGCCAGACAGCCTTTTGGTGGGTGGGGTCGAAGCCGCCGGTAACGATGCGGGGCACCAGGCAGCCATAGGCGGCTCCGACCTTGTGGGCGCCTGTCGGGAACCACTTGCCGGCCAGCACTACGATGCGCGCCTCGATGCCGGTGAGCTCCCGCGGGATCTCCAGGAAATTGGGGGCGCCGAAGAGCCCTCCTTGTTCCACCGGCTCATTCTTCCAGGTGATGCGGAAGAGGTTGAGTGGGTCGAGGTCCCACAGGCCCACGTGCTTCAGCTTTTCCTTTATCCGTTCCGGGATGAGCTCCGGGTGGCGCTGCTGGGCGAAGGTGGGCAGCAGGATGCCTCTTTCGCGGAAGCGCTTTACGGCGTTGGCCAGGGCTTGTTCGTTGCTGATCTGGGTGGTGGTTACGGGCATACTGTTTTTTGTTTTGTTATTTGATTTTCAACCTGCCGGGTTTCCCGCTTGCTCCTGGACAGCCTAACCCGGCAGCGTTTTTCGAAGACGAATTTCTTTGGAGGCATTGTCATGTCCTCTGATACATCTCTGATAAACACTGCCGGGTTAGGCTTGACCAGGGCATTGAGGGAAACCCGGCAGGTTGGCCCTGTGGAATATTCACTTGGCATACAGCCCTTCCGCCCCTTCCAGCAGCACCTTCATCTCCAGCGCCTTTTTCAGGCTTACCTCTTCCTTTACATCCGCTGCCAGTTGCGCATCGAGCAGGCGGAGGTTCTTCCTGTCGAAACGGGCGGTGACGGCGGGCGTTCGGTACACATATTGTTCTGATTCCCGCGCCAGGCTGGCCGCTTCTTTGCCTTTCTTCCAGAAAAGCGTGGTTCGGCCTTCCTCCTGCCGAATGTAATAACCTTCTTCCGCTTTCTCAAAGCTTTTCTGTGTCAGGCAGAACCGGGGCTTGTCCGCAAAGGGCCGCCCGCTCGTGGGGCAGAAGGTGGTGCAGTTGCCGCATTCGTTGCAGAAGTCCTGGATGTTCAGTATCTGGTAGGGCTGCTCGATACGGATAAGATCCTTGTTGTCTACTTCCAACTGGCCGTTTTTCCGGCTCAGGGTTGGCGCCAGCGCCGTGAACGGTTCTACCTCATACGAGTACATGGCCAGGTTGGGGCAGACGGAAACGCAGACGTTGCACACCTCGTCGCAGTACAGGCAGCGGCTGGCTTCCTGCTTTGCCGCTTCTTCCGTCAGGGGGAACTGTACGAGTTCGAAATTGCGGCGCTCCTCCGGGGCTTGCTCCCGGGGCGGGGCGCCGAAGGCCCGCCGGGCGCGGCTGGCCAGGTGTTCGGTCAGAGAGATGGCTTTGTCTACACCGTGCCGCCCGGGCAGACGGCCCATCGAACCGGCCCGGATGATGTGCCGGGCCACGCGCTGCCCGTCGCCCACGGCTTCCACGATATTGGCGGCGCCCCGGCTGGCGTCTCCGCCAATGAATACGTTCTTCATTTGGGTTTCTCCGGTTTCCGGGTTCGCTTTCAGCAGGGCGCCATCGATGAAATCGAGGTGCAGGTCCTGCCCGATGGCCGGGATGATGGTATCGAAGGGCAGTTCGAATTCGGAATGCTCGATCCTCACCGGGCGGGCCCTGCCGCTTGCGTCGGCTTCGCCCAGCTCCATTTTACGGCAGGTGAGGGAAACGGCCTGGCCATCCTCCACATTCACCCTTACCGGCGCCACCAGCTCCATGATCTCTATTTGTTCCGCCAGTACGGCGAGCACTTCCTCGGGGTCGGCGGGCATCTCCTTTTTCGTTCGCCGGTAGAGCATGGTAACTTTTCTGCCAGGTTCCATGAGGCGGAGGGCCGTACGGGCCACGTCGATGGCCGTATTGCCGCCGCCGATGACGGCAACGCGCCGCCCGACGGGGAGGGGCCGCCCTTCGTTGGCGGCGAAGAGGAATTCCAGGGGGTTGTAAACACCTGTGGCGCCGGCGCCGGGAATGTCGAGTTGGCGGGCCTGCTGGGCGCCGGTGGCCAGGTAGAGGAAGTCGTTGTCGGACCGCAATTGCTCAAAGGCCGCCTTATTGATCTTTTGGCCGTAATGGATCTTCACCCCCAGGCTTTCGATGCGGGCGATGTCTTTTTCGATGGCCGCTTTCCGGAGGCGGAAGGAAGGAATGCCGGCGGACACCATGCCTCCCGCCCGTTCTTTGGCCTCGTAGACGTTCACTTCAAAGCCTTCCCGGGCCAGGAAGTAGGCGCAGGCCAGGCCGGTGGGGCCGGCGCCGATGATGGCGGCTTTCCGGCCGTTGGGGGGCTTCGGTTCCAGTAACCCTGCCTCGCCGTGTTCGCCGATGAAATATTTGACCTGCCGGATAAGGAGCGGGTTGTCGTAGTTGATCCGGGTGCAGCTGGGTTGGCAGAGGTGGTCGCAAACCAGGCCCAGCACATTGGGGAAGGGGTTGGTGTCCAGGACTACCTCCAGGGCTTTATCCCATTCACCCTGAGCCGCGTAATGCATATAGCCCGGAATGTCCTGTCCGGCGGGGCAGGCCTCCACGCAGGGCGCCTGTATGCAGTCGAAATCGTTCAGCTTCCGATCCGATTTGATGTCGGGCTCCAGGAAGGGGTGCTTGCGGTAGGCCTTCTCCTCCAGGACGCGCCCGGCGTATTCATTGAGGTTGTGCCGGGCGGCTTCCTCCACAGTGGCTGCTTTGAGCCCCGCCCGGTGGCGGATGAAGCTTTCGGTGTTCCCGGCGCCCGCTTCGGCGAAGGCGGCCGACAGATTGTCCAGGTACTGGCGGAGGCGGCCGTAGCCCCCCGGCTTGAGGAGGTCGGAGCACACCGTTACCGGCCCCAGCCCGGAGGCGATCAGGGAAGGGAAGTTGAAGCAGTCGGCCCCGCCGGAAAAGGAAAGGTCGAGGGCGCCGCCGAAGTCGTTCTGCAGTTTTTGCGCCAGCAGCACCGTCAGCGGGTGCAGGGCCCGCCCGCTGAGGTACATCATCTTTTCCTTTTGCGGGTCGAAGACGGCCTTGTGGTTGGTGACTTCCAGGGTATTGGTGAGCTTCAGCCCGAAGTGGACGCCGTTCTCGCGGGCGCAGCGGCGGAGGTTTTCGATCAGTTGGAGGGCGTCGGGGTATTTCAGGTCGTGCTCGAAAGCGATGTCGGGCACTTCGGCGTAGTAGCCCAGCTGCCGGTTGAGGATATCGCGCACCCGCTCCGGCCCCAGCAGGGTGGGGTTGAGCTTGATGGTGGTGTGCAGCCGGCGCTTTTCGATCAGGTAGCGGCCGATCTTTTCGATCTCCTCCGGAGGGCAGCCGTGCATGGTGGAGAGGGTGACGTTGTCGGAAATGCGGGTGGGGATGTCGATCTCTTCTGCCTGAGGAAAAAGTGCCCTGAGTTCCTGTTTCTTCTCTTCCAGTTCCGCGCTGCAATCCGCCATTTTATCCAGGAACTCCTGCACGTTGTCCTGTAGGATGCCGGCCAGGTTGTACCCTATGCTCATGTTGAAGATCGTCCCCGGTTCGCCTTCCCATCCGAATTGATGCCGCAGGGCGTGGATCAGGATCCAGGCGTGGAGGTATTCATCGAAACTTTCGCCGATGCGCAGCTCCTGCGACCATTCGCAGTTGTAGCCCTCGTCCTGCATGTCGATGCAGGGTTTGCTGATGGCCAGTTCGTCCAGCGTTTGTACCGTCTTGAGTTCTATGAAGCGGGCGCCGCAGAGCCAGGCGGCGATGATGTTCTGCGCCAGTTGGGTGTGGGGGCCGGCGGCAACGCCCAGCGGGGTGTCCAGCAGCTGGCCGTAGCGGCGGGTGCGAAACGGGCCATCGGGGCGGGGGATGAAGAACAGCTCTTCCGGGATATAGAGCAGCCTCCCCTTATGGCCTCCGTGGAGGATAAGTTGAAGAAGGCGCGGGAGGGAGATGGGCGAGAATGTATCGGGCATAGGGTTGCGTTTCGGGTTGTAACTTATAATAGGGCATAATGATGAAAAAATTAACTTAAAATTTATTTTTATCACCATTTTGGTTAACTTATCGGTTGATTACCGAAAGCTACGCAATAACCGCCTTTTAGTACGTAAATAGCGCCAGAAAGCGATGATTTCTTATAAAAAGAACACTACGCACAAGAAAAAGGCTTCTTTACCTCCGCCGTTTATACAATATCTACCGATCATCATCGGGATGTTTCTGGTAGCCTTCTTTGCCTACAACTGGAGGGATTACGTTGTACAGCGGCAAGACGGTTCTTATGTGGTCCATCCAGAAAGGAAGGATGAAGCGGAGCGGGAGAAGGAGAAGCTGGAAGAATGTCAGACATACAAGCTAATTGCCCGGGAAAGTGGTTGGTATATGTGTTATCTTTGTAAAAGAGGGGTTTACTATCTTAATGCCGGGGAAGTATGGAAGTACGGAATGAGTTGTAGCCCTGAAACCAGGTATAAGCCTGATTGGCTGCAGCAGATGAATTTAAAGTATGTTCCTGTCTTCAACGGCAGTTGGGAAGAATGCAGGGTGCTGGAGATTGAATTGATCAGAGATTATCCCATTCACCCGGAAAATCTCAAAAGGCCGCAGTCCTTGCGTTTACCCATTCCTCCGGGACACAAAAGTGTAAAAATGAAATGAATATGAAAACCCAGGTAACAACCATCGCAACAGAGTACTTTACATCAGCTATAGATGTATTTGATGTGGAAAATATGCTTAATAATACAATATTACCTGTAACCTACGAAAAGGTTTATGTCACTCTAGTTGTCCTGCATGAGGAAAGATGGAAACAGGAAGTCTATGAAATTAACGGAAGCCTTTATGTTACGCTTATCCTGAAACCTTCGGAGTTATTTGGAAATGATGTTTCGATTCTTGCAAAAGACAAACTCAGAAGTTTCCTCCAAACCGCAGAGATCGAGAAACGGGAGCCTGCCTGGGCATAAATATGGTTTAGTAACAACATGCATACCCTCGCCATCATCGCCATCGGCGGCAATTCCATCATCCGGGATGAGCAGCACCAGCGGGTGGCCGACCAGTACGAGGCCATTCAGGAAACGGCGGTGTACCTGGCGGAGCTCGTCTTGGCGGGCTACCGGCTGGTGCTCACCCACGGCAACGGCCCGCAGGTGGGGTTTATCCTTACCCGGTCGGAGATCGCCTACCGGTACGAGGGGCTGCACGACGTGCCCCTGGTGAGCTGCGTGGCTGACACGCAGGGGGCGCTGGGGTACCACATTCAACAGGCATTGGGCAATGAAATGCGGAAGCGGGGGATCCCCAGGGAAGTGGTTACCGTAGTCACCCAGGTGAAGGCCAGTGAAGAAGACCCTTCCTTTGCCCATCCTACCAAGCCGGTCGGCGCTTTTTACGATCCAGCTCAGGAGGAAAGCCTGAAGGAGGCCCACCCCGACTGGATCATGGTGGAAGACGCCGGCCGGGGGCTGCGCCGCGTCGTGCCCTCCCCCCAACCCCTGGAGATCATCGAAATGAATGCCATCAGAACCCTGGTGGACAATGGATTCCTGGTGGTGGCCGGCGGCGGCGGGGGCATCCCGGTGGTGGAGAAAGGGCCGGGTAGATTCGAAGGCGTGGACGCCGTGATCGACAAAGACCTGGCCTCCGCCCTGCTCGCCGTAGAGCTGAAAGCGGACCTGCTCCTGTTCTCTACCGGAGTAGAACAGGCCTATCTGAACTACCGCCGGCCGGAGCAGCAACCTCTTGGAAAGATCAGCAGCGCTCAACTGCGGGAATATATACGGCAGGGGCACTTCGCCGCCGGCAGCATGTTGCCTAAGGTGCAGGCGGCGCTGTATTTTCTGGAAAACGGAGGCAAAAGGGTGGCCATCACCCGCCCGGAATGCCTCGTGGAGGCTGCCAAAGGGATCAAAGGAACCCAGATAACGGCATAAAAAAAACATAAACGCATGAAGGAACTCACACAAAAGATCAAAGCACTCTCCGAAAAGTACCGCGATTACACCGCCGAAAACCTCTCCCGGCTGGTGAAGATCAAATCCCTCAGCGGGGAGGAAGAAGAGGTGATGGAAGAACTCAAAAGACAAATGCACGAGGCCGGCTTCGACGAGGTGCGCACCGACGGCCTGGGCAATGTGATCGGCCGGGTCGGCAGGGGAGAGCGCATACTGGCCATTGACGGCCACCTGGATACCGTCGACTTCGGCGTGCTCGACAACTGGGCTTTTGACCCGCTCTCCGGAGAGATTAAAGACGGCTACGTGCACGGCCGCGGTACGGTCGACCAGGAGGGAGGAGTCGCGGCTTTCGTCACTTCCGGCCGCATCCTCAAAGAGCTCGGTTTCGATAAGGACCTAACCGTCTACTTCGTGGGCAGCGTAATGGAAGAAGACTGCGACGGCCTGTGCTGGAAGTACCTGGTGGAGGAGGAAGGCCTGCGCCCCGATTTTGTCATCAGCACCGAGCCCACCAACCTGAACATCTACCGCGGGCACCGGGGCAGGATGGAGATGGCGGTCAGCTTCCGGGGGGTCTCCAGCCACGGCTCCGCCCCCGAGCGGGGCAAGAACGCCATCTACATGGCTGCCCGCGCCGCCCTGGCCATCGAGCAGCTCAACGAACGCCTCAAGGACGACGCCTTCCTCGGTAAGGGCACCATCACCATCAGCGAGGTCCGCTCCGGCAGCCCCTCCCTGTGCGCAGTGGCCGACTTTGCCCGCCTCCACCTGGACCGCCGCCTGACCTGGGGAGAAACCAAAGAATCGGCAGTGGTCGAGATCGAGGAGATCGTCAAGGATATGGACGCCAGCGTGGAAGTGCTCCACTACGAGGAACGGGCCTACACCGGCCTCCGGTACGGCATGGAAAAATACTACCCCACCTGGAAGATCCCGGAAGACAGCCAGGTGGTGCAAACGGGAGTAACCGCCTTCAAAGAACTCTTCGGCCATCAGCCGGTAGTCGATAAATGGACCTTCTCCACCAATGGCGTTACCATCAACGGCTACTACGGCATTCCCCTGATCGGCTTCGGCCCCGGCAACGAGGTGATGGCTCATGCGCCCAATGAAAAAGTGCCGGTGGAACACCTGGTGAAAGCCTCGGCTTTCTATGCGCTGTATGCGTATTTAATTGCAGAATAGTTCTTTCTTTTGCCACTAAACCACTAAAACTCAAAGCTCCACTAAAGGCTTTGCCCCTCAAGGCCAGGTAGAATTTGTGCGGATTTTGTGCTTTCGTGCTTTCGTGGCAGCCTCCGGGCCTTTGCAGAAAAAGCACAAAACATATGCAACAAGAAATAATCAAGTTGTTGAAACAGATCCGCCAAACGGATGCCCGAAACCTCTACGGCAAAGACTTCCTGCTCACCTGGGAGAAAGAACTGCCCGACATCGAACGGGTACTGCTGGTGGCGGAAGCCCTGCAACTGCTGCGCCAAAGCAACATTTCCACCCGCTGCTTCGATTCCGGCCTGGCCATCTCCATCTTCCGGGACCAGTCGACCCGCACCCGCTTTGCTTTCGCCTCGGCGGCCAACCTGCTGGGCCTGGAGGTCAGCGAGCTCGACGAGGAAAAATCACAGGCAGCCCACGGGGAGACCGTCCGCGAAACCGCCAATATGATCTCCTTCATGGCCGATTTCATCGGCATCCGGGACGACATCTACCTTGGCGAGGGCAACGCCTATATGCGGGAGGTGGGCGAAGCGCTGGACGACGGTTTCCGGCAGGGCGTCCTGCAGCAACGCCCCGGCCTGGTCAACCTGCAGTGCGACATCGACCACCCCACCCAGTCGCTGGCCGACCTGCTGTACCTCAGGCACACTTTCGGCTCGCTGGAAGCCCTGAGTGGTAAAAAGATCGCCATGAGCTGGGCCTACTCGCCCAGTTACGGCAAGCCGCTGTCCGTGCCTCAGGGCATTATCGGCCTGCTTACCCGCTTCGGGATGGAAGTGGTACTGGCTCATCCGGAAGGCTACGAGCTGTTGCCGGAAGTTGTCAGCCTGGCGCGGGACAATGCCGGCCGGAGCGGCAGCAGCTTTACGGTAGCCCACTCCATGGATGATGCTTTCCGCAATGCCGACATCGTCTATCCCAAAAGCTGGGCGCCCTTCCGGGTGATGGAACAACGAACTGAACTGCTGCACCGGAATGACCGGCCCGGCCTGAAGGAACTGGAGCGGCAGTGCCTGCTCCAGAACGCCACCTTCAAGGACTGGGAGTGCACCGCCGAACGCATGAAGCTCACCCGGAACGGCGAAGCCCTCTACATGCACTGCCTGCCGGCCGACATCAGCGGCGTGTCCTGCGAAACAGGGGAGGTGGCCGCCGCCGTTTTTGAGAAATACCGGATACAAACCTATAAAGAGGCGAGCTATAAGCCTTATATTATCGCTTCGATGATGATGAATATGGGGTTTGAGGAGGTGGCGGAGGTGTTGGAGGAGATGTGGAAGGAGGAAAGCCCCAGAAAACTGCATTACTGATATTACCACATAAGCGAAATGAGCTTTTTCAAAGACAAAACCGCCATCGTCACCGGCGCCACCAGCGGGATGGGCAGGGGCATTGCCGAGGCCCTTAACGCCGAGAGCGCCAACCTTATCCTCAGCGGCCGCGATCAGGAACGCGGGCGGCAATTAGAAGGGCGGCTGGGCCCCGGCGCGCGGTTCATCCCCGGAGACATCAAACAGCCCCAGGCCAATGAAGCGCTGGTACTGGCAGCCGTGGAGCACTTCGGCCGCCTGGACATGCTGGTGCTCTCGGCCGGACAACTGGGCATCGGCAAACTGCACACCCTTTCCCTCGACGACTGGCACGATACCATCGCCACCAACCTCAACGCCGTATTCTACCTGCTGAAATACGCCATCCCGGAAATGCAAAAAACCGGCGGCGGCAGCATCCTCATCATCGGTTCGGTAGCGGCTTTCCACGCCTTCCCCAACCACCCCGCCTACGCCGCCTCCAAAGGCGCCCTGCCCGCCCTGGTGCGGCAACTGGCGCGGGATTACGGCCCGAAGATCCGGATCAACCTTCTGTCGCCGGCGCAGGTCGCCACCCCGCTGATCCTCGATTCCGTCAGGGCCTTCGACAACCCCGATGAGATCCTGGACGAAACGGCGCGGAAACTGCCCATGAAACGCCTCGGCCTGCCTCAGGATATTGCTCAAACGGCCCTGCACCTGCTGGGCGATCAGGCCTCCTGGATCACGGGGAGTAATTTTGTCGTGGATGGGGGGTTTCTGGCGACGTAAGGCTGGGAGCGGTTTTTTAGTTCGGATATAAATGAAGATATTTATCTGCGGCTTCTTCGAATATGCCCCTGGTTGCCGGCGCGTAAACAAACGCTGTGGCTACCATTCTAGCGTTGGACAAAGTCGGAAGTTTACCCGGAAGAGCCCCGTACTTCAAAGAAGTCGGGGCGAAGACGGGTCGGAACGAGGCCCGTCCTCTCCCGATAGTTTTATCGGGATCGGCCGGGT
>JAGFJE010000052.1 GCA_024103175.1 Phaeodactylibacter sp.
GGGTTTTCCTGGGCAAATAATGTTGTTGTCAGCAACAGTAACAGAGGGATGATTGTACGTGGCATTGGTTTTGGATTTGTTTGTAGAAAGAAGGGTAAAGTTAAGGAATAATGTGCTTTGGAGAGGGGCAAATATAGGGAAATGCCGGGAACAATTGAGGCGCTGACGGTATGCTTTGTACATCAATTTCCCCCTGGCGCTTCACTATTCTTCGAGTATTGCTATATTTAAAACTCTAAAATATCGTCCATATGAAAAAGACTAAAGACCTGACCCGCCGGGAATTTATTAAGGCCGCCGCCATATCCGGGGCCGGCCTGGCCATCGTCCCCGCAGAAGTACTGGGAGGAACAGGCCGGGTTGCGCCGAGCGATAAAATAAACGTTGCCCTGATCGGTAGCGGTACGCAGGCGCTGAAGATGCTGCCGGACTGGTTAAAACGGCCGGAATTACAATTCGTATCGGTTTGTGACCCCAACCGGGAAAGTTATGATTATCCCCTGTGGGGAAAATCGCAAGGCGAAAAAAAAGGCGCGCCCGGAGGCAGGGAAGTAGGCCGCGCGATGATCAATGAGTTTTATGCGAAAAATGCAGGCAAAGGAGAATACAAAGGCTGCAGCGCCTATGCCGATTTCAGGGAACTGCTGGAGAAAGAGAAAGGCGTTGATGCTGTTTTTATTTTGACTCCCGACCATTTGCACGCTACGGTGGCCGCCGCCGCCATGAAGAAAGGGGTTATGGTTGGATCGCACAAACCCGTGGGTAATTTCATGCACGAGACCAGGGTGGTTTGTGAAATGGCGAAGCAAACTGCCATTCCCACCCAGTTATTTGCTTTTCAGGACCCCAAAGAGTTGTATGTATTAAAAGAGTGGATCAGCCGGGGCCTGATCGGGGAAGTAAAGGAGCTGCATCGCTGGACCAATCGCCCCATGTGGCCCCAGGGGTCTCCCTACCTGCCGACAAATACCCCGCCGATACCGGATGGTTTTGACTGGGAACTGTGGCTGGGGCCGTCGCTTCCCCGCACTTATTCCCCCGATTATACACATACGGTCTTCAGGGGCTGGTATGAATTCGGAGGTGGATGCCTGGCCGATATGGGCTACTACGGTTTCTGGAAGGACTGGCGGCTGTTGAACCTGGGGATGCCCGTAAGCGCTGAGGGCTCAGCCAGTTTTACTTGCGAAATAAGAGATTTCAGAAGTTTCTGGGTTGAGAATAACCTTTCTTACCCCCATGCCGCTACATTGCAATGGGAAGTGCCTGTAAATGGCGGGGATAAAATGATGGACGTTTTCTGGTATTCGGGAGGCATCCGCCCCAGGACGCCGGCATTCCTTAAAAAAGAAGGTAAAGGTATGCCTCAGGAAGGCGTCTTGTTCGTAGGTGAAAAAGGCGCTATCCTTGCCGATTACGGATACGGCAACCCATCGTTGTATGATGAAGCCGGTAAGGCCGATGAAAAAATAGCTTCCATTCCAATACCTGAGGCGCCACTCATTGATCAAACCACCGAAATGATCCATTCATTTAGTGGCGGACAGCCCTCCCGCGGCAGTTATCCGAACGCCCAAACCATTGCGGAAGCGATTTGCCTCGGCAACCTGGCCATCAGAATGGACCGGCGCCTGGAATGGGACAACAAAAACCTGAAAGTAACCAATGTGCCGGAAGCGAATGAATTTGTCCGGCGCAAATGCCGGGAAGGATGGGAGATATGAAATTCAAAAGTGCCTGTTTACCATATAGGCCACATGAGCCGGAACCCATAGGCTGCAACAGCCGCTGCCTATGTGCTCTACTGTGAAAAGGCTACGTGGCCTATGTGGTTGAACAAAAAGCCCAATGAGGTACATTCTCAAAACCATAAAATCGTAAAAATGAAAAATACAGTATTTCTAATCGCTCTGGCAACAGGGGCCTTTTCATGGAGCCTCTCCGCCCAGACTTCGGGCCAAACCGGCAATTTCTTTAAAGACAGAGGTTTTATTTCCCTGTTCAACGGCAAAGACCTTACCGGTTGGAAGGCGCCCGAAGGGGATAACGGCCACTGGAGTGTGATCGACGGGGTAATCGACTACGACGCCCGTTCTGAAGCCGGGGAGAAGAATTTATGGACGGAAAGAGAATTCACCAACTTTGAACTGCATATCGAGTGGCGGTTCAAAGGTTACGGCGACCATTTGTTTCCGCTGCCGACCATATTGCCAAGTGGAGAGTACCTCAGAGACGAGGATGGCAAGATTATTGAACCGCTCGGGCCCAACTCCGATTCCGGTATCCTCCTAAAGGGGGTAGGGCAGGCCAACCTCTGGTGCTGGTCCGTAGGCTCCGGAGAGTTGTGGTCGGTCAGGAATGACAAAAGCCTCCCCGCAGATGTCAGAGCTGCTGCCGTACCTTCAGTGAACGCAGATAACCCTGTCGGCCATTGGAATGTATTCGACATCATCGTGAAAGGCGAACGAATCACCGTCATCAACAACGGGCAGATCGTAATCGATAATGCCTACTACCCCGGGTTGAATGTAAAGGGCCCGATCGGCTTGCAGCACCACGGAGGGATCAATCCCGATACCGGTAAATTGAATGGCGCCTCCAGCCTGGTTCAGTTTCGAAATATTTGGATAAAGGAAATCTAACTTATCTTCGGAAAAAGCTTATGAGGAACTTCCCGGCCTTTTTTTTACCCATACTGCTCATCGTTCTGGGGCACTCTGCCCTCCATGCCCATCCCGGGCATACGGACCCTGTTCTGGAAGAATTGAACGACTACCTCATGGCCATACAGATCATGAGGGCCGATGATCCCCGGGCTACCGCCATTTTTGAAACCTGGCGGGAGTTGCGGGCCGCTTCCTGGAAGATCCGGGAACTGACCGATGAACAGGGCTTGCTCATCGATGATGAAAAGGCCCGGGCACAGATCAGTGCCACCCGCGCCAAACGGGAACAATTGCTCCGGGAATGCCGGGCCTACTTTGCCGATCTCATGCGGGAGGAACCGGCCCTGCGGTTTAGTATCGATGATGCCATTCAGGTGGAATGGGGCGATCCTCTCCTGGAGGTGCAGGCCCAGCATGCGAAAGTCATCCTGATAGAGGTCAGGAACCGGTCGGGGCGGGAAGCCCGTCTCAGCATAAACGCCGATCGAAGTGATAACATACTCTTCTGGAACAAGCATTTCAATCTGGCACCCCAGGCTTCGCGCTACACTTTTGTCGTTTGTTCTCCCCTGGCCCCGGAAGTGTCCGCCAGCTCCATCCGGCTAACCGACAGCCTGGGCAGACAGGCGGAGGCCGTGGTCCGGATGCAGGGCATACCAATGACAACACAACCTTACAGGCTCCTTCCGGGGGAGTACCTCAGCCAGGCCAAACTTCCTGATACTACCGGCCTGCCGGTTCAACCCCAGGCGCCTTTCGATCAGTTTATTCAATTCAACATTAAGGACAAAGAAACCGGTAAGCCGTTGGCTGCCCGGATCGAAGTGGAGGATGAGGAAGGGGCATTCTACTGGTACCCGCTTCAGGGCCCTGCTTACGGGATGAGCCGGGCTAGTGGGGGGAAGACCCCCTTGTGGGAATATCAGCCCGGCCCCTATTTCTATGCCAAAGGGCAGGTGTCCCTGGGGGTGGGGCCGGCCGGAAAAACAGTAAGGGCCTATCGTGGCTTTGAGTACCTTCCCTTTTCCGCAGATGTTCCCGAAAACGGCGTGGTTGAAATTGTTATGGAGCGCTGGATCGATATGCCGGCGCGGGGCTGGTATGGCGGCCAGACGCATATTCACACCACCGATGCCGGTATGCCGGTACAGTTCAGCCGGCACTGGCCCCTGGTTTCCGAGGGGGAGGGGCTGCATGTTTCGGCCATCCTTACTCTGAAAGGAGAATGGCAAACCCATGCTATCTACGCCAATGAATTCCCGATGGGAAAGCGGGAAGCGTTCAGTTCTGCGGATCATCTCATTGTTTACGGAGAGGAATTCCGCAACAACCCCTACGGCCACCTGGCGCTCATTGGGCTAGCCCACCTGGTGCAGCCCATCAGCACCGGCGCCCTGGGGGAACTCGGCGGGCCGGACTATCCTCCCAATGCCCATGTCCTCGACGAGGCGCTGGAACAGGGGGCGGTTACCATCGCTGCCCACTTCGGTAATTTCACCCGCGGGGTGGGCCAGGTCAAAACACCCTGGCCGTCCACCGGGTTTGAAATGCCGGTGGATATTGCCCTGGGTAAACTTCAGGTGGCGGAGATCTATGGGAACGGGGGACAACTGGACGTCTGGTACGACATCCTCAACTGCGGCTTCCGGATCCCCGCCACCGCCGGGCCGGACTGGGCCATCAAGGACTCTCCCAGGGTTTATGCGCATCTGGGTGATCAGGAGTTCACCCTGGAGAACTGGACAACGGGCCTGCGAAGGGGCAATAGCTTCATCACCCGGGGACCCATGCTGTTTTTTAGTGTGAACGGGCAGCTGGCCGGCAGTGAGATAAGCCTGAGCAAGAGAGCCGCTGATGTCAGGGTGGAAGCTAATGCTTTGTCGCCAATCGGGGAGGAAAGAGTAGAGCTGGTATATAACGGCAATGTGATCGGCAGCGGCGCCGCCCTGGATACTCTTGTCACCTTAAATGATTCAGGATGGCTGGCCGCTCGTTGCGAAGGCGCCCACTCCAATCCGGTGTATATCCACTTCGAGGGGCGGCCTGCCGGGATGGCGGCGCCGGCCCGGAAATTCATCAGGATCATTGATCGTTTGGAGGAGTGGGTACAGCAAAAGGGCCTCTTCGATCATGAAGGGCAAAAACAGGAGGTCCTGGCCGTTATTAGCCAGGGAAGGAAAGTTTATGAGGATATTGCCAGGCGGGCAGAGGAACTGGGGCGGGAGTGAGGGCGCCTTAAAACACAAAAGGGATAAACATCTTCGTCCGCTTCTGATAGGCCCGGTAGGCTTCTCCGAAATACTGTATGTCTTCCTTTTCTTTTGTCTTCGCCGTCAGGGACAGGGACGGGCTGGCGCCCAAAGCCAGGCCCAGCCCGATCAGCTTTCGGTTGGCCGGCTCGCTGCAAAATTCGTACTCCATCGATCATCAGATACAGGGAGAGCAGGCTCTTAGCTCTCGGCTACCCGTCTAATGTTGGACACTACTGATAGCCAAAGGGTGGCGGAACGTCCAAAGTCATTCCGACTTTTTACCCGGCCGATCCCGATAAAACTATCGGGAGAGGACGGGCCGCGTTCCGACCCGTCTTCGCCCCGGCTTCTTTGAAGTACGGGGCTCTTCCGGGCAAGCTTCCGACTTTGTCCAGCGCTAGACGGGTGGCCTAGCTCTCTTCCTCCTTATTGCTACTCAATGCCCAGGCGGTAAGGCCGGCGATGGTGATGATGCCGCCCACGAAGATCGCCAGGTTTATGTTGCGCTGTACTCTTTTGGCTCTGGAAAGGTAGGAAGAGCCCACGCCTTTTTCAGCGATCAGATTCTCGACCTTCTGTATGCGGCTTTCTAATTCTGCTTTAGCTTTTTTCTTGATATCCATAATTTATTTTTAATGGGAGTTGTAGTTTTTTAACAGCCAGTGGGAGGGGCTTGTTCGTCCGGTTGTTTAAGCCTTCTTTGATTGACGAAGGTGTCGGCCGGGTTGATGGCGAAAGCAAGGCCGCCGCTTCCTGGTTCATGCCGATACAAGCCTGCGGTGACTTTAATCATTTGAATAGTTGATATATATCATTTTGCCAACATTTCCTCCTGGCTAATTTACCCAATTAATATTTTGCCAATATTAATGAATTCAGAATACAAAATTGTGGTGTAATGGCATGCGTGCATAGATGCGTCGATTACCAGAGGTTCTTTTTCAATTATTCCCAGGATGCCGAAAAAAGATGGAAAACCTACCCCTTCGGAACGCTTTTTGAAAGCCAGAATTGAAAAAATTCAACCTGAACGGATAAAAGTGAAGTTATTGGAAGAAAACCGGTACGGTTTCATTCCAAAGCAGGAGTTGAGTTGGGACGAAAGCATCCATGCAACCCCTCCTGTTTTTGAGCTGGGAAAGATCATTGATGTGGTTGAGCTTTCGGGCGAAGAGCATGAAAGCCCTTCTTTTTTTAGTGTCCGGCGCCTCACAGATCCCTGGGAGAATATTGAAAGGAGGTATCAGGTTGGAAAAGTAGTACGTGGAGAGGTGGTTCATATTCGTCATTTCGGCGCTTTTGTTCAGGTTGAACCCGGAATTGTCGCTATTATCCGGCCAAAGAATATTCCACTTTGCCGGGATGAAGTGGTTTCGGATGTGCTCGCCCGGGGGGATCAGGTGATGGGCCTGGTCAGCCATTTCGACTCTGCCGGCCGGAAAATGGAAATCAGTATTACCCAGTGGTTGGAGGAATTGAATGAGCAGTACGAAAACCAGGGGAACATTCTACTGGATATTTTTGAGGAGGAAGGGAAGGGGCGCATGGAAAAGAATGCATTATTTGGTGCTGAAGCCGCCGCTCATGGCTATTGGGAAGGCGCCCCGGATGAGGAAACCGAAGGCCTTAAGGGGAGTTTTATTCGAAAACTGGAAATGGACGCCCTCGTAAGGCGCCCTCTGGATAAGATACTGCAGCAGCTTCTCGATGGCCTAAGGGCGGAGATCGAGGTGAAATACCTCATGATCGTCGATCTGGACATCCTCAATAAGCAGGTGTCCCTGCTGGCGAGTAGTTGCCGCGATGGCAAAGCCATTCCCGGGTTTATGTTTTCGGAGCTCTACTACAGCCCGGTCCGGGACGTTGCCGAAAAAAGGGAGTTTTTACACGCTGTCAACATTCGGCAGGACAACGACCCACGGTTCAGGTATTTTTTCAGGGGGCTGGATTTTTCGGAATGCCTGGGCATTCCGCTGGCGATTCCGGACATTCCTGCCAACTACGCACTGTTTTTGCTTAACGACGAGAAAAGGAAGTTCGAACCGGAAGAAATCATGAAGATCCGTACGGCCCGCGATTACATTCAGTTGGCCCTGGAACGCGATCTATTGCTCAACTTCATGCGGCGGTATGAAAAAAGGTTTTTTGCCGGTGAGCTTTTAGGCAGCCTGGTCCACGAGTTGAAAACCATGTTGACCGGCCTGTCGGCCCAAAGCTCCCGTCTCTCCCTGTCCTTGCAAAAAGCCGGAAGGCCCGACATTGCGGAGGATAGCCGGCTGGAAAACCTGGATAAGGCGGCCGACGCCGCCGAAAGAATCGCCGCCATTCAGGAAGACATGGCCGGCCTTACGGAAGCTTTTTCCCGCCTGGCGAAGGGAGATTTTGAAGCGGTGGACCTGAATGTATTGGTAAAAAAGATCAAACGGCAGCTGGACAAACGGGCTTTGGAGGGTAGCGTAAAAATTCACCTGGCCCTGGATGAAACCATTCCTCCGGCCCGCGCCATTGCCTCCCGGCTGGAGCAGGTGCTGGCCAACCTCATATTGAACGGCATTCAACAGATAGAAGGCAAGGCCGTTGCGCTTCGGGAGTTGGCTGAAGAAAGGGGAGGGCAGTTTCCTTTGCTGCAAAGCGGCTGGGTGGTGGCCAGGACGAGCTATGTCGAGGCGAAGAACAGCTGCCGGATCACTGTACTGGATACAGGGCCGGGGTTACATTATGAACAGCGGGAAAAGATATTCCAGCTGGGCTATTCTACCCGGGAAAGCGGGGAAGGGCTCGGCCTGTACATCAGCCGTAACCTGGTGGATCTCATGGAAGGAAAGTTATACATCAAGGATAGTGTATTGTTCACCGGCAGCTCATTTGCGATCGAGTTTCCGGCTTTTGAATAGGGCTAAAGCATATGGGAAAGGTTAAGATCCTGTTAATTGACGACGACATCCATTCGCGTGAAGGTATTGCCGCCCGCCTGTGCGAAGTGGAGGGCTATGGTGTCAGGGCTTTTGCTGATGGGAAGCCGGCGCTCGCTCACCTGGAAAAGCATTGGGAGCAATATACTGCCGTGCTCCTGGATTATGTGCTCGACCCCTCAATGCCAGGAGAGCGGGTGCTGGAAGTATTGCGAACTCGTTTTCCTTCCCTGCCAACCATTGTATTTACTGGCCAGGCGCCCAGTGGGGGCGCACGGGCCCTGGCGGAAGGCGCGTACGCCAGCCTGCAGCGGCCGCTGGATTTTATGGAGCTGAAAAAGATCCTGGACGACCTGGCGGAGCTGGAGAAGGCCTTTCAGGACATAGCCAGAGATAGCCGAGGCCTGTTGGAGTCGGATGTATGCCTGGCCTGGCGCCTGGACCGGAAAAACCGGAAATTCAAAGTGGCAGGCTGGGCCGGATATATTGACAAGAATTATCTTGAGCAGGCTACAATAGAGGATACCGGATCGTGGAGTGCCCGTTACCGGGAGGGTGAACCTGTTTTTATCTCCGATGTGAAAGACGCCGGCCTGGCGCCCCATTACCAGTTTCGGGAAGAAGCCGTGAAGTTGGGATGGGCATCCCTGCTTTCTGTTCCCTTGATCCAGGATGGCAGGATAACCGGCCTGATTGACAACTATTCCAAAAAACCGAACTTCTTTCTCAGGAGGCCAGGTATTGAAGAAAGCAGGGTCAGAAAAATGCTGAAGGCCTTTGCCCGCCAGGCGGCAGAGGGCATTCGCTACCTGAGTGTGAAACAGAACAACCGGGCCGTGCAGGAGATCAGCCAGAGCCTGGCCAATACGACCGACGAGGAGATCATTCTCCAGACCATATTAGTCAAGGCGCTGGGATTGGTGGGCGCAGATTACGGATGGATCTACATGCTGGGCAGGCAAACCGACAAGCTGGAACTCCGGGCATTCCTGGGGATAGAAAGGGAAAACCTCGAAACATCGAGGATGCCCGGGGAAGGAATCACCGGTTGGGTAGCGAAGGAAGGAGTCGCCAGATACATTCCCGACGTAAAGGAGATGGGAGAGCGTCCGGAAATGATTGAACACCGGCCAACACCCGGCGCTGATGTCCGGTCGGAGATTGCCGTGCCGTTTCGGCAGGGAGAACGCACCATTGGCGTGTTGACGGTGAAAAGCCGGTTCCCCCAACATTTTACCAGTGACGACCTCGACCTGTTGATCGGGCTGGCGGCTATTGCCACTGTTGTTATCAAAGGCACCAATCTGACTTACCATATCCAGGAATTGAGCAAGCTGGCGCTTCGCTCGGCGGATTTTAAGGAACTGGCCGATTACGTGGTGGGGGCAGTGTGGGGCCTGACCGGCGCCGATGTAAACCTCTGGATGATGAGCAACCGGGAAGAAGAAGGTGACCGCTGGTTGCGCATTGTGGCCAACAAAAGCAGCGTCGATGAAGATTATCTGGAAAACCGGCTTCCGGCAGGCGTCGGGAGTTGTATTAATGCCCACGCCCTGCACGAAAGGCGCCCGATAATAAAGCGGGACCTGGTCAACGATACAGAAGAACCACACTTTTATTTGATTGATGCCGCCAGGAAATACAGCTGGCGTTCCTTCATGGCCGTTCCCCTGTTGGGGCGAGATGGCGAACGCATCGGAGTTTTAAGCTTGTACAGCTCGACGGTGGGAAAATTCAGCCGGCGCGATGCAGCTTTCATTCAAACCTTTGCCGACCAGGCCGCCATAGCTTTTCAGCAGCAAAAGCGGGTAACGGCTATGCAACAGCTGGCGGAGATCAATGAAAAGCTGGCCGTCGAATTTGAAAACACCAAACAGCTTTTGAAACAGATAGTGGAGATAGCCGCCGACATTACCAAGGCAGATTGTGCGGTATTGTATCCCTATGACCCGGTCAAGAGATCCTTTTACCAGAAGGAAGCTATTGTTTCAGCCGGGTTGCTGAACACAGAAAAAGATTATGCCGATAAAGCCCGAAAGGAAGGGCTAACCGCTCTGGTCCGCAAATACCGGATGATCATCGTGGACGATGTCGAAATGGGCCTGGCCAGGGTTGGTTTTCATGCTATCACCGATGAGGAAGGCAACACGATAATAGAAAGGGTCCGGGAGGCTAAATTTATTAAGCGGGAATCCATAAAGGCCTTTATTGGCATATCCTTATTTGCTTCCGAAAGATATGAAAACCAGGAACCGGATGAACAGGAGGTTGGCGTGTTGTACATTAATTTCCGTGCTCCGCATCATTTTTCCAGCCTGGACATACAAAGTGTGAGCATTTATGCCAACCAGGTGGCTGCTCTGATCCGGAAAAACCAATTGTACGTGGAAGCCCAGCGGCAGAAGAAGGAGCTGGAAGCCATTCATCAGTCGGCATTGGACATCGTCGGGCAACAAGACCTGAACAGCCGGCTCCGGAAGATCGTGGAAGCTGCCCGAACCTTGCTTAAAGGCAAGGGAGGGGCTATTTACCTTCCGGTACAGGGCCAGCAAAAACTGAAACTGGAAGCGGTAGTTGGCATAGAAGAGGAGGCCCTTCCTTTAGGCATGGCCATCAATTTTGGAGAAGGCCTGTCTGGCTATATCTTTCAAAGCGGGCGGGCGAAGATCCTGGACGATTATTCGCGGTGGGAGGGAAGGATCGATTCCCTGGCGCCGTATTTCTCGGCGATTATCGGTGTGCCTCTTCTCCGGGCGGAAAAGGTGATTGGGGTGCTGGTCGTTTTTTCGGGGATGGAAAAAAAACGGTTTTCCAAAGAAGACCAGGGCGTACTCGAGCGGTTGGGGCAACAAGCCGCCCTGGCTATTCACAATGCGCAATTGTACAAGGAACTTGACGCGCTGTATAATACCGGCCTGAATATTGCGAGCCAGCGAGACCTTAAGGAGGCGGGCAATATCATCCTGAGGGAACTCGGCAATGTGATGGAATATCACAAGGCCACCATTCAGTTGATCCACCCGGACCGGAAAAGGGAACTGCTTTCTTTTCGGGGGTTTGACAAAAATGATATTAACCTGGAACTTCTTGGGCCCGTCAACAAGGACAAATTGATCCGGCATGTTGTTCAATCCGGGAAACCGATCATCCTGAGTAATGCCCGGGGAAGCCGGCTCTGGGATAAGGAAATTGCGCAAACCAGGGATGTCGAATCCTGGGCAGGCGTTCCCCTGATGTTTCAGAATGAAACGGTTGGTTTGATGACCCTCGATCACCGGCAACCCGGATTCTATCAGGAGAAAGACGAAAAGCTCCTGACGCTGTTTGCCAACCAGGCGGCCAGCGCCATTAACAATGCCCGGCTAAATGAAGACCTGATAAAAAGAGCCCGGCAACTGGAAAAGCTCCACGATGCCGGCATCCGGGCCAGCACCATACAGGTAAGGTCTGAGGATGGCCTGAATTCGGTGCTGCAGTTCATTGCTGAGACCGTCGTCGAGCTATTCGAAGCGGACAGCGCCACCATTATTCCATTCAATTCCTCGATCAATAAATTTGAGGAAGGGATCCGAGCCGGCTGGGGCAAAGAAAAGATCCATCCTCCCGGGCCGGAAGGCGCCTCCAGTGAGATCATCAAAAAACGGAAAGCTACGTTCAAAAACAAGAAAGGATCTGCTAAAGAATCTCCGGTAATCATCCATGGGAAAATTTCTTACGCCCGGGCCAACATCCCCCTCATTTTTGACCACAACCCGGTCGGTGTTTTATTTATCAATTATTTTAAAGACCACATTTTTTCTGAAAATGAGCGAACCCTGTTCCGGCTTTTTGGGCAGCAGGCCGCCGTGGCCATTCAAAATGCACTTACTCAGGTCATCCAAAGGCGCCAGAAGATCAGCGCATTTTACAGGGAATTAAATCCTTACACGGTGGGGCCTCCCATTAGCGACCCCCAAAAGTTTTTTGGCAGGGAAACCATCATTCAGCAGATCCTGAACGGTATTCACAACAACCACTATATCGTTTTTGGGGAGCGCCGGATCGGTAAAACTTCTTTATTGCACCAGATACGATTCCACCTTGAATTCCCTTCTCAGGAAGATAAGGTATACGTATTCTTTCCCATATATGCCAACCTGCAGGGCCGGCTGGCCGAGGACTTCTTTCACTTCCTGATGGGGCAAATTGCTGATTCTTTATCTAAACCGGGAGAATTGAAGCTGCGGTATAGGAATGGATTACCCTACAATGACCAGGACTTTGAGGATGACCTGGAAGTCATCCTGGACCATTTAAGGACCCAGTATCCGGGCAGAATAATTCGAATTGTGCTGTTACTGGATGAAATGGATCAGTTTGTGAAATACGGGCAAGGGCTCCACAACCGATTCCGGGGCATTTTTCAAACACCGACCGGCGGGCAGTTGAAAATGGTGATGTCCGGGGTCAATATACAACGGGTTCGGCGGGCCCAGACCAGCCCCTGGTACAATATGATGAATGAAATTGAGATCAGGCCGCTGTCCGTTGATTCCGCCCGGCGCCTGGTGATCGAGCCGGTATTGGGTTATTACAAATATGATGAAGACGCCCTGGAAGCCATTTTAACATTCAGCGACCTCAAACCTCAGGAAATTCAGTGGCTTTGCTCCAAAGCCGTAGACAACATGTTGAATAGAGTAAAGTACGAAATTCAGAAAACGGAAAGAGAAGTGATTCCGGAGAAGGACCTGGCCATTTCTATAGATGATGTATCGGCCGCCTTTCGGAATGCCCTTGAAGAGAAGAGTAGCGAATTCTCCGATCAGTGGAAGCAGTTTGATCCGGGCCAAAAGCAGTTTCTCCTGGAGAAAGCTTCCCTTGAAGGGGAAATGGAGTTGAAGGGGTACGAACAGCATTTTACAAAAGAGGAATTATACAACCTGACGTCCTCTTCGGAGGAAAACCAACTCAGATTGACTTATTTATTTCAACAATGGCTAAAGCGGCTAAACGAATGAGAACCCCCTATGTAGTGGGAGATTTCGCCAGAAACGGAAACTTTTATGGGCGCGGTGAACTCCTCAACGAATTCCTTAACACCCACCACCGTTGTATTTGCCTGCTCGGCAACCGTAGGATAGGCAAAACCTCCCTGCTCCGCCGATTGGAAAAAGAATCCTCAGATGTTGCCTTGTATCTCAACCTGCAAAGAGCGCCTAACGGAGATTTAAAAAGGATGGTCCGGGCGCTCGAAAGGGAGATCGGCCGCAAAGTGGGCCAACATCCTGCATTGAATTCCATTAGGTTTGGAAAGAAAAAGGATATCTGCGAAGCCATAGAGATCATAGCGGATACGGCGGAAAAACTAGGCTTTAACATTCTGATGCTCTGGGATGAAGCAGAGGTCCTTTTGGATCTGAATGACGATTACCTACAGTGCCTGCGCAGCGCTTTGCAAGACCATGAAAGGATTCGAACGATCATTACCGGCACCAATAGGCTCAACGAGTTATACAATCGAGGCACTAGATGGGCTACCTCCTCTTTTTTACTTGGTTTTCATATTGAATATATGCCCATTTTTTCAAATTCAGAGGCGGAAGACCTGGTTTGCCAGGTGAATAACCCCGAAGGCAGGATACAGGTAGATCCTGAGCTTATGGACGAGATTTTGGCAACTACCGGAAAGCACCCTTTCCTGATCCAGCATTTGTGCAGCCTCCTCTTTCAACCGGAAGGAAGGCTCCGCCCCATTAATGATTCAGACCTCGTTGTAACCGGCCAATTAGCCAGTTTCTTCCTGAACGATTATAATAACCTTTCTGATACCGAACGAAAGATCGTTGGCCGGATTGCCCAGAAAGGCCATTGTACCGCATCCGAACTGCATCTTCTCCTTGAGTTTCATTCTGAAAAGGCCAACTGGCATTTGAATACGCTGGAAAAATTGGGGATGGTCTTCCGGGAAGGCGATAATTACAGGATCGCCAACGCTTTCTTCCGCAAATGGCTGGAAGCAGAGGGTTACGGGAAGGATCTGGAAAGAAACATACAAAGAGATACAGAAAATAACATCAAAAGCAAGATCAGAGGGCTAGTAGCAAAGGGGGAAATAAGGGAAGCGGTCAGATTGGCCCGGGAAGAATCCGAGAAGCGCCAGGATAGTGAACGGAGAGATGAGATCACCCTACTGAGCAGCCAGTATGAAAAAGTAACAAAAGAATGGAAAAACGGCCGCATTCACATTAATGACTACAACATGCAAATCAACCGGATCGAAGAAGGCCTCCTGGATCTGATCGAAAAGATGGAATGACCTCTAATCCTCCACCGCCACCACCTTCCCGATCACATCTTCATTCCCGATCCATCCGTTGGCCTTGCCCAGGTTGTTGCCGATCAGTATCCGGCCATCATCCTTATCCTTCACCAGGTGGAGGAGGTAGTTGTTCTTCCAGCGGACGAAAACAGCGTCGTCGACCTGCACTTCCTCGCCCCGGGCCTGGTGTATGGTCACCAGCTGGCCGCTTTCGATCCGGCCCCGCATGGAGCCGCCGTAGGGGCGGACCTGGCAAACTCCATTTTCCTTCAGTTGTTTCAGGGCATCTTTGACCCATCCCATTTTTCTGCGTACTTTTGGTTTACCCAACTAACCGGCGGATCGCCCGATCCGTTCCCAAAACGAATTCCAGATATGAAGCCTGTACTTTCCATCTTAGCCCAAGTTCGACGTGTAGTCCCCAACTGCTGTTCGGTGTTCGCTATTCGGTGTTCGCGCATGCGGGAGCTATTCTCGGGCAAGCGAACGTCGAACCACCGAATACCGGACTGCCGAGTTTTGGTTCTACCAGTCGCACTTGGGTTGGCACTACTACTTCTGGCGACAGGCTGCGGCCAACCGGCCGAAAAGCAGGCAGCCGATCTTCCCCGCATTGCCATCGCCGGCCTGGCTATTGAGTCCAGTACCTTTTCGCCGGCCCAGACCCACGAGGAGGCCTTTCATGCCAAAACGGGCGAGGATGTCTTTTCGATCTACCCGTTCTTTGCGCCGGACTCCCTGGCCCGGAAGCGGGCGGAATGGATCCCGACGCTGAGGGGCCACGCCCTGCCCGGCGGCATCGTCACCCGGGAGGCCTACGAGTCCCTGGTGGGAAAGACGCTGGATATGCTGCGGGAGAACGGCCCCTACGACGGCCTCTTTTTCGACATCCACGGGGCGATGAGCATAGTCGGGCTGGACGACCCGGAAGGGGACTTCATCCTCCGCATCCGGGAAGTCATCGGCAAGGAGCCCGTCATCTCCACCTGTATGGACCTGCACGGCAACGTTTCCCCAAGGCTGGCGCAACATACCGACCTGATCACCTGCTACCGCCTGGCGCCTCACGAAGACGCCATGGAATCGAAGAAGCGCGCGGTGGATAACCTGCTGGACAGGCTCGAAAGCGGAAAGGGCAAACCGGCTTATAAGGCCTGGATACCGGTGCCCATCCTGCTGCCGGGAGAAAAAACGAGCACCCGCATCGAGCCGGGGAAGAGCCTGTACGCCAAAGTCGCCCCGGCGGCACAACAGGAAGGCGTCATCGACGCCGCCATCTGGGTGGGCTACGCCTGGGCCGACGAGCCCCGCAACCACGCCGTGGTGATGGTGACGGGAGATGATAAGGAATCCGTAACCCGCACCGCCGAGGATCTGGCCCGGAGCTTCTGGGAAGTGCGGAATGAATTTGAATTTGTGGCCCCCACCGCTCCGCTTAAAGAGTGCCTCGACAAGGCCATCGCCAGCGATAAGCGCCCCTTTATGATCAGCGATATGGGCGACAACCCCACCGCCGGGGGCGCCGGCGACGTGACCTGGACGCTGCGGGAGATCCTCGCCCGCCCCGAATTCCAAACCGAGGCCGGCCCTTCCCTGATCTACGCCTCCCTGCCCGGGCCGGAACTGGTGGAAAAGGCCGTTGAGGCCGGCGTTGGTGGGACGGTGGATGCCTACGCCGGCGCCGCCGTTGACGATCGCTATGCGCCTCCGATAAAGCTATCGGGGAAAGTGGAGGCCATAGAACACGGGGATGTCCACGCCGAGACGGAGGTGGTGGTCAAGGTGGGCAGCGTGCACGTCATCGTCACCAAAAAGCGCAAGCCCTACCACCACGAGGCCGATTTCACCCGCCTGGGCCTCAACCCCCGGGAAACGGATATCGTGGTGGTCAAGATCGGCTACCTGGTGCCGGAACTGTACGACATGCGGGCGGACTGGATCATGGCCCTGACTCCCGGCGGGGTGGACCAGGACCTGGAACGCCTCGACTACCGACGGATACAAAGGCCGATGTTCCCACTCGATAAGGACATGGCGGAGCCGGACCTGACGGCCAGGCTGGTTCCCGCTTCGGATGAGGGTGATTGAGCGGGTTGAGCTGCTGTTGATTGCTTATCTTGTCCACACAATCAAAATTTCAATGAATCGCATTTTCCATTGGTTATTCTTTTTCTCGTTGTTGCTCAGCAGCCTGGCTGGGGCCGGCCAAGCACCATCCGCTGCTGCCGGCACTTACCCGGAACTCTTAGCCCTCTTCAAAGAATGGCGGGCCTTTGAAGCCCCGCCCCTCCGCGACGGCGCTCCCGATTACACGGCCGAAACCTTTGAAAAGCGACGGCCGGCCTTTGAAAAACTGCGGGCTCGCCTGCTGGCCATCGACACTGCCGGCTGGCCGGTGGCGCAGCAGGTAGACTGGCACATCATCTGGGCGGAAATGAACGGCTACGGCTTCAACCAGCGCGTGCTGCAGCCCTGGGCGCGCGACCCGGCCTTCTACAAATCCCTCTGGACGGCTCGTTCCGACGTGCCCGCCCACGAAGGCCCCACCCACCACCGGACGACGGAGATCTGGACATACTCCTTCCCCCTGAGCCCATCCGAAAGAGAACGGCTGCTGGACGACCTTGGGGTGATCCCTCCGCTGAACGCCCAGGCAAAGCTCAACCTTACCGGCAATGCCCGCGATCTCTGGATCGCCGGCATCCGGGACATCCGCCGGCAGAGTGGGGATCTGAAGGCGATCCTGGAGCAGCCGGGCGTCGGAGAGGACGCCGCCCTGGTGGCGGCGATCGAGGCCGCCATCGCTTCCACCGATGATCTGGCCGCCTGGCTGGAAGCGGAAGCCAAAACCAAGACAGGCCCTTCCGGCATTGGCAAAGAGAATTACACCTGGTACCTTCAGAATGTGCACCTCGTGCCCCTCACCTGGGAAGACGAAGTGATGCTCCTGAAGCGGGAGCTGGCCCGCGCCTGGGCCGCCCTGAAACTGGAAGAACACCGCAACCGCAACCTGCCGGAGCTCGTTGCTGCCGGTTCGCCGGAAGCCTATGCCGCCCTGGCGGAACGATCGGCACAAAGCCTGATGAACTTTCTGGAGCAGGACGAAATAGTGCCCGTTAAAGAATATTTCGAGCCGGCCCTGTGGGCCCACCTGGGGGAGTACGTCCCCGAGGAGACGCGCCACTTCTTCTGGATCACCGCCCATTACGACCCCCGGCCGCTCTACTCCCATTTCTACCACTGGTTCGAGCTGGCGCGGATGGACAACGAGCCGCACGCCAGCCCCATTCGCCGCGAGCCGTTGCTCTACAATATCTTCGACTCCCGCAACGAAGGGGTGGCGACCGCTGTGGAGGAGATGTTCATGCAGGCGGGCCTGTACGACGACGACCCCCGGGTGCGGGAAATCGTTTACATCCTGATCGCCCAGCGCGCCGCCCGCGGGCTGGGCTCCCTCTACGCCCACGCCAATGAGATGACGATGGAGGAGGCCGGCGGCATCCACTCGGAGTACACCCCTCGCGGGTGGATGAAAACCGAAAAGGAACTGCTCCTGTTCGAGCAGCACCTCTACTTACGCCAGCCGGGATACGGCACGAGTTACATCACCGGCAAATACCTGGTGGAGAATGCCCTGGCGGAATTCGCCCGGATGAAGGAATCCCGGAAAGAGCCTTTCCGCATCAAAGATTTCTTCGACCGGCTGAATGCCATGGGCAACATACCGATCGCGCTCGGGCACTGGGAGATGACGGGGCAGGATGCGCCCATCCGGGAGATTGTGAAATGACAGTAACTGGACTTTGGACGTACCGACGTCGAAGGCGGAAATCGGAAGGCGGAAGGCGGACACGAGCGAAGCGACTGACGGAGTAAAAGAAGGCGTTGAGCGCCCATTCTGACCCAAATTCCGACTTCCGACTTTTTAACCGGCTGACCAGACGGTCCCACTTCCGACTTAAAATGGCTGCACGTCCAAAGTCCAGTGACAGTAAGTAATGTGTTAAATTAATTTCGCTTAAGGTTAGACTTGACAAGTTTTCAGCGGGGCGCCTGCCGGGAAACTTGTCAAGTCTTTCTTGACGTCATAAAAATCACTATGCTTTTGGGACAGCTTCTTACCACAAACTTTCCTTATCTTTCAGCGGCAAGCCAAAACATCAGACAATTGAAAAGCCATAAAGAAACTACCTCCCGCGCCCTCACCGAAAAGTTGCCCGACGGTATTACCTTCGAAATGATCTGCGTGGAAGGAGGAACCTTCCATATGGGCGGCGCCGATGAAGAGGCTTACTACGATGAGCAACCCGTCCATGAAGTAAAACTGGACAGTTTTTACATTGGACGATACCCCGTCGTGCAGGCCCTCTGGGCGGCCGTCATGGGGGAGGATGCTTCCGCTTCGGCGGAGAACCATGAGCATCCGGTAGAGATGGTGTCCTGGGAAGATGCACAATCCTTTATCCAAAAGCTCAATGAGGCCACCGGCAAAACTTACCGGCTGCCTACAGAAGCGGAATGGGAGTACGCCGCCCGCGGCGGGCGGCAGGGGCACGGTTACCTCTACGCCGGCGGCAACGATCTGGATGAGGTAGGCTGGTACGTGAGGAACAGTAACGGCGAAGACAAAACGGTGGGCCAGAAAAAGCCCAATGAACTCGGCCTCTACGGCATGAGCGGCAATGTACTGGAATGGTGCCAGGACTGGTACAGCGGCAGCTACTACGAGGAGTGCAAAAAGCAGGGCCTCGTGGAAAATCCGCAGGGGCCGGCGGAGGGCACGTTCCGCGTGCTGCGCGGCGGTTCCTGGTACCTCGAAGCCCAGAAGTGCCGGTGCTCCTACCGCCACTACAACCCGCCGGGGAGCCGCTTCACAGATATGGGATTTCGGCTGGCGCTAAGCCCTCCGGCAAAATAAGAGGCCAATTCTGCAAAATAATGGACCTGGTTGCGGGGGAAGGCCGCTTTCTTGGGTTAATAAACCTGGATTGATATGAAGAAATGCTGCCTTCCCCCCCTCCTCATTTTATGGTTTGCCACCCTCCTGTCCGGCGCGGACCTCATTCGCATCCTGCCCGTCACCGACAATATTCTTCAGCTCCACTTTGACGAAGGGCACCTGGACTACCAGGGCATGGGCGAGGATCGTTACAGCGGGATCAGGTCGTATTACCGCTTGCTGGATATCAAAAAGGCTATGGCCCTTTCTTCCTATTCCCTCACCAGCCCGGACGACCCATCCTACCGATCCCCCCGCCATCCGGTAGCCCTCGGCCGCAAATCCAAAGGAGCGGAGTTCAACAACCTTTACGATGAAAACGAGCCAAAATACCTCAGCGATCACTTCATTTATCTGGAATTGCCTTCGCCCATGGTTTCCGGAAATACCTACACCGTGCAGGTAGGCGAACTGGCTGATAACCTGAACGCCTTCACCTTCGTTTTCGATGAGCAGAAACTCCGTTCCGAAACGGTGCACGTCAACCAACACGGCTTCAGCCCCAAGGCCAGAAAGTACGCCTACCTCTCCCATTGGATGGGCGATTTCGACAACGGGAAACATACCGCCGGCGGGTTGCAACTGGAGGCTTATGCCGCTTTGAAATTCCACCTCATAGACCAGTCTACCGGCGCCGTCGTTTTTTCCGGCCCCATCAACAAAAGGAAGGACAAAACCAGGCGGGAATCCGCTATTGACGAGTACGGCCCCAACGGAAATTACACCAACGCCGATGTCTGGCAGTGCGATTTCTCGGCATTTTCAAAGCCCGGCGAATATGTCGTTTCCGTCGAGCGAATTGGCTGTTCCTATACCTTTGAGATCCGGGAGGACATCTACCGGGAAGCCTACGCCGTCGCCTCCCACGCCTTGTTCTGCCAGCGGGCGGGCATAGAGAAGGAGGTGGAGCCGGGCTGGGTATTCGAACGGGATTACCATCCCGATAACGGCAGGCAGAAGTTCTACTACGACGCCTCCTTCGTCACCTCCAAACACAAGATCGACAGCTTCCGTTTCGAGCAGGAAGTCGACGGCATCTGGGGCTGGTACCACGACGCCGGCGACTGGGACCACTACCCCCACCACGTGCGCGTGCCGGCCACCCTGTTGCACCTGTACGATATGCGGGCGGAATACTTCCGGGACGGAGATGTCAGCAACCGTTACAAGAACGATCCGGAAACGGACTGGATCAACGAGGGCGAGAACGGCCTGCCCGACCTGCTCGACGAAGCCGGCTGGCTGGTGTGCTTCCTGCGCCGCGCCCGCCACGCATTGATGGATCAGGGGCTGGGCACGGGAGGCGTGCCGGGCTACGTAGGGCGGGAAGGAGGTTTTGAAAGCCTGCCCTCCTGGATGGATACCCGCGATGTGGCGGTGACCGGGGAAAACCCCGCCAGTACTTTCGACTATGCCGGCCTGGCCGCCCGCTATGCGCGCTGCCTGCAACGGTTCAGAGGGATAGGAGGGGCGGTGCGCTCCGAAACCATTGCCGGTTGGATAGCAGAGGCGAAACAGGCCTATGCCTGGGCGGAGCAGCACGGAGGGGATGAAGCCTCCCGGAGCTACGCTGCCGCCGCCCTCTATCTGGCCACCGAAGAAAAAGCCTGGCAGGATACCTTCAGGGAAGTGTACGAAGCAGTAAACATGCCCGGCTGGTACGGCGCCTCCATGCGGGAGTTCGCCAACCTGCTGTACGCTGTCATCCCTGCCGGCCATCCCGGGCTGGACGAGGCATTCCAGAAGCAGGTGAGGCGGGATCTTACCGTCGAATTTACTCCCAGCCTCATTGATTACAGCGAAAAGGAGCGCGGCTACCGCTGGAGTTCTCCGGCGCAGAAGCAGGCCAACATCCTGGGTTCCTTCAGCGCGCCCCGCACCCTGTGGGCCGCCACCGCCCACCACTTCACCGGGGAGCAAAAATACCTGGACGCCGTACGTTCGGCCGCCGATTATTTCCTGGGCGGCAACGAGATGAATATGGTGTGGATGACGGGTTTCGGCGAACACAGCGAGCCCTATGTTTTTCACCTCAACAGCTGGTACAGCCGGGACTACAACAGCAGGGCGGACATTTCCGCCATTCATTCTCTCTTCTCGACGGTTCAGCCCCGCTCTGCATACATTCAGTCCGTTTTTCTCGGCCTATTTCCTCAAACCTCTGCACCTTTGCCCCGTTTTATTGCCAGGGACAAACCAAAAATATCCATGAAACGCGCAATCACCTATCCTAAAGGAAAACATCCTGCCGAGGCGACGCCTCCCGGGCAAGCCCGGATTGACAAGAAGTGTCGCCTCCGATATGGAAGCGACACCAATGTCCGGGCCCGTTCCATCATCTATCTGTTCCTCCTCTGCCTGGCCCTGCCGCTTTCGGGGAAGGCCCAGGAGGCCCCCGGCCACAAAAACCGCGCCCTCCACATCGCCGCCGGCCTGCTCCACTTTGCGGAGCGGGATGAGGCTTATTCCTCCCTGCTGTACAGCGGCGCCCTGCCGTCCGTCATGATCGGCTACGGGGTGGAGGGGGCGAAAAAGTCGGAGCAGGTGTGGGCCGGCCTCAGTGCCGGTAATGTAGAGAACCGCTTCGGCGCCCGGGCAGGCATCACCACGGCGGGCATTTTCAACTATACGCTCTACCACGCGGAGCAGGAGCCCTCCCGGGGCTTCCACCTCGGCTGGTCGAACAACAACCTGCTGAGCATACGCGACTTTGAGGACGCCGCCAACTTCAGCCCCCGTTTCGATTACCACACCAGCTTCGGCCCGGCGGCGCGCTACCGGTATACTTTCGCCGGAGCGTTCTCCGGCCTGAGCCTGGAGGCCGTAGGGCATTTTCAGCTGATCGGCTTTTTCCTGCAGTCTGGATATGTGTCTGATGCGCCGGACGGGACGCTGGGCGGCAATGGTTCCGGTTTCGGGGAATTGCTGCGTTCTGCCAGCCTGTTCTATCCGGGCAAAGCCTGGAACTGGGGCCTTTGGCCAAGCCTGCACTATACCCTCCGCTCGGGCACTACCCTGGGCTTTGCCTACCGCTACGACATGGCCATCCTGGAAGGAGCCCATCGTTCTTCCTCGAGCCGGGGCTACTATTTGTTAACGCTAACCGCTAAGTTATGAACCGCCGCATTCTTCATAAAGTAATCCGCCTGAGGTGGGATATTATTGACAGGCAACAATTTTTGGGATACCTGAATCCGTTCCGCCACATGCCCTCTCTTCGCTGCCCTCAGCCAGGCAAGCCCGTCTTCGTTGCACTCAGCCGGGTAAACTTCCGACTTCCGGCTTCCACCCTTGCCCTCCTGATCCTCCTCCTGTCCGGCGCCTGCGAGAAGGCCGTACTGGGCGGCGATCCCGATACCACCCCTACGGCCGTCTTCGACGCCCTCTGGGAAGACGTCAACAACCGGTACAGTTACTTTGAGGAAAAGAGCATCGACTGGGACGCTGTCCGGGCGGCCTATCACCCCCTCGTCCACAACGGCATGAGCGACAGGGAACTGTTCGGCCTGCTGGCGGAGATGCTCTTTACACTGGAGGACGGCCATGTCAACCTCACCTCCGCCTTCGGCCGGAGCCGCAACTGGGAGTGGTTCCTGGATTACCCGCCCAATTTCAACGCCAATATCGTGGAGCGCCACTACCTGGGCCGGGATTTCCACCAGATAGGCCCGTTTCGGGCGCAGCGGCTCGGCGATGTCCTCTATGTCTACTACGGCTCCTTTGCCAATACGGTGGAGGATACCCACCTGGACGCCCTCCTGGCGCTGGCCGATGGATCTAAAGGCCTCATCATCGACATCCGCGACAACGGCGGCGGCAGCGAGCAAAACGCCAAAAGGATCGCCGCCTGCCTGGCCTCCGAGCCCCTGGTTTACGCCCGCAGCCGCATCAAAACCGGCCCCGGCAGGGAGGAGTTCTCCGAATGGGAGGATCAGCTCATCACCCCCCGGCAGGGCCGCCGCTATGCGGGTAAGGTGGCGGTGCTCACCAGCCGCAGCACTTTCAGCGCCGCCAATACCTTCGCCCAGATGGCCCGCGTATTGCCCGGCGCCATCCTTATCGGCGACCGCACCGGCGGCGGCGGCGGCACGCCCGTCTACGCCGAGCTGCCCAACGGCTGGACGTACCGCTTCTCGGCCACCCAGTCCGTCAGCCCTTCCGGAGAGCACCTCGAGTTCGGCGTGCCGGTGGATATCGAAGCCGCCCTGGCGCCGGAGGACGAGCAGGCCGGCGTGGATACCATCATTGAACGGGCGCTGGAGTGGGTGAGAGGGTAGTTTCGAAATCGGAAGTCGGAAGTCGGAAGTTTACCCGGCTGAGTGCAACGAAGACGGGTGCGAAGTCGGAAGGCCTGTCAGCCGGCAACTCATAGCGCCGCAGGTTAAAGTTCTATGTTTTTGGACTGGAGCGCGGACTTCCAAGTCCGCGAATATGATCGATTCAGCGGGCCTGGAGGCCCGCACTCCAGTTAGTTTACAATATAAGTTTTCAATCCGCGGCGCTAAGAGTTTCCTGCTGACTTCAAGGCAGCAAAGGAAAAGGCTTCCAGGTGCATACGGGGCCTTACGGCTTCGCCTGCTTTTAATGCTCAGCGGCAACCTGCACCGCATCGCCTCTCCACCACCGCTTGCCGGTTACCACCCAGGCTTCGCCCGTCCGGCGCTTATGGCGGATGGTTAGCCAGATGGACAGGGCGATGGTGGCCGCCCGGAAAATATTCGGCCCGACGCCGCCCAGCGCGTTGTCGCCTACCTCGAAAACGGCCCAGGAGAGGTTCATGAAAAAGTGGTAGCTCATGGGTACCCACAGGTTGTAGCCGTACTCGACGTACAGCCAGCTGAACCACATGCCGCCCAGGAAAGTAACCAGGAAAATCCCCGCCAGCGAACCCCAGCAGTCGCCCTGATAGAGGTGGCCTGCTCCAAAGAACAGGGCGCTGGCCAGCCCGGCAAAGACAAAGCCCCAACCGGCATGGCTGAACAACTGCCCGAAGAGCAGGGCCCGGTAGAGGATCTCCTCGCCGACGGCCGCCAGCAGGCAGCCGATGAGGATGGCGGACGGGTTGATCGTCAGGTTGAAATTGGCGAGCAGGCCGGTTCCCAGCAACATGGGCAACGTGCCGATAAGGCCGGCCCTGAGGCCATACCTGAATTTGGAAAAGGACAAACCGGCTGCCTCCTGCGCATTCCGGAAGCCGTGAAACAGCCCCAGAATGAAGAGCGGGAAAGCGATGTACCAGGTGATTTTATAGAATACTCCGCGGGCCTGGCCGTCCATTTCCACGTACCAGCTGAACAGCTTCATGAACTCGGCAGCCTTCTGGGAAAGGATGAAAGCTGCAATAGTGAGGAGGGCAATGACAATTCTTTTTTCCATGATCGTAAAGTTTGGGTGAAATAATGGTGGCGATACCGCCTGGTTGACGGGTACAAATCTATACGTAGGGGAGGGGATAGTAAAGCACAATGGGGCGAGCTGCAAGCCGCAGTGGCGAACGGTAAGGGTTTGGGGCGAAATGCAGGCCCCGCGGGGTGATTGCTGCTTAACGTGAGTTCGGGATTGGTGGCTTTGCAAATCAATTATTCTGGCCAGTTAGGGGATAGTTGTTGGTTGATTGTTCCCGTCAACAAACAACGGTCAACAAACAACCATCAACAAACAACCATCAACAAAATCAGGGTTTTGAATCCATATATTCCCGAATGCATCCCGAACTGTGGTCATTTAAGTTTTTCCAGGATCTCAGCGCTGCGGCTCCTGGCCACCGGGACAGGCTGTTCGGCCAGCGGGAAGTGGAGGCGGTAGCCCTGCGCGTTCCCGGACACTTTCTCCACCCGGGCCGGGTTCACCAGAAAGGAGCGGTGGCAGCGGAGAAAGCCATGGGGGGCGAGCAGCTCTTCGAAGGCCGAGAGCGAATTGCGGATGAGGCTGCGGGCCATTGTCCCATCCTCTTCATAGTACACTTCCACGTAATTGTCGGCGGCCTGCAGGAAACAGACCTGCCCGGGAGAGGCTTCCAGGGCCGTTTTGCCGTTCTCGTCGGGAAATGTGATGCCGGCCGGTGCGCTTTCTTTTTCTTTTTTTGGAAAATGTCGGTTGGCCTCTTCTGCGCCTTTTGAGTAGCGTTTCAACTGCCGGATATAGTCGCCCACCACCAGCCCGGTAAGGGGGAACACCGCCACCGACAGGGCGATCGGGTAAAAGCCCAGGAAGCCGCGCCAGGAGATGGGCCGCCCCAGCCATACATCTTTATATACGTAACAGGCAAAGAACACCAGGCTGAAGGAACCCAGCAGGAACAAGATGTGCTTGCCTACCGTCCAGCTTTCTTCCTGGAAGGCCTTTGGCATTAGCGGCGGCAGCAGCTTATTGACCAACAAAATGGAGCCGGAAATAACAATCCCGTAGCCGGCGAGGAACAGATATTTATTATCGCTTTGAAACGCCCGGGTGCCAAAGGGTTGAAATACAATGAGGAATAAAGCTACGAATGCGCCCGCCCCGATGGGGTACGCCCACTCGCCGGCCGTGCTTCTTCTCAGCGGGTAGGGCGCCGTTAAAAGATCGAGCATGCTGGTTGGTTTGGGGCAAAGATAAATAATCCGGATGTCTATCCCTATAGCGATCCGGCCTGATAAACCTGCCGCAGCCGTTCGTCAATACCCCGGGCGCTCCGCTTCAACGCCAAAGCGCCCGTGGCCAGCCCGGGCGGAAATGGTGATCCCGCCCAACGCCGGCTCCGATCACCATTGCCGCCCAAACACTTATCCCTCGCTGGTCATGATCAGCATGGGCTTCATTTCGAAGCTGTGGTAGAAGGGCCGCAGCCGTTCGGTATTGTAGAACTTTTTCACATCCACCACCTTCTTGGTGCTGGTCACCACGCTGATGGGCACGTCGTCGTAGCGGCCGTTCTTGAGGATGACCAGGCGGCCGTCGATGCCGTTGAGGATGAGGTCGAGGGCCAGGTTGCCGTAGGCCATGGGCACGATGGAGTCGATGGCGTCGGGGTCGCCGCAGCGCACGAGGTAGCCCAGTTTCTGGTTGATGACGTTCAACCGTTTGCCGTCATTGTACTGGGGCGACAGCTCCTTGATCTTGGCGGATGCCATGTCGCCGATGCCGCCCAGCTTGGCGTGGCCGTAGGCGTCCTTTTCCGCCCCTTCGAACACCATCTCCCCGCCCCGGAAGGTGGCTCCTTCCGAGATCAGCAGGATGGAGTATTTGCTGGGGTTTTCGTTGCGGTCTTCCACCAGGAGTTCGGTCATCAGGTTGACATCGACGGGGTGCTCGGGGATCACACAGCGGTTGGCGGCGCCGGCCATGGCCGGCAGCATGGCGGTGAAGCCGGCGTAGCGGCCGAAGACCTCCAGCACCATGATGCGCTCATGGGAGCCGGCGGCGGTCCGCAGGTTGTTGGCCATGGAGATGGTGCGGGTCACACAGGTGCTGAAACCGATGCAGTAGTCGGTGCCCGGCACGTCGTTGTCCATCGTTTTGGGGATGGCCACAACCTTGATACCCTGCTGGTAGAGGTGCACCCCGTAGCTGAGGGTGTCGTCCCCCCCGATGGGGATGAGGTAGTCGATGTTGAGCCACTCCAGGTTTTTCATTACCTCGTCGGTGAGGTTGTTCATATCTTCCTTATAGGTATCCTGCAGGTGTTCGGGCACCTGGCTTTTGGCCACGTGGCTGGGGCGGGTGCGGGAGGTGTGCAGGAAGGTGCCGCCGGTGCGGCCGGCGCGGTTGACCACGTCTTTGGTCAGGTACTGGAAGTTGTTGCTGTTGTCGAACTTCTTATCGCGCACGATGTCGATCATGCCGCCCCATCCGCGGCGGATGCCGATCACGTCATACCCTTCTCTCAGGGCGCGGATGGTGACGGCGCGGATGGCCGGGTTGAGCCCGGGAACGTCGCCTCCGCCGGTGAGGATGCCGATGACGCCTTTTTTCTTATTGATGTTTGCCATTCTATTTATGGGTTGAAATGAAAAATGTTAGTAAAAGCTCTAAGATAATAAGGAAAGTGTCAAAAACACAATAACAAAAAGCCATTCCCGGGCATGATAAATATCATCTCAACCCTGCTGAGAATTCCTTAATTTTAGCCTTTCTCTCAGAGCTTCCCCGGAGCAAGCGCTTTTGCCTGCTTCGGGATGAGTTCATAAACCAAAACTTTCTCATCCTATGAGTGTACAAACAGCATCTATTTCCAACCTGGAATCGCTATTGGGCGATGATGCTCAGTATTTGCTCGAGCATAAATCCAAAACCATTCCCAAAGAACAGCTGCATTTGCCCGGCCCCGACTTCGTCGACCGGGTTGTGCTGGGCTCCGACCGCTCTCCTGTCGTAATGCGCAATATGCAGGCGCTTTTCAATGCCGGCCGGCTGGGTGGGTCGGGGTACATCTCCATCCTTCCCGTAGACCAGGGCATAGAGCATACTGCCGGGGCTTCATTCGCCCCCAACCCCATCTATTTCGACCCGGAGAATATCGTTAAGCTGGCCATCGAAGGCGGATGCAATGGGGTAGCTTCCACCCTGGGCGTGCTGGGCGCCGTTTCCCGGAAATACGCCCACAAGATCCCCTTCATTCTGAAGATCAACCACAATGAGTTGATGACCTACCCCAACAAGTACGACCAGATCCTGTTCGCCAGCATCGAACAGGCATTCGATATGGGGGCCGTTGCCGTGGGCGCCACCATTTATTACGGCAGTGAAGAGAGCAGCCGGCAGATCCAGGAGGTCAGCGAAGCCTTCCAGTACGCTCACGAACTGGGCCTGGCGACCATCCTGTGGGCCTACCTGCGCAACCCGGCCTTTTCGAACGGCACGGACTATCACGTGGCGGCCGATCTTACCGGTCAGGCCAACCACCTGGCGGCCACCATCGAGGCCGACATCGTCAAGCAGAAGCAGCCAGAGAACAACGGCGGCTTCAAGGCGGTCAAGTTCGCCAAAACCCACGACAAGGTGTACTCCGAACTGACCACCGGCCACCCCATCGACCTGACCCGCTATCAGGTCGTCAACTGCTACATGGGCCGGGCCGGCCTGATCAACTCGGGCGGCGCTTCGGGCAAGAACGACCTGGCGCAGGCCGTGCGCACCGCCATCATCAACAAGCGGGCCGGCGGCATGGGCCTCATCTCCGGCCGCAAGGCTTTCCAGAAGCCCATGAAAGACGGCGTGGAACTGCTCAACGCGATACAGGACGTCTACCTGAACAAGGACATCACCATCGCGTAAGGTTTGTTTGCCCTGAAAAACAAAACCCGCTTTCCGGTAGTATCCCGGAGGCGGGTTTTGTTTTTCAGGGCGGGCACGCCCGGGGTGTTCGGCGCAGGGTTTGATGATCGGGTTTTTACTCCCGGAAGGTGGAAATTGGTGTTCTTTATTGATAATCGCTGAAATCCAGCCACACCTTCATCTTGCCGAATCCCCGGTTAGGCCAGGCATAGGAACCATCTAACAATCGATCCCGAGCTACCCTAAGCGCCTCGAATTCGAAGCAGCTTAGGTGAAACTAAAATTGTCCAGGCATTTACTACTACTTTGTTACTTTAAAATTTCTCGTGGCCGGAGGACATGGAGCGC
>JAGFJE010000065.1 GCA_024103175.1 Phaeodactylibacter sp.
GGAGGATTATGATGATAACCTTTTTCATATTGATGGTTGTGATTTATGATTTGCGATATGTGATTTATGATTTTTGATATGGCTTCCGGGAGTCGCATCCCGATGGCAGCCTGTGTAAAGAACATCGCACCTCAAAAATCAAAAATCGCACCTCAAAAATTGTTAAACGCTCAATTCCTTAAACAACACCGCCGTACGCCGCTTATAGATCCCGATCCCCGACAGCGCATTGCCCAGCGCCATGGACACCAGCCCCGGGATGAAGCCGATGTAGAAGGCCTCCGGTTCGATGTCGGCGCGGAACACTTCCGGCATCATCATGCCGCCGCCCTGCACGGCGGAGCCGAAGTTGAGGCCGTATTCCTGCAGGTACCAGGCGGCGCCCAGGCCGAGGAGGGTGCCGATCACCGAGCCGATGATGCCGACTACCACCGATTCGATGATCAGAGAGCGGTAGATGTGCCCCTTCTCTTCCCCCATCGCCAGTCGGATGCCGAATTCGTTGTAGCGCCGCAGCCCACCCAGCAGGCCGGTGTTCCACAGTACGATCGACATGGCCAGGATGAAGATGAAGGTCATGCCGCCGGCTACGTAGTCCATCATGCCGAGGTACTCGTCCAGCCCCTTCTGGTCATTGAGGCGCAGCATCGTGGGGGCGAATTCGTCGGGGTTATCCGCATATCGGGCGTTGAAGGCCGTTTTCACCTGCAGGGCCTCCTCCCGGTGGTACTTGCCGTCCTTGAAGAAACCCAGCACCTCCCCGGCCGCATCGGCCATATCGAGGGCGGCCTGGGCGTCGGTAATGTCGATGAGGATGGCGCCCCGGTCGAGCGCCCGCATGCCGAAGCGGACGGTGCCCGCCACCGTGAAGTTGGTAAATGCCATGCCGCCGTACATGGTGGAGCCGAATAGAGTGACGGGGTCGCCGATCCTGATGTCGAAGCGCTCGGCAAAGTCATTGCTGATCAGCGCCTCCCCCGGCTCATCGGGCAGGCTGCCCTTTATGATGGAAGAGGGGATGTTCATCCGCTCCGGCTCCCGGCTGCCGGGGGTGAAAAAGTCGATGGCCTGCCCGGTGGCCATGCCCTGGGCGCGGGTCTCCCCATCTTCGCCGGGCACGTCGAGCAGCCCGCCGAAGTGGATGCGCTCCACCCACTCCATGGCAGGGAATTCCGCATTCAGGTTACTGATGAGCTGACCCACTTCCACCAATGCCAGGTCGTTGGGCATCTGGTCGACGTTGTCGGCGTAGGCGCGCGTCATGATCTTGACATGGCCGGTGGAGAAATTGGCGTTGACATCCACCATGTCGCCCAGAATGCCCTTGAACCAGGCGCTGAACAAAACGGTGAGGAACACGCCGATGGAGATGACCGCTACCGGAAGCACGCTCCGGTTTTTGTCTCTGAGTATCCCTTTTATCAAGAACTTTATCATTGGACAGGATTCTGAGATTTACAAGGATTAACAAGGTAACGGCATTTCCTTGCGGAAATTTCCAGAATTCAATCTATTGGATCTTACCTTTTAAAGCGTCCGTTGGATTGAGCCGGGCAATCTTCCTTGCCGGCAGAAAGCTGACGATGGTGGCGGAGACGACCACCAGCAGTACGGTCGTAATAATGAGCCCGGCGCCGTACACCGGGTAGATCTTCTCGGCGATGGAGATGCCCATGTCCTGGCTGCCGGAGGGCATGGCCCAGCCCACCTTGCCGAGATACCACAGGAGCGGCCCTCCGTACAGGGCGCCCAGCAGGATGGCCAGGATGCTGTAGGCGGCGCCTTCCACCGTGAAGATGCCCACCACCTGCCAGCGGGTCATGCCCAGGGCGATGTAGGTGCCGATCTCCTTCTGCCGCCGGAAGATGGCCAGCACCTGCGTGTCGAAGATGGCCAGCAGGGCGATGATGAGCAGCAGCCCGTAGATCACTCCCGAGCCGCCTTTTTTGGACTGGATGATCTTGTTCAGGTCGGCCAGCAGGTAGTCGTGATCTTTGAATGCCCAGCCTGTATTGCCGGTGGGTGTGAAGCCCTCGCCCGCCACCAGCAGGGTGGCCTCGCCGGGCATGCCCAGCATCTCCTGCAGCTGTGCCAGGGGCAGCCACACCTGGCCGCCGTCGATGGTGGGCACGTTGCAGTCGAAGACCCCGGCGATAGTTACTTCCAGGGCGTCGAAGGCGCCGTTCTTGTCCCGCCAGCGCAGCAGCAGCCGATCGTCTTCTTTCATCTTGATGGACTGCGCCATGCGCTTGCCAATAAGGGCGGGGACCTGCCCGTCCTGCGCTTCGAGTTCGTGCGTAGGGATTTTCAGAATGGCCTGCCCGGGCGGGATGCCTTTCAGCAGCACTCCCTGCATGCGCCCCTGCGGAAAGGCCGATGCCTGGGCTATGAGGATGGGGGTAAGCCTGCCGGCAGACACCTCTTCCCTCATTCCTTCCGGTATGGGGCCGTGGGCGTCCTGGTAAGAGAAATAGTCGAGCGGGTCATAGGAGGGGTGCCAGAGCTGGCCCTGCCCGATCTCCCATTCGATGGTATCCCGGCGCGCCTGCTGGTTCCATCCGTCGATCACCCCGTTGTAAAAGATGATCGTGACGAAGGCGAAGGACAACACGGCGATATTGAGGATCGTCCGGTAGCCGGCGCCGAAGATGTTCTTGAATGCCAGTTTGAATGCTAACATCGGTTTTATTTATTACCCTTCAGTTATTTTATCCATAATGATCTCCTCATCCTTCACCACCCGGCCGTCCTCCAGCGAGATGATGCGGCGGAGGTAGCCCATGACCTTTTCATCGTGGGTGGCAAAGAGGAAGGTGGTCTGTAATTCCTCATTCAGTTGCTTCATGGTCTGCAGGATGTGGTGGGAGTTCTTCGAGTCCAGGTTGGCGGTGGGTTCGTCGGCCAGCAGGATCGCGGGCCGTTTCACCATGGCGCGGGCGATGGCCACGCGCTGCCCCTCGCCCCCGGAAAGCTGGGCCGGTTTGGAATCCATCTTGTCGGTAAGGCCCACCCACTCCAGGGCGTCGAGCACGGCCTTGCGGCGCTCGGCCGTCGGCAGGCGTTGCAGCAGAAGGGCGAACTCCACGTTCTCGTAGACGGTGTACACCGGAAAGAGGTTGTAGGTCTGGAAGATAAACCCCAGGTGCTGGTTGCGCAATTGGGCCGACTGCTTGTGGGTCAGGTGGGCGATGGAACGGCCCAATACCGTCACCTCCCCTTCCGTGGGCGTGTCGAGGGAGCCGATGATGTTCAGTAGGGTCGTCTTGCCCGAACCGCTCGGCCCCACGAAACCGGTGAACTCCCCCCGGTGAAACTCCAGGCTTATGTCCCTGAGGGCGGTAAACTTGCCGGCCCCGACGGGGAATTGCTTGGTGAGGCCTTTGATCTGGATGATGGATTCCATATGTTGTTTGTTATCTGTTGTCTGTTGTTTGTTGTTGGCTTAATGGTTGAATAAAAACAACAATTGCACCCCTACTCCTGAGTACAGGTTCTGGGTGCTGTTCTGCGTCGGTATCCGGTTGTCTTTCGGGTTCCAGTAGCCCATCACGTAGAGGGCGGTGCGGTCGAACTGTATCGTCCAGTTGACGAAATTGTACACTTTGCCGTTGGCCCAGTCGATGTAAACGATCGCTCCCAGGTTGTCGAACAGACCGATGGGATAGGAGAGCGACAGCAGCGACAAGGTGGTGGTATTGTCAAAGGAAAAGGCCTCCTGCCCGTGGGAGATCAGCAGTTGCTCGAAGATAGCGTACAGTCCGTTGCCGACGCCGAAGGTGTAATCGACGCCCACATTGATCAGTTCCTGGTTGGTGAATTCTTCCAGGGCCTGGTTGTTGGTTACCCAGGAAGCTTCCAACCAACAGCCGACCACGAGGTCGAGTTTGAGGTCCAGTCCGAAGCGATTTTCGGGAGCCTCTTCGAAGGCGGGAACGGTACCGTTCAGCCCGCGTGTGTCCGCCTTCCGCCGGTGGAAGGAGAAGCCCGCTTCCCCATGAGGAATGGGATATTGTACCCTGCCCCCGAACTCCGGCTGCCCCCGGCTGGTGCCGGCAAATTCCCATCCTTTGAGGTTGTTGTTTCCGTACAGCCCCCACAGCCAGATGTTGGCGTTGTTGAGGAAGTAGTAGCGGCCCAGGGCGCCCCACACGCCGTCGGTAAACTGTATGGGGTCGCGCGGGTCTACCTGGTCGAACCACATCAGAGGGCGGAGCAGGGAGGCGGAGCCGAAGTTGATCTTCTGCAGGCCGAGCCGGAATTCGAACTGGGGGGCGGAGTAGCGCGCCCACAGGCGGTAGGGGCGGATATCGCCGTCGGCGGCGGCCGTGTCAAACGGATGAATGCCCACGTTGCCGAACAGGTTGGCCGAGGCCTCGATGTCGAACAGGCGGTTCTCGGGCAGGTTCCGGTTGTAGTTGAGCTGGGGCAGGTAGCGGCCGCCCAGCCAGGCCGGCAGCTCATTGGCGGGGTTGAGGTTGGCCCAGGAGATGAGCTGGCCTTTGAAGATCAGCGTGTCTTTGGGCGCCGGGGGATACCCCCTGAAATTTTTTAAGTGCGAAGTCGGAAATCGGAAGGCGGAAGGCGGAAATCGGAAGGCGGAAATCGGAAATCGGAAGGCGGAAGGCGAAGGGCGGAAGCTTGCCCGGCTGAGGGACGGGGCGGAAGGCGGAATTTTTCCAGTGGAGTGCTGCCAGGATAGGCCTGAAGATGCTTCCACCGCAAAAAACAGCCCTTCCTTAAAAAAAAGGAAGTTTGAAGTAGGCTTGGAGCGTTCTGCAATGGGGAAGGAGGCCGGGGCCGAAAAGCCTGCCTGGAAGGGCGAAATGGAAGATAATGTGGGGGCTTCCCCTCCGGGCCGGCTAACTTCCAACATTTTCGGATCGGTTGAGAGGCCCTGTGCGCCAGCCTGCAGCGTAGCTGCAAAAAGGAGGATTGCCCATCGCCACCGGATTGCCAAATGCCGGCGCCCCAAGGCGCTGTTCCGACTTCCGCTTTCCCACTTCCGACTTAATATGCCCCCCCTATCTCTCATCTCTTTTCTGTTCGTGCGGCAGTACGCCATAAAAAAAGAAGCGCACGGCTTCCATGATCAGCTCGTGGGTATCGGAGTAGGAGGCGAGCAGTTGCTCGTCGGTTATCCAGTCCTGCATCCGGTGAAAGATGTAGAGGATAAAATCCGGCCGGATGTCCTGGCGGATCCATCCCTTTTTCTGCGCCTCGATATAGTCGTGCATGATCACCTTCAGAGCCTCTTCCGTACGCTGTTCCATGTATTCCCGCAGGCCCCACTCCTGGTTGGAGTAAATGTCCCGGACCAGCTCGGCGCTGATGCCCTCCGTGCCTTTGACTTTGAGCAGCAACTGCTTCTGTACTTTTTCCTCGAAGGGTATGTCCTCGGACATGATGGCCCGGTACTCGGCCATCGATTCGTCGAACTGCCGCTGCAGCATGGCCTTGGCCAGTTCGATCTTATTGGAGAAAGTGCGATAGAAGGTCATCTTGCTGGCCCCGGCCTCCCGGCAGATCTCCTCCACGGTGACGCGCCGGATACCGTGCTTCCAGAACAGCCGCCGGGCGGTGTCCAGAATATCGAGGCCCTTCTGGTTGTCGGGTTGTGCGGCCATTTTCAATTGTTACGAATTTTACACAAAGTTACGATTTTATTTCAACTAGTCAATTATCGTAACATTTTTTGTTGTGTTAAAAAATAAGCTAATGGGGAATTTTTGTACTTTTATAGTGGGCGGACACAAACAAAATGGTATGAAACAACTCAGAATAGTTCTACTCATCAGCTTAATGCTCGTAATGGCGGCTCATAGTAAAGGACAAGCTTCGGGCGAAGGATTAATGGTTGGCGCTTCCTTCCTGCCTATCACCCCTGAAACGGGGGCATTCATTGCCGGCGACAGGAACAACCGGCGTTTTACGGAAGTACATGACCCGCTGTATGTCAAGGCCGTCGTATTGAGCGATCCCGGGAATTCGCTGACCCTGCTCACGTATGATTGCATAGGCCTGCTGTATCCGGCCCTGCTCGAGGTCAGGAAAGCGGTGTCATCGAGGATACCCGCTTCCGAATTCGACCCGGCGCATATCGTCATGGCTTCCACGCATACCCATTCCGGGCCGGATGTGGTGGGCATCTGGGGGCCGGATCAGATGACATCGGGGGTGGACTCCTCCTATATGGAAGAAATTGTCCGGAAGTCGGCAGACGCCATTGTTTCAGCCTGGGAAAACCGAAAAGCCGCCGGGGCGGTTTACGCAGAGGCCGCCTTCGGAGAGGAGTGGGTCTATAATATTTCCGATTCCTCGAACCTGGACCGCTCCCTTACCATCCTGCAGTTCCTCGATCAGGAAGGCCAATCCGTTGCCACCCTGAGCAATTTTGCCTGCCACCCCACCATTATGGATGCCACGTCGACGGCGGTATCGGCGGATTTCGTTTCCGCCATGTATACCTACCTGGATGAAAACCTGGGCGGGGCCAACCTGTTCCTGCAGGGAGCGGTCGGCGGCTGGGTGCAGCCCGAGTACGAGCCAAAGAATTTCGAAAGCGTAAACAGAAGGGGCCGGGAACTGGGAATGGCCATACAGGAGGCCTTGAGCAAGCCCGTCCGGCTGGAATCCACTTCCCTGAGTTTCAAAAGCAGAATCTTCAATTTGCCGGTCTCGAATATGAACTTCAGGCTACTCGCGCAGATGGGGGTGATCAACCGGGCCATAACCGATAGCGTCACGACCGAGGTTGCCTTCTTTTCCATCGGCAACGCTCAATTCATCACCCATCCCGGAGAAACGACGCCCACCCATTCGTTTCAATCCAAAAAGCTGATGGCCGGTGACGGCCCCAAGTTCGTCATAGGACTGGGCATGGATGCCCTGGGGTACATCCTCACGCCGGAGTTCTACGAGCCGGACCCGCCGGTCAAACATGCGGAATACCTAACCAGCATGTCGGTTGATAAAGAGGCCGGGCCGATCCTTATGGGCGTGATAAACGCTTTGGTGAGCGATGATGCCAGATAGGCTGATGAAGAAAATGCTGGTAGCCTGCTACTTTCCAAAGAAAAACCAACGAAATATGAGAGCGCTATTTCTTTTCCTCTTTGGGGCTTTCCTTCCCGCCCTTCCTTTTTCCCAATCCTTAATGGTATCGAACTTAAGCTGCGAACACCGCGCCAACCCGCTCGGCATCGACGAGCAGCACCCCCGCCTGAGCTGGCAGCTGCAGTCGGAGGAGCGGGGCGTGATGCAGGCTGCCTACCAGCTTCGCGTGGCTTCCGATCCGAAGTCATTGGAGAAAGGGCGTGGCCTGATCTGGGACAGTGGGAACACACCTTCCTCGCAATCCCTTTATATTCCTTACGGCGGCCCATCTTTGGAAGTCGGCCGGCGCTACTACTGGCAGGTACGCGCCTGGGACGAGCAGGGAAGGGCTTCCGCCTGGAGCAGCCCCGCCTGGTGGGAGATGGGCCTGGGCGGCCCCGAAGGCTGGCAGGCCAGGTGGATAACCGTGCCCTGGGAGGAGGACAAGTCTGTGTCTCAGCCGGCGCCCCTGCTGCGCCGCACCTTCCGGCTGGAAAAAGAGGTGGCCCGCGCCCGCGCCTACATCACCTCAAGGGGCCTCTACCTGGCCTACCTGAACGGCGATAAGATCGGGGATCAGGTATTCACGCCGGGCTGGACGAGCTACAAAGAGCGCCTGCAGTACCAGGCCTATGACATCACCGGCCAGCTGAAGCGCGGAGAAAATGCCATCGGCCTGATCCTGGGCGACGGCTGGTACCGCGGCCGCATCGGCTGGATCTCCCAGCGCAACCACTACGGCAGCGAGCTGGCCCTGCTGCTGCAGATCGAAGTGGAGTACGCCGACGGAAGTAAGGAAACCATCACCAGCGATGAGGAATGGCGCGCCGCCACCGGCCCGATACGCGAATCGGACATATACGACGGAGAGGTGTACGATGCCCGCAGGGAGCAGCCCGGATGGGCCGTCCCCGGATTTGACGCCGCCAGCTGGCAGCCGGTGAAGCTTGCCGATTATCCCAAAGACAACATCATTGCCGGCGCCGGCGTGCCGGTACGTGAGATACAGGAGATCCAGCCCAGGGAGATATTTACTACCCCAAAGGGCGAGCGGGTGATCGACTTCGGCCAGAACCTCACCGGCTGGGTGCGCCTGCGCCTGCAGGGGCCCGCCGGGCATACGGTGAAGGTATACCACGCCGAGGTGCTCGACAAGGAGGGCAATTTTTATACCGCCAACCTGCGCGCCGCCAAAGCCCGCCTGGAATATACGCTTAAAGGCGGGAGAGAGGAGGTGTATGAACCCCACTTCACGTTCATGGGCTTCCGCTACGTCAAGGTGGAAAACTGGCCGGGCGAGCTGACGCCCCGGTCGATAACCGCCGTTGTCATCCATTCCGATATGGAAAAGGCAGGCAGCTTCGAGTGTTCCGATCCGTTCACCAACCAGTTGCAGCACAACATACAGTGGGGCCAGAAGGGCAACTTCCTCGACGTGCCCACCGACTGCCCGCAGCGCGATGAACGCCTGGGCTGGACGGGTGACGCCCAGGCATTCTCCCGCACCGCCGCCTTCAACTACGATGTGGCGGCCTTCTTCCTCAAATGGCTGGGCGACCTGGCCGCCGATCAGCGGGAAGACGGAGCCGTTCCTTTCGTCATCCCTCAGGTACTGAAAAAAAGCGATGTCGCTTCCACCGGCTGGGCCGACGCCGCCACCATCATCCCCTGGAACCTCTACCTGGCCTACGGGGACGAGCGCTTCCTGGAACAGCAGTACGAGAGCATGAAGGCCTGGGTGGGTTACATGGAGGCGCAGGCCGGCGACAGCCATCTTTGGAATACAGGCTTTCATTTCGGCGACTGGCTGTTCTACCGCCCCGATGACGACAACGACGGCCGCTCGGCGGTGACCGACAAATACCTCATCGCCCAGTGCTTTTTCGCTCATTCTACCGATATCCTGCGTAAGTCGGCGGCAGTGCTGGGAAAACAGGAAGATGAGCAGTACTACGCCAACCTCCTGGGCAATATCAAAAAAGCTTTTCTACAGGAATACATGACGCCCAACGGCCGCCTTGTCAGCGGCACTCAGACGGCCTACGTGCTGGCTCTCGCTTTTGATATGCTGCCGGAGGGCCTGCGGGAGCAGGCCGCTGAACGCCTGGCGGAGAACGTGCGCCGCTACGGCCACATCACTACGGGCTTCCTGGGCACGCCCCACCTCTGCCATGTGCTCTCCGAGTACGGCTATACCGATCTGGCCTACCAACTGCTCTTCCGCAAACAGTACCCCTCCTGGCTCTACCCCGTAACCATGGGCGCCACCACCATCTGGGAGCGCTGGGACGGCATCAAGCCGGACAGCACCTTCCAGAACGTAGGTATGAACTCCTTCAACCACTACGCCTACGGCGCCATCGGCGACTGGCTCTACCGCCGTGTGGCCGGCATCGCCATCGGCCCGGCAAACCCCGGCTATAAACACATCGTCATTCAGCCCGAACCGACGGATTCGCTGACGTTTGCCAGGGCTGTCCACGAAAGCCCCTATGGGACTGTTCGGTCCGGCTGGGAACGGAAGGATGGTAAACTGAAGGTGGAGGTAGCCATTCCCCCGAATACGCAGGCCACGGTGCGCCTGCCGGGGGCGGCGCTGGCTGGCGTGCGGCTGGATGGGGAGCTTTTGAGAGGGGGAGAGCAGGAGAGCGGGAGATTGGGTGAGGGGGAGATGGGGAGATGGGGAGATGGGGTGTTGGGAGTGCGGCAGGATGGGGAAAATGTGGTTGTAGAGGTTGGCTCGGGAGTATATGTTTTTGATTATTGAATATCCTGAATAAAACGTTTTACATAGCTGAAAAGACTTTTATCCTGATTCAGCGGCGAAAGGCTGACGTTCACTTGGTTCGCCAAATTTATTTGGCGTCGAAGACGATATCCTAGTACGACTAGACCGAATTAACGGGCGATTTCAAATTACATCTGCGCCCCTACGCAATTCGTTATTATCAGAAAAAGTGAAATATCCACAAACCCACACCTGGATCTATGAGAACAACACTGACAGGCGCCTTCCTCTTTCTGCTCTCCATGGCGGGAATTGCACAGATGAAAGAAGCCGATGTGTCCGGCATCAAAAACAAATATCTGGATATTCCCTACGCCTCCGTTTCCGAGGCCCAGAAACTGGATATCTACCTTCCCGATGAAGGGGAAGGGCCTTTTCCCGTCATTCTTTCCATCCATGGAGGGGCGTTCCTGGCCGGGGATAAGCGGGACGGGCAGGTAACCCCTATGCTCAGAGGGTTGGAGCGGGGCTACGCTGTCGTTTCCATCAACTACCGATTGAGTGGGGAAGCAACCTGGCCCGCCCAGATACACGACTGCAAAGCGGCGGTGCGGTGGGTAAGGGCAAATGCCGCAAAATATAAACTCGACCCGGGCCGGATCGCAGCCTGGGGCGGCTCGGCCGGCGGGCACCTTTCCGCTATGCTGGGCACATCCGGGGGTGTTGAAAAACTGGAAGGCCCGGAGCTGGGCAACGCGGAGCAATCGAGCCGGGTCCAGGCGGTAGTCGACTGGTTCGGGCCGACTGACTTTCTGGCCATGGATGGCCAGTTGCAGGAAACGGGGGTGGAAAACCCCATGCAGCATTCCGTCCCCGATTCTCCGGAATCGCTCCTGCTGGGAGAAAACCTGGAAGATGCCCCCGCACTGGTGGAAGAAGCGAATCCCGAAACCTACGTTTCCTCCGATGACCCGCCCTTTTTCATACAGCATGGTATAGAAGACAACCTGGTGCCCTACCAGGGTTCCGTACTGCTTGGCCGCAAACTGGGGAAGGCCATCGGCTTTGAAAAGGTGTATCTCGAACTGTTCCCCGCCACCGGCCACGGCGGGC
>JAGFJE010000080.1 GCA_024103175.1 Phaeodactylibacter sp.
CCACGGCATACTAGTCGCATTCGATCGACCGGCAAAGATAAAAATAAATGCAACCTCCTGAGTAGAAAGGGGGCGAAATTTGTGAATTTCAGCGCCTTGGGGGAGGCCGGAAAATCCAATGGGGCGACCTGGCAATGGAGTAATGCAAATGGCGCTGTTCGCCAGGCCGCTGAAAAGCCATATGCATATCTTCCCGGCATTCCTCCATCATTCCTTCATTCCATCATTCCATCATTCCTTCCCCCTCTTCACCACAGGCTCAGCCGGGTAAAATTCCATCATTCCTTCATTCCATCATTCCTTCATTCCCTCCCTCCCCATCTTCCCGGATCTTTCCTCCACTCCTTCAATGTTTCCAACTCTTCCTTCCCTATATAACCTTCCCGCACCGCTTCTTCCAGTAGTACGGGATAAGAACTGAGGGTATCGAAGGGGCATTTGGCATTTCTGAAAGCCGCCTTTGCCTCATCGAAGCCGTAGGTGAAAATGGCCAGCACGCCGGATACGTTACAGCCCGCCTCACGCAGGGCTTCTACTGCCTTGAGGCAACTCCCTCCGGTGGAGATCAGGTCTTCGACCACCAGCGCCCGGGCGCCCGGGCGTAGTTCTCCCTCGATCTGGTTTTGCCGGCCGTGCCCTTTGGGGCTGGCGCGTACGTAAATAAACGGCAGGGCCAGTTGCTCGGCCAGCAGCGCCCCGTGGGCGATCCCGGCGGTGGCTACCCCGGCTATGGTGTCAAAGGGCTTGAACGCCTCGGCTTTCTGGGCAAAACTGTCGATGATGAACCGCCGGATGCCGGGGTAGGAGAGGACGATGCGGTTGTCGCAATAGATAGGCGACTTCATCCCGCTGGCCCAGGTGAAAGGGTTTTGGGGACTCAGTTTTATTGCATTAATTTGCAGCAGCCTTTTGGCCACTTCGGAAGCGATATTCATATCCCGGTTCTTTAAATCGACAGCAAATGTACAAAATCTACATCAACGGAACGCCCCTCTTTCTGGCCAGCACCGAAGAAGCCGGCGGCAGGCCTTCCGCCGATGACAGAAATATCGTCACCCGCTATATGGGCAATTCCAAGCTCCTGCTTAGCTATATGGACATGCTGGAGAAAAACCCCCGCTTCGATTCCGTGACCATTTTTGCCGAGGACGCCGATCGGCTGTTCCGGGATTTTGCCGGCCAGTTCCGCATCATCGAGGCGGCCGGCGGGGTGGCCTATAATCCCAAAGGCGAAGTGCTGCTGATCTTCAAACGCGACCATTGGGACTTGCCCAAGGGAAAGATCGATGAAGGGGAAAGCCGGGAAGACGCCGCCCTGCGGGAAGTGCTGGAGGAAACCGGCTTGTCCGCCGCCGTACTGGGCGAATATCTTGGCGTAACCTACCATACCTATCGCGACCAGAAAGGACGGCGTATTCTCAAATACTCCTACTGGTACCGCATGAAAGCGGAAAATGAAACGCTGAAACCTCAGGCGGAAGAAAATATTGAGCATGCCGAATGGCGGGAGCCGAGAGCTTTCCTGGAATCCAACCCCGTGGTGTATGGGAATATTCGGGACTTGTTGGTGAGGGAGTTGAATGGTTGATTGGTTGCCCGTCTTCGCTGAGGCTCAGCCGGGTAAAATGGGTTGAACGGGTTGAATGGGTTGAATGGTTGCCCTTCGACAAGCTCAGGGTAAAATTGGTTGATTGGCTACTAGTCTAATGTTGGACACTATTGATAGCCAAAGAGTTGCGGAACGTCCCAAGTCATTCCGACTTCCGCTTTCCGACTTCCGACTTTGTCCAACACTAGACTGTTAGCCGGTTGATTGGGTTGATTTCCCGGTGAGAGTGTTCCATTTTCTCATACTACTGGACATTTGCTCCTAACGGCGGCCCTTTTTTGCCACGAAGACACGAAAACACGAAGGATATACTAAGGATAGTGTCCTTTTAACACATTCTTAACAAAAAAAAGTGTGTTAGCTCCTGGAACAATATTCCCGTTTTTCCTGAAAAACGAACGGAAATTCTGTTGGGAAGGGCATTTTTTTCCAAACCTGCGGAGTATGTCTGCTTTTGACAAAAAAATTTTTCCAGGCCCGGAAAAGAGATTTCTTACATTGGGGATTAATATTTATATTTGCAGCCGTGATCTCGTGAACGTTTACAAAATGACCCTTCAATCATGCAGCGGAAATTAACTCTCTTGATTCTTTTCCTCTTCCTTGGTTCTCTGGCAGGTATCGCACAATCTTCTTCTTTTGAAACGGCAACGGCTTCAACCAACCCCGGTTTGCTGGAACTGAACAACGACAGCTGGGCCATCTATGCCGACGAGGAGAATAATGTGTACTATATTGATTTTGAGAACCTTAGCGTTAATTTGAGTAATATACAGGTTCGCCGCCAGGATGGAGAAGTGGTGCTTCGGGATGATGTCTTCGAACTTCCTGTAAATACCATTTACGAGATAGACTTCAACCAATTCGGCAGTGGCAATTACGACATCGAGCTCCGGTCCTTCACCGGGGTTATCCGCCATTCCGTTTCCATACATTAACCGGTATTACCCTCCCTTTTGCCGCCATTCCGCAAAGGTGCTTTTCAGTGCCGGGAGAATCTCGTTTATGGGGTAATCCTGCTCTGACAGTACGTGGGTTTTCCCGCCCTGTTCTTCGATGACCAGCATCCGGGTAGTGCGTACAGTCCGGGCAGGATCTATTAGCGAAGGTTCCCTGTCGGCGTGAATGTAGGCGTCTTTCATGGTGCGGAAGGCGGCTTTCCCGTAAGGCGTTTCGACCGCATCTTCGTAGATGGCCACCGGGCCGGTTTTCCGGATCTTCAGCCAGCTGAAAAAAGCGGCCCCACCGCCGATCAGAAAAACAAAGAAAAGCAACATGGCCGCCAGCATATTCTGGTTGCGTTGGCGGCCTTCCGCCTTTTTTTTGAGCAGGGCGGCCATGCCGGCCAAGGCTCCCAGGGCTATGATAATGGCGATCAAGGCGGTTTGGGTAGTAGCGCGGTGGTCCGCGGTAAAGGTGTAGAGTGCTTCTTCCATGTGGGCTGTTTTTAATAAAACTACCGGGAAGGGATTATGTTTTTTCTGGTTGACGGTTGGCGGCAAACCAGCAACCGACAACAAACAACTGTTTACCTGGATAGTTACCAAAAAAATAATACATTAGGGCATTGATACTACAGTACTAGCAGTATGGAGGAAGGACGGCCCGTACAATACTGGCTTTTTCAGGCACACCCCAGTGCTTTGCGGTTGCGGGATGCGCTGCGCGTTGGCGCTTTGTCAACCTTCGAACTGAAGGCCCATAAAGACAAAGTCAAAAAAGGAGACAAGGCCATCATCTGGCAGACGGGCAAGGCAGCCGGCTGTTATGCCCTTGCTTCCATCGTTGGCGGCCCTGCCGAAAGGGCGGCGCCTCCTTCAGAGCTGCCTTTTTACCGTAAACCGCCTGCTTTTGGGCTCCGTGTGCCGCTGCAGGTAGAATACAATCTCTGGGACCGCCCCATCACACCGGCAATGCTGCCGGAATCACCGGCTTTTGAAGATTTCCACGCCGGCCTGCCCGGTATCAATTACACGGCTACCGAAGCCCAGTACCGGGAGCTGGAAAGCCTGGTCCGCCAACTCGACCTGCTCCAGGAGCCTTCAGTGGATTACGAGGCCTCAACCGGCGCAGGCCATCCGCTCAATGTGGTTTTGTACGGCCCTCCCGGCACGGGAAAAACCTACCTGACGGTAAACTACGCTCTTTCCATCATCGAAGGGCGGCCGCTGGATGAACTGGCCCTGGAGAACCGTCATGAGCTGCGCCGCCGCTTCAATGAATACCTGCAAACCGGAAGAGTGGCCTTTGTTACTTTCCACCAATCCTTTTCGTACGAAGATTTCGTGGAAGGCATCAAACCCTATACCCTGAATGAGGAAGTCCATTACCGGGTGGAGGACGGCATCTTTAAGGTCATGTGCCGGGACGCCCACCGCTCAGTGCTGGAATCGGTCTATCGCCATTACCCGGCGGGAGAGCCTACACTGGAGTTCAACCAGGTGTACAACGCCTTCCTGGATTACCTCAAAGATGAAGAGGTAGATTCTTTTGAAGGCGAGCAGAAAAGCCGCATCCTGTTGCACCGCATTCTTCCTTTTGGCGACCTCTCGCTGCGCCAACCCAAGTCCTTTTCGGTGCAGGCCGTGAAGAAAAAGAACCTTCAGCTGATGTACCAGCAGTTTGACTCTGCGGAGCAGATCGAAGCCACCGGCGGCGACCTGCGGCCCATCATCGGAGATGTGGACCCTTCCCTCTACTGGAGCGTTTTCCTGGAGTTGAAGAAGTTCGAGATGAACTATCTGCTGAACCGGGAGGAGGAAGAGGGAAACGGAGGGGAAACTACACCTTTGAAGGTGGACGAATTCGGCCTGCCTTTTGAACTGCCTCTGGTTCCGGGCCACATCCTGGCCCAGTGCAACAAATATGTCCTGATCATCGACGAGATCAACCGCGGGAATATCCCTTCCATCTTCGGAGAGCTGATCACCCTCCTGGAGGAGGACAAGCGCGACGGCCGCAGCGAAGCCACGACCGTCACCCTCCCGTACTCCAAGGAACTTTTCGCCGTACCCCCCAACCTGTACCTCATCGGAACCATGAATACCACCGACCGCTCGGCCGATGCTCTGGACATTGCCCTGCGCCGCCGTTTTGCTTTCCAGGCCGTGCCTGCCCGCCCCGATCTCATTCCCAAACTGGCCAGCGGCCCGCAGGAGGCTGGCGTCGACCTGCAGCGCATGCTGGAAGCCATCAACCGCCGCCTGGAATTGCTCCTGGGCGAGGACTACCAGATCGGCCATGCCTACTTCCTCGATGT
>JAGFJE010000082.1 GCA_024103175.1 Phaeodactylibacter sp.
TGCGGCCGTCGCAGCCAAAAACGCTGGGGTTGTCGTTCTCGCCGCCCTGTCCGCCCCCCGTGAGGTTGCCGCCGCCGCCGCCGCCCGAGGTGTGGTCATTGCCGCCGCCGCCGCCGTTGGCCTGGGCGCCCCGCCCGCGCGACTGGCTGCTGAGGATAGCGCTGAGGCCCTGCCCCTTGCGGCCGCCACGGATGCTGCTCTCCGCATAGGCGAAAGCGTTGAAGTTGTCCAGAAAATTGCAGTTTCCCGTATAGTTGAGGGCGGCGGAACCGCCGCGGAACCCCTTACCGCTGACATCGATGGGCGCCTGTAAAGCGATATCGGCGGCCTCAAAAGCGAGTACGCCGCCGGTGCTGCCGTCCCATGCCCGTGCCGTCAGGGTGTCCGTCACTACTGCTCCGGCCGGGTAATCGGGCATGCGGACAACCTGCACGGCCCCATCGGTATCGTACTCATTGAGCAGTGCATTTTCCAGCGTGATCTCCAGTCCGTTGACCGAGGCGATCACCCCCCGTTCGTACAGTCCCGCCTGCCCCAGGCCCGTCACATTGCCATAGGATGCGGCATTACTCTGGTCGATGGCGGCGCCCTGCATCTGTATGATGATCAGGGCATCCCCGGCGGCAAAACCGGCAGTATCAGAAACCAGAAGCGTATTGGTGCAGTAATCAATGGATTGGGCCGCCGCGTAGGCGTTGATGATGCCGGAAATGTTTTCCTGGGCTTTTACAGAACAAAAGGCGAGGCCGGCCAGGGCCAGCAGTATGGCTCTTTTCATAGCAAACAGTTTTTGGGCAGCGCAAAGGTAGGAAAGAATTTATGGAAATGGTGGCCGCTTCTGTGGCGTTAACATGACAGGCGTTTGCCCGGCCCGCCCTGTGGAATAATTACAAATTCCACAGGGCCCGCCAATATTTTTTGGCGTCGAAGACGGTGGTATATTTCCGGAAATTCAATTCTACTTTGTTAATTTGAAGGTATAAAAGATCAATCATTCACCATGAGCCTCAAGGAAGCGCTACTTCGCGAACACTCCAAAGCCAACGCCCTGGCCATCACCCGGCGCATTCTGGCGGGAGAGATCGCTTTTGAAGAACTTTGGGAACTGACAAAGAACGGAGCCCCCCCCTTGCCCCAACGCGCCAGCTGGGTGCTCGACACCGTTACGGAAGCTGCGCCGGAACATTTGCAGCCCTATCTCCCGGAAGCGGTTCGCCTCCTTCAGCAGCCCAACCACAATGCCGTACACCGCAACCTCCTGAAAGCGCTGGAACGCACGGCCCTGCCCGAAGAACTGCAGGGAGCGCTCTACGATTACTGCATCGATAAGCTTCTGAACCCCAAAGCGCTTCCGGCCATTCAGGCGTTCAGCATGTCGCTGGCCGCCAAAATAGCGAAAGGCATACCGGAACTGGAAGAGGAACTGGCCCTCGTTATCGAGAGCCAGATGGAATTTAATTCCGCCGCCTTCAAATCCAGAGGCCGCCGGATTTTGACTCTTCTCCGAAAAAGCTGATCTTTGCAATCCGTTCCGGCCAAATATTCCAAAACTTTTCTTCTTTAAAAGTGTACTCAACAAGTGAATGGCCTCACTTTCAAGGTAATTGTACATGCGTAAGACAACCGAAACACAGGAAGAAGTAACCATAAAGTTCGCCGGCGATTCCGGCGACGGGATGCAGCTGACGGGAACCCTGTTTACCGACAATACCGCCTTGAGCGGCAGCGACCTGGCGACCTTCCCGGACTTCCCGGCGGAGATACGCGCTCCGCAGGGCACCCTGGCCGGCGTCTCCGGCTTCCAGCTCCACTTCGGCAGCCGGGAGATCCTTACCCCCGGCGATGAGTACGACGTGCTGGTCGCCATGAACGCCGCCGCCCTGAAAACCAACCTGGACAGGATGGAGCCGGGCAGCACCATCATCGTCGATCCGGATGGTTTCGATAAGAAAAACCTGCGCCTGGCCAAGTACGAGGATGGTAAGAACCCATTGGAGGACGGCACTCTGGACGTGTATGAAGTATATGAGATTCCCGTCACCAAACTGGCTCGGGAAGCCCTGAAGGAGGCGCCTCTGAGCACCAAGGAAAAAGACCTGGTCAAGAACATGTTCGTCCTGGGCTTCCTCTACTGGCGCTACAACCGGCAGATGGATTCCACCATCGAGTACCTGAGCTCCAAGTTCGGGCGCAAGCCGGATATCCTGGAAGCCAACATCACCGTGCTCAAGGCCGGATACCACTACGGAGAGACCACAGAAACTTTTACCACCCGCTACGATATCAAGGCGGCGCCCCTGGAAAAGGGCACTTACCGCAACGTCATGGGGAACGAAGCCCTGGTGATCGGCCTGATCACTGCAGCGCAAAAAGCCGGCCTGCCGCTCTTCTACGGCAGCTATCCGATCACCCCGGCCTCCGACATCCTGCACGGGCTGGCCCAGTATAAACACTTCGGTGTGCGCACTTTCCAGGCAGAAGATGAGATCGCCGCCATCTGCGCCGCTATCGGAGCGGCCTACGGCGGCAACCTGGCGGTGACCGGCACTTCCGGGCCGGGCCTGGCCCTGAAGACAGAGGCTATGGGCCTGGCCCTCATGCTGGAGCTGCCCCTGCTGATCTGCGACGTACAGCGCGGCGGCCCCTCCACCGGGCTGCCCACCAAGACCGAGCAGTCGGACCTGCTGCAGGCCCTCTACGGCCGCAACGGCGAAAGCCCGATGCCCGTCATTTCCGCCAGCTCCCCGGCCGATTGCTTTGAGGCCGCTTTCGAGGCCGCCCGCATCGCCCTGCAGCACATGACGCCGGTCATCCTGCTCAGCGACGGCTA
>JAGFJE010000095.1 GCA_024103175.1 Phaeodactylibacter sp.
GTTGCTCCGGAAAGCCCCATGAAGGGATGATGGAATGGGGGAACGAAGGAATGAATATTATTCTAAATGCATTAGTTACTGTAAAAAAAAGTTTAATATATGGAATTCGTACTCAATCATTCATTCCTCCAGTCATTCATTCCCTTAGAGGACTTTCCGGAGCACCCTCATGAGTGTAAAAGTGTAGATGTCCGGGCGGGAGAAGGCCGGTAGCAGGCTTTTATTCTTTCCGCCCCGCTAAAATTTTGTACTTCGACCTGGAACCATGGCCGGCCTGCCCATCCCGGTATTCATACAACAGATCCTTCTTGAATAGCTCTTCCAGCCCTCCCCCCGCCTGTATCGCCTGTTTGAGGATAGGCACTTTTTTTCCGGTGTTCAGAATGCAAAAAACGATAACCGCCCCCAGCCGGGCGCTTTCGATCATACGCTTAATGAAACCCACTTCCCGGCCCTTGTCTTTCTTCGTAAAATGGAACATGCTGTCGAGCAAGAGGAAATCGTATTCTGCAAAATCGCCGAACTCATATATATCTCCCACTTTTCCTGTTAACTCCAAGCCTTCAGCTCCGGCAGCTTTTATCATTTGTCCTGTTCCTACTTCAGACAGGTCGATACCGGTGACTTCATACCCCAGCCGGGCAAGGGGAATTGCGTTGCGCCCCTGCCCACAACCCAGGTCCAGCAACTTCCCTCTCTCCGGATATTGAGAAAAGAAAGCGATCAGTTCCGGATACGGCTCTCCAAAAAGCTCCTCTCTTTGGTAATATTTATCGTAAATTGACATCACTCCTTCCCCGTCTTCGCTTCAGCTCAGCCTGGTAAAATTCCTTCCCCGTCTTCGCCATAGGCTCTTCCGGGTAAAATTCCCTCATTCCCTCATTCCCTCATTCCCTCATTCCCTCATTCACTCCCCCCCCAGCACCTCCGCCGGATTGGCCCGGGCCGCCCGGATGGAATGGTAGCTCACCGCCAGCCAGGCCACCAGCACCATCAGCCCGGCAGTGGCCAGGAACAGATGAACGCCAATGCCCGCCTGATAGGCAAACCCACCCAGCCAGGAGGACAGCAGATACCAGGCCACCGGTACCGAAATGGCGAAGCCGATGAGGATGAGCTTCAGAAAATCCTTGAACAGCAGGCCCACAATATTGGCCACGCTGGCGCCCACCACTTTGCGGATGCCGATCTCCCGGGTGCGCCGCGCCGCTGTGAAGGCAGACAGGCCGAACAGGCCGATGCAGGACAGCAGGATCGCGATGGCGGCAAAGTAAAAGGCCAGCTTGCCGATGGCGGTTTCGCTCTTGTATAAACGGCTGTATTCCTCATCCAGGAAGGAATACTCGAAGGGGTAATCGGGGGCAATACGCCGGTGCAGCGCTTCCAGCCCAAGTATAGCCTGCCGGGTGCGCCCGGCCTCTGTGCGAACGTAAAGATTCTCCGAGCTGCCACTGCGGCTGAGGTAGAGGATCAGCGGTGCAATGGGTTCGTGCAGAGAGTTGATGTGAAAATCCCGGGCCATGCCGATGACCTGCCCGGTTACGCCCCAGAACTCGACTTTCTGGCCAATGGGTTTTTCCATTCCCATAGCCCTCGCTGCGGCTTCATTGACGACGAGCGACAGGGTATCCGCCGGCCGGCCCGGAGCAAAACCCCTGCCGTCCGCTATTTGAATCCCCATTGTTTCGATAAAACCGGGCGTGACCTCCATGACCCGGAAACCAGTCTGGCTGTTCGCCGGCTTGCCCTCCCATACCGGGTCGCGGGTCTCGCTGTAGATCGAGAATGGCGTTTGGTTGGAGGCCGCGTACTGCTTTACGCCCGGTATGGCCGATATCTCATCTTTCAGGTTGGGGTACTTATCGTAGAGCGCGCCTTCCATGGGGATCCGCACCACGTTCTCCCGGTCCAGCCCCAGGTTTTTGTTCATAATGAAGCCCACCTGCCGCTGAACGCCCAGCGCACAGACGATCAGGCAGGCCGATAGCAGGAACTGCAATACGACCAGCCCCTTGCGCAGGGAAGCCCCGCTGAACTGTCCGGCCTCCTTGCCCCGAAAGATGTTGACAGCCCGGAAGGAAGACAACAAAAAGGCCGGATAACTGCCGGACAGCAGCCCGGCAAACAGCCCGGTGCCCAGGATAAGCGCCAGCGTGGCCGGCTCCGTGTAATCGATGGAAAGCTCCGTACCGGTAATCTGCCGGAAGGGCCTCTTCAGCAGCTCCACCAGGGCCACGCCCACGCCGGTGGCGATCAGGGCAATGGCCACCGCTTCGCTCATAAACTGCCCGGCCAGCTGCCCCCGGCTGGCGCCCACCACCTTGCGCACGCCGATCTCCCGCGAGCGGCGGGTGGCCCGCGCGGTGGCCAGGTTCATGAAATTGATACAGGCAATGAGCAGCAGGAAGGCCGCTGCCCCGATAAAGAGGCGGACATAGGTGATCCGCCCTCCTGCCGGCCGCCCGTTCTCCAGCTTGCTGTAAAGGTGGCGCTCGGGGAAGGAAAGGAGGCTGATGGTAGTGCCTTCCTCGGTATTGCTTTTGTGCTTCCGGAAAAGGCCGATCAGCTTATCCTCCAGCACCGGAATATCGGCGCCTTCCTGAACCTTAAGGAAAAGGCGGCAGGTGAAATTGCCCCATTGGCTGGCCCAGGGATTCCTTCGCAAGTAGTCCTCCATAGAAAGGAGAAAACCAAACTGCAGGGTGGAATTGGCGGGCGGATCGGCAACTATCCCGCTCACCGTATACGATTCCTCGCCGGCTGCCTCCAGGGTTTTCCCGACGGCCTGCCCCCGCCAGCCGGGGCCGAAGTATTTCTCCGCCAGCTTCTCCGAGAGGACAATGGCGTTGGGCTGGCCGAATAAGTCCCCTTTCCGGCCCTCCAGCAAGGGAAAGTTAAAAACATCCAGAAAAGCGGCCTCTACATAGATCCCTTCTTCTTTGTAAGGAACCTGCTCCCGGAGAAAGGATAACGCCTGCGGAAAGGAAACGGCCAGAGCGGCCTCCGCTTCCGGCATCGCTTCATCGATCTTCTCCGCAAAAGGCGCCGGGGCAGTTGTCCAGGTGTCCGGTTGCCCTCCCTCTCCCGGAAAGTTGAAAACCAGTTGGTAAAGCCGGCCGGCATCGGAATGGAAGCGGTCGTAGCTCAGCTCATGGCGCACCCAGAAGAAAAGCAGCAGGCTGACGGCGATGCCCGTCCCCAGGCCCAGCACGTT
>JAGFJE010000102.1 GCA_024103175.1 Phaeodactylibacter sp.
GGCCGCGATGTGCCGGTATACTGCCTGAATGAAAAAGGGCGGCTGGATATACAGCTCATGCGCAATCCGCGTATTACAGGGTATAAAAAGAAGGTATTCAAAGTTACGCTCGATGACGGCTCTGTGATCCGGGCGACGTCCAACCATAAATTCCGGCTGAAAAAGGGAGAATACCGGGAGGCCAAGGACCTGAAACCGGGTGATAGCCTGATGATCCTGACCAAATTTCAGGGACCGGTGGTTAATGAAGAAGGTAGGAAACAGACGGATTACTGGTGGTTCAATGATGGCAGGTTCCGGTCAACCAGGCCTGAGCACCGTATGATAGCTGAGTTTTACCAGAAAAGAAAGATCAGGAGGGGCGAGGTGGTCCATCTCGCCGACAATGATCCACGCCTGTTGCGAACGCTGCTGAAGGCAGAAAGTCAAGGTTATAAGACAAAGTTGGAAGGGAATACGGTAGTAGTTGAGAAGGAATGCGAACACTGCAGCCAACCCTTCTGGGTAAACTACCACCGCCGCGAGATCTCTTACTGTTCTTTTGATTGCCTGAACAGCTTCCTGAATACAAATGTAGCGGTCAGGGAGAAAAGAGCAGATTCCATTAATCAGGTTTACTTAGAAAAAGCGGAAAAGAATAAAGTTGACCAGCTACAGGTTTATACTCAACTGAGGTATCAGCTGCAACGCGATCCCCTGATGAAAGAATGGGAGGAGGAATGTAAGGATGCGGGTGTACCCTGCCGGGTTGGCACCAAATATGGTTTCGACTCTTACCAGGAACTGAAATCTGAGGCGGAATTCCATAACCACCGCGTGGTGTCTGTCGAATTTGACGGCTATGAAGATGTGTACAATGGTACAGTGGACAAATACCACAACTTCTTCGCCGGGGGATGGGAAGGGCAAACCAAAGACGGCAACCCCAAACTAGTTTACCTCAACCAGAAAAATTGCGGAGAGATTCCTCTCTGCCCGTACGACAGCTGCCGCCTCCTCGCCATCAACCTCTACGGCTACGTCGAAGAGCCCTTCACGGATAAGGCCCGTTTCAATTTCGAGAAGTTCGCCCGGCACGTACAGCTGGCCCAGCGCATGATGGATGACATCATCGACCTGGAGATCGAAAAGGTGGAGCGCATCCTGGAAAAGATCGATAACGACCCGGAACCGGAGGAGATCAAGGCTACCGAGCGCCGCCTCTGGGAGAAGATCCACAAGGCCTGCGTCAACGGCCGCCGTACCGGCGTGGGCATCACTGCCGAAGGGGATATGCTGGCGGCCCTGGGCCTGCGCTACGGTACCAATGAAGCGATCGATTTCTCGGTTAAGGTTCATCGTACGCTGGCTATTAACGCCTATCGCTCCTCCGCCATTATGGCTGAAGAACGCGGAGCATTCCCGATCTACGATTCGGAACGAGAGAAGGGCAACCCCTTCATCAACCGCCTGCGCGAGGCCGACCCGGCCCTCTACGAAGAGATGCTGGCCAAAGGCCGCCGCAACATCGCTCTGCTGACCATCGCGCCCACCGGTACCACCAGCCTGATGACGCAGACCACCTCCGGCATCGAGCCGGCCTTCCTCATCAGCTACAAACGCCGCCGCAAAGTCAACCCCAGCGATAAGGACGCCAAGGTGACCTTCATCGACGAGGTGGGCGACCACTGGGAAGAGTACAACGTCTTCCACCATAAATTCATCACCTGGCTGGAGGCCAACGGCTACAATGTGAAGGAAGTGACCCGCATGGCGGCCGAAGAGCTGCAGCCCATCATCGAACAATCGCCCTACCACCGGGCCACGGCCAATGATGTGGACTGGGTGCAGAAGGTGAAAATGCAGGGCGCCATCCAGAAATGGGTGGACCACTCCATCAGCGTAACGGTGAACGTCCCGGAAGACACTTCCGAAGAAATGGTCCAGAAGATATACCAGACAGCCTGGGAAGCCGGCTGCAAGGGTTGCACCATCTACCGCGAAGGCTCCCGCTCCGGCGTCCTGGTCGCGGATTCCGGCAGCAAAGACAGAAAGGGCGCGCGCTTCCAGGAAACCATGTCCCCCAAGCGCCCGAAAGTGCTGGAGGCGGCCGTGGTGCGCTTCAAGAACAATTCGGAAGACTGGATCGCCGTCATCGGCCTGTACGACAAGCGCCCCTACGAGATCTTCACCGGGCGGGCCGAAGATATGTTCAAATTCCCGGACTACGTCACCTCCGGCTGGGTCATCAAGGCCAAGGACGAGGACGGACACAACCGCTACGACCTCCAGTTCCTCGACCGGGAAGGCTACCGGGTTACCATAGAGGGGTTGTCCCGTTCCTTCAACAAGGAGTACTGGAACTACGCCAAGCTCATCTCCGGCGTACTCCGCCACGGTATGCCCATCGCCTACGTGGTCGACCTGGTGGAAGGCCTCAATGTGCCCGAAGATTATATCAACACCTGGAAGAACGGCGTCTGCCGCGCCCTCAAGCAGTTCGTGCCCGACGGCACCCAGGCTGCCGACAGCAATTGCCCCAGCTGCGGCGACCCGGAAGGGCTGCTGTATAAGGAGGGGTGTTTGATCTGTAAGAGCTGCGGGTATTCGGAGTGTGGATAAAGCGAAGGCGGAAGTGCGAAGTCGGAAAGCGGAAGGCTGGAAGCTGACGGCATAATGCAGCCCTCCTCTGGCCTTCCGACTTCGCATTTCGCACTTCCGACTTCCCTACACTGTATACCCCCCATCCGCCGTAAACACCGCCCCGGTGCAATAGGAACCGGCATCCGAGGCCAGCAACAGCGCCAGCCCGGCAATTTCCTCCACCGTGCCCACCCGGGGAATAGGCAACTGGCTGATCATGTACTTCATCACCTTCTCATTACTCCATAGCGCTTCGCTGAATTTAGTTTTGATCAGCCCCGGGCAGATGGCGTTGGCGCGGACGCCGTAGCGCCCCCATTCCTTGGCCAGCACCTTGGTCAGGGAGATCAGGGCGGCTTTGCTGACACTGTAAATGCCCAGCTGGTGTTCCGGCGTCAGGCCGCCGATGCTGCTGATGTTGATGACGGAGCCGCCGCCCCGCTTTTGCATGTCCGGCAGGGCCAGCTTGCACAGCTCGAACGGGCCTTTCACATTGACTTCCATGATTTTGTCAAAGGCGCGGGAATCGGTGTTTTCCACCGGGCCGAAGACGGGGTTGGTGGCGGCGTTGTTGACTACGATGTCTATGCCTCCGAAGGCCTTCCGGGCGGCTTCCGCCAGCCTTTGAAGGTCTTCCGGCGTGCCGGCATTTGCTGCGACAGCCAATGCATTGTAGCCCTTTTCCGCCAGGGAATGGGCCACTTCATCTACGGCCTCCTGCTTGCGGCTGGAGACGACAACGCTGGCGCCGGCCTCGGCCAGGGCGTGGGCAATGCCTTCCCCAATGCCTTTGCTGGCGCCGGTAATGATGGCTACTTTTCCTTCGAGCTGAAATCGGTCAAAAATGGGCATGAGCAGAAATTAAAAAAGCTCACCGGAAACAAAGATGCGGTGAGCTTTTATTATTAAAAAATGTGAACAATAGTCGTGATTTAAGTACTGGAGGCAGAACTTGAACCCCTATATTCATTCCTTCATTCCCTCCTTCCCTCCTACAAATGCAGGCGCGCCTTGCGGGCCAGCAACTGCTCTTCGGTCTCCTCCCGCTCGGGGTCGGGGACACAGCAATCCACCGGGCATACGGCGGCGCACTGGGGCTCTTCGTGGAACCCTACGCACTCGGTGCATTTGTCCGGCACTATGTAGTAGAGGTCTTCAGAGATGGGCTTATGCTGTTCATCGGCGTCGGTCTCTGTACCGTCTTCCAGCACGTAGGCGCCGGTTACGTCCGCTCCATCCGAAATGGCCCACTCCACACCGCCCTCATAAATGGCGTTATTCGGGCATTCGGGCTCGCAGGCGCCGCAGTTGATGCATTCTTCAGTTATCATTATAGCCATAGTACTGTCTTTTTTCTTGTTAACAGGCACGGGGTGTATTGGTTCTTCCCCGGCGGCAAAAATAAACGATGCGACAGAACATCAAAAATTTTAGCCG
>JAGFJE010000137.1 GCA_024103175.1 Phaeodactylibacter sp.
CCCGGCCCGCTCAATTCCGAGCTTATTTCTCCCAGCATCGATTGTTCTGCCCTGGAAACGGTAGCCCTAAGTTTTCATCAAAGATTTTACGGCAATTGGGGCTCTGACAATACCTTCATCGGGGTCAGTACAGATGGCGGACAAAGCTGGGAGTACTTCAACCCCAACCTTTATCTGCTGAGCACAAAAGATCATCAGCATGTACGAACGATCGACCTGACCGAATTCGCTGCCCGGCAGGAGGATGTTCGCCTTTCTTTTCGTTATGAAGGATGGTATTACTACTGGCTGGTAGATGATATTATCCTTTCGGAAAAACCGGCCGTCGACCTGGCTATCGAGGCCCCTCGTTACCCATTGACGAGTTACGCCCAGCCCGCCTCTCTGGTGGGTGGGGATACTATGCGCTTCAGCCTTAGGCTTTCCAACAAGGGCCTGTCTGACCCCATCGACGTAGTATGTAAAGCCACTGTTATGGATGCCGGTGGCAACACCATTTTCAGCGACAGCCTTTTCACTCCTGCTGTCTCTTTTGGAGAAGAAGAGGTTTCATTTGGCCTTCCCGGTTACGTTCTTCCGGATGAGTTGGGAGTAGGAAACTACCTGGTGCGCTATGAGGCTTATTCACCGGAAGGCGACGACTTCACCCCTGTCAATAATACGGCTGAGCTGCCTTTCGAACTGACCGAAAACCTCTTCGCCAAAGATTATGGAGAATACTTCGGCTCCATACGTTGGCTGCCCGGTGACTTTAAAATGGGCAATCAATACCGCACCGGGAACAACTGGAGCGGCGGCTTTACTGCTACCAAGGCTATTACCAAGATCTGTTGCCAGCCCAACCTTTCGGGTTCGAACGTCCAGGTAAGCCTTTATCAGGTAAAACCGGAAATAGAGGAGGATTGGAGCAATTTTGACTACGAGAGCGACAACAGCCTCATCCTTCGCGGCTTAGGCGGCTATGATTTCACCGATGAAACCTTTCGGGATGAAGTTGAGATCCCCCTTTTCGACACGGAAACGCTGGAGGAGGGCGTACACCTGGACCCCGGCAGCCGCTACTTCCTGATGGCAGACTTTCTGGGAGAAAGTAACCAGTTATCGATCCAAATAAGTAATAAGATCGAGTACCCTCGCGAGGAAAACAGCCTGGTATTCTGGAACGGCAGTGTCTGGTTTGTCTTCGGTTCCGGCACGCCTTCAGCCGGCAGCTTTGTGCCTGTAATGCGTATGGAGGTCGCCATGGATGTGACGGGGGCAGTAGAGCAGGGCCTGCCGGCTAACGCCCTGCAGCTTTCTCCCAACCCGGCCAGTGAGTTCATTCAAATCGAAGTAAAATTACCGGAATCTTCGAGCTGCCAGCTCACCCTGGCCGATGCGCAGGGGCGCATCCTTAAAATGAGGGAATATGAAGGGCAGCCCCCTCAAAACCTGCGGTGGCCGGTAGATCAGCTGTCAGGCGGAATGTACTTTCTGCGGTTGAGCACCCCTGACGGCAGCTGCACGAGAAAGCTGATCGTCAGTAAATGAACCTTGTGGCTACAGCGTCAAATGTTGAATTGGCGCTGTAGCCATTTTCTTAGTTGCAAGCCGAACGAAACAGCCTGTGAGAAAAGGAGAGGGAGAACAACCCCGGTATGGCGTTGTCGTTTTCGGTAGGAATATTTGTATCCAAGGGTTGCTCCCTCCCCAACTCACAGGATAAAACCAAGCAGCGTCGGCGCACTAAATAACGGGGCAGTTATTTTCCCGCCGGGAATAAAATGCCGTTGTTGGTTGTGCGCTGGCAATCAACGGCTTAGAAGCTGCGGATGGACAATAACCAACAACTAACAACTGCCCCGGAACTTCGTTCCGGAGGCACTAGTACGCCGGATTTTCGAACCCCAAAGCTCACCGGCTTGAAGGCTTGATGTCCAAAATGTGCTCCACCTCTACTTCCACCTCTTCCAGCAGGTCGTGGTCCACCTCTCCGACAATGGTCAACCTGGTTTTATCATCAAAGGGCTTGTCGGGCAGGCCATCCTCGTCTATTTCCACCCAGACCCTGCCGGTTGCGTCTTCAAACCAGTATTTATCTTCATTTATCTGTTCGGTAATGTAGCCCTGAAGTTTGATCAGTTTATCGGTTTTGTCGAGCTCTGCGGCCTGCTCTTTCACCTGTTTAACGGTCATCACTTCCAGTTTTGCCAAAGAACCCGGACCAGTGTACTGCCCGTAAGCGTAAACGCAGGCAAAAACAAGTAAAAAAACGGTTACCAGTTGTTTCATGTTTGTTGTTTTCATTATCAATTATGTCAAAGATAAGAAGCGAATTTCGAGGAAATTTGAAGACTCCCGTTATCGCCATCGAATGGTGATCTTATGGATAGAACCGCCGGATACCTCATAAGAAAGGCGGAAGCCGTACAACTCACAGATCTGGCTGACGATAGCCAGGCCAATGCCCCAGTTTCCATTCTCTCCTTTTGCGAACCGCTGCAGCATCCTTTCGGGTTGGCCATGAATGGGCAAACCACTGTTTTCGACGATGAGCATGAAAGATGTCAGCTTGAGAGAGATAAACCCGCCCTGGACATTATGTTTCACCGCATTTTTTACCAGGTTATTCAGAAGGATCTCCGCCAGGCCTGCATCAATGAAAATATGGCACGACTGAATTTCTTTATCCATAGCAATATCCCGCAATTCAATGGTTTCAGAATATATGGACAGGGCTTGCAACAACAATTGCCGGATATCGACGTCGACATCATCGCTGTATTCCCCGTTATTTATCCTGCTCAACAGCAAAAGTGACCTTTGAACCTGGGATAACCTGGTGGATGCAGAATAGATCGTTTGCAGTTCTTTTAAGTTTCCGCTCTTTTCAGGTGTTTTATTGAGCAACTTTTCGGCATTGGACCTGATGACAGCCAGGTGTGTCTGGAGTTCATGAGAGGCATTTTCATTGAACTCTTTATTGTGCTGGTAATCGTTTGTTATTTTTTTCAGCAATGCGGAAAGGGTGGCGTTTAAAGCCCCAAACTCTTCGATGGTGGTTTCGGGGAATCGGGGCAGTGGATCTCCAATTTTAAAGTGGGTTAGCCGGCCGAGCGTCACATAAAAGGGCGCCCAGACCTTTCTGGTAACGTGGTTGACAATAAGGACCAGAAAGGCCGCAACCAAGAACATCAGCCCGAAAATGATCAGTACGGTTCCCTGGGCAATATCATCTTTCCCTAGAAGCAAATGATTTAATACAATAGTAAAGTCGCGTCCCTTGTGATTGATGGTGAAATACAGCATCCTGTAAGGGACCATTTCATTATCTCCGGTTTCCAAAAGCAGGGTATCCTTAAAAAGAGGTTGCTCATACCGAAGGCCGGGTATTATGTCAGATACCTTATGGTAATCCGGCAGATTCCCATTCTCTTTGTGGTATTCCAACAACCGTTCCATCTCGTAAGTCAAAAACTCGTCCGTTTCCTCATAGGCAATGTATTCGATCATGTAAAAACAAAAAATACTCCCGATGAACATCACGGGCAGGAGCCAGAGGGCCGTAAGAAAATACGTGCGCTTGATCAGTTTCATAGGTTGTAATTCAGTTGTAATCCCTCTTCAGCCTGTAACCGATACCATAAACCCCCCGGATGGGGTCGTCACAGCCGGCCGAGGTGATCTTTTTTCTCAAATTTCTGATATGCGAGTAAATAAAGTCGAAGGAATCTGCCAGGTCCATATTGTCTCCCCAGATATGCTCTGCAATGCTTTCTTTGGTCAGAACCCTGTTCGGATTGGAAAAGAAGAACAATAATATATTATATTCACTTTTAGTGAGGTTTATCTTCATTGTCCCTGCTGTCACTTCTCTTCTACCGGTATCAATTGTTATATTTCCGAAAGAGATTGTCGCCTTCCCCGAAAAATTGCGCCTTCTCAGCAGGGCCTTGACCCGCACCACCAGTTCCGCCATATCAAAGGGCTTGGTCAGGTAGTCATCTGCCCCCAACTCCAGGCCTTCAATCTTATTGTCCAGCGAATCCCTCGCAGATATGATAATTATCCCTGTTTCCGGGTTTATTTTTTTTATTTCCCTAATCAATTTCAGGCCTGACCCATCTGGAAGGTTGATATCCACAACCATGACATCATAAGTATACATATAAATTTTTTCCGAAGCGGTAGTATATTTCTCCGCCGTTTCACAGACATATCGCTCCGCAACAAGCGTTTCTCTTATTGCTTCAAGCAAGTTGAGGTTGTCCTCTACTATTAAAATTTTCATCTCGCGTAATTCTTTGAACTCAAGGATAAGGCGGAAATCTGTACAAATTTTGCATAAACAAAACGCTTAATTCATCTTCAACAGCCAATGCTCTTACACTACCCTTGCCCGGGATCAGCTTTGGTTTACCCGGTTTTTTTCATCAAACCGCTAAATCTGCGAAATTCCTCTAAAATTGCTTCTTAATTTGGGCGGCCTAAACGACTCCCTGAATGTTGAATTTAATATTTTCCGGAACTGATGATACTCCGGAGCCGGCCCGGCACAAAGCAGGCGCCTATGTAGCCCGGTTGCTAACCGAACAATTACCGGCCGGCCTGATGTTTCACAGCCTGAATCATACCATCAACGTAGTAAGAGGAGTAAAGGACATCTGCCACCACCTGCAGCTGTCCGGTGAACAGCTGGAAGTTCTTTTGGTGGCAGCCTGGTTTCACGACACAGGATATATTAAACAGTATAAAGGACATGAAGCGGAGAGCCAGAAACTGGCAAGATCATTTCTGGACAGCGAAAGCTACCCCATTGCCAAAACTGAACAGGTGTTATCCTGCATTGCAGCCACAGAAATGCCGCAAAAACCTGAAAACCTACTTGAAAAAGTAATTTGCGATGCCGACCTCTTCCACCTTTCTTTATGGGAATACCCGTTTCTGCAACAGCAATTGCGGGAAGAGCAAAGACGAGCGCTTGACCAGGAGTACACAAACGAGGAGTGGATGCAGGCCAATCTGTCATTTCTGAAAAGCCATCGCTATTTCACTACCTACGGCCGGGAAGTTTTACAAAAGAGAAAGCTTCTAAATATCCAAAAACTGAAGGAGTTGCAGGCCTACCGATAAAAGTGGCCGTGCCGGAGGTGGCTTCCCTCAGAGCGTTGAATACAATAAACAGGAGTCATTCTCCTGGTGTGAGAATGACTCCTGTTCATCAACGCTACTACTATTTACTCTCCCACGCCCACCAATTCCACATAAAACACCAGGTCGGCATTGGGCGGAATGACCGGGGGAGCTCCTCTCTGGCCGTAGCCCAGGCCCGGCGGGATGACCAGGATGGCCTTGGCGCCTTCCTTCAGCATGCCTATACCCTCATCCCAGCCGGGGATCACTTGTCCCTGGCCGATCGGGAAATCAATGGGTTCGCCGCGGGAGAGAGAGCTATCGAAGGTGGTTCCGTCTAACAAGACCCCACGATAGTGTACTTTTACCTGTTGTCCGGACTCCGGCTGGGCGCCGGCGCCCTCCTCCAGGATCAGGTATTCCAGGCCAGACTCCGTCTCTTTAAGTTCAATAGGTGTTCCGGGTTTGTACTCTTCCACGAGGCTTTGGAGCAAGGTGTCTAATGCGCCGGCCCGTTCGGCTTTTCTTTTTTCATTGAACGCTTCTTCGGACATGACATTCGTTACGGCGAGATCATATAGGACTTCACTGGCATTTTCAAACCCACGGGGCTTCTGGGGCAGCGTATCGATATTGATGGCTACCGTCGCGCTATCGCCGACGCCCATTTTGGACAATGCCTCCTCGACCGGGCTGGATTGCCGGTTGGGATCCTCCTCTTTAGGGATCTGGATCATCTGCTCATCCCCTTGCTGGCGGGTAGAAAAGATTAGAGAATCTCCGTTGCGGACATAGGCGTGAAACATCACAAAGTCGCCGGGGTTTGCTGCAGGATTACCAGTTTTAATATGATGGGTCATCGTCGCGCCTCCCTCGAGGGTGATTTTCTCTGCGGCGCCTGATCCACCGTTACAGGAGGATGAGATCAAAGCCATCACCACCACTGCCAATACTCCCGTTGAAATGGGCAACCACCGTTGAAAGGCTGCAGGCCATAAGCCTTCTGCTGCCCGTTGTCTTAATTTGTTCATTATCTGTTGTTTTTGTTGTGATTACACGCTGTTCTCAGCGAGGGCTCAAAGATAGGAAATTATGAGTACTGTCTTTATCAGGAGGCTCAAACTACAATTTACTTATCTTCACCGGAAAACCCCTATGCCCAAGACACTCTCTTTTCGCCGGGGCCTGTCCAGTGTCCTGTTCTGGTCGATTATTTCCGCTGCTTTTATCGGGCCGGGAACGGTGACGACAGCGGCCAAAGCGGGTGCTTCCTTCCAGTTGCAGCTCATCTGGGCGCTCGCCTTTTCTATTCTGGCGACCATTGTTTTGCAGGAAGCGGCAGCCCGCATCACGCTGGCTTCCGGCAAGGCCATGGGCGCCATTGTCGCCACCCAATATCCCGGAAAGTTGGGCCGGCGCATTCGATGGGGTTTGTTTCTGGCGGTAGCTTTCGGTTGCGCCGCCTATCAGGCCGGCAACCTGCTGGGAGCGGTTTCCGGGCTGGTGCTGATCAGTACCGCCTCGCGGCAGCTTATGCTACTCGGTATTGGCATTATCGCCGTCCTGATCTTGTGGCAGGGCAACACGCAGCATATTACCCGCCTGCTCGCCCTGGTGGTCGCCGTTATGGGCATTGCTTTTTTGGGTACGGCGTTCCTGCAACAAAGCCATAGCCTGGGGCAGGTGGCCCTGAGCTCCTTCCAGGTAAGCATTCCGGAGGGAGGAGCCCTTTTGGCCATCGGCCTGGTCGGAACGACTATCGTTCCTTATAATCTTTTCCTGGCATCGGGCATCAGCCAGGGGCAAAGCCTGGCGGAAATGCGCTGGGGCATCAGCCTGGCCATTCTTATCGGAGGCATCATTTCCATTGCTATACTGATCACCGGCACTCAGGTAGAAGGGCCATTTACCTTTGATGCGTTGGCTGAAGCCGTTGAACGAAAACTGGGCGCTCATTCCGGCCTGCTGGTCGCTTTCGGCCTTTTTGCCGCTGGGCTGAGTTCGGCGGTGACGGCTCCTTTTGCCGCCGCCATCACGGGAAAAAGCCTGCTGGAAACAGATGGCAGCACCTGGAAGCAACGGTCTCTGAATTTCCGGATTGTTTGGATCACCATCATGGGGACGGGGTTGTTTTTCGGGTTGTTGGATGTGAAACCCATTCCCGCCATCATTCTGGCCCAGGCCATCAACGGCGTCCTGCTTCCCCTGGTGGTGGCTTTCCTGATCCTGGCCATCAATGACCAGCGGCTGCTGCCCGCCCCCTTCCTGAACGCCGGCTGGCAGAATCTCCTGGCGCTGCTGATATTTGCCATCACCTCCTTTCTGGGAGTCAATAATCTCTGGAAAGCGGCCGCTTCCACTTTCCCGGGATGGATCGGCAGCCCTGGCACGGGCGCTACCCTGGCCATAAGTATAGCCTTAACAACAGGATTAGCCTGGAAGGTTTATTTACTGAGGAAATGAGCAAGGCGGGCATCCGTCTAAGGCTGGACAGAAAGCTCCGGGGCGTGTACGGTGTACGAGCCAATGGCGCAGCCCACGGGCTTGTACGGTGTACGGGCCTGTCCAACGTTAGACGGGTAGCCAACAAGGCCAGATATCCGGCAACGCCTCACTGCAAATGAGATGGCAGTTCAATAAACTCGTGGGGGGTAATTTCCACACCTTCCGCCAACGGCTTGCGGTAGGCGAGGTGGAGGCGGTCAATCTCCACGCCCATCTTCAGATAAACGCTCACCGCTTCCGTATTATGCCCCCGGACAGTGGTAAAATACATCACTGGATATTTATTCCTGTTTTCATCCCTTGACATATACCCAAGTACGATACCGGCAATGCCCTTGGTCCGAAAATCGGGGTGGACACCGAAGGCAATGCCCTTCGCATTGAGGCTCTTGACCGTCCATTTTCGCCACAGCACCAGCGGGAGGGTACGCCAGTTCAGCTTGCCTTTGGCGGGCTTGATCAGTTGATTGATATCCGGAATGGTCAGGCAAAAGCCGGCGGGCCGTTCATTGAAGTAGGTCATGACGATAATCTTGGGGTCGATGATGGATTTGGCCTCCTCAATGGTTTTGATCACTTCAGCCGGGAAAACCGGCTTGAAATGCTCATACTGTTTGAAGGCGGCATTATAGACCTCACAGAAATCCTCAGCAAATTTTTCCAACTTGTTCAGTTGCAGGTGTTCATTCCTGATATTGTACCGACGCCCCAGCATGTCCATCAGTTTGTTGAACCGGTCCATGGGAATATTGGAAGTTTCTCCCCGGAAGGTAAGCACCTGTTCAAAGGGGATGAAGCCCCCCGCCTCGAAGAAATGCTGATAGTACTCTGGGTTATAATTCTCCTGATACAATGGCGGAAAGAAACCTTTTACCAGCAAACCCCAGAATTTTTCCCGGTCTCCGAAGTTTATAGGACCGTCCACCGCTTTTGCCCCTTTATCCCGGAGCCAGTTTTCCGCTTTTTCAAAAAGAGCAAAAGCGTACTCCTTATTGTCGATGCAGTCAAAAAAACCAATACCGCCAACCGGATAGGGCAAGGCTTTATTGTGTTCATGGTTGATGAAGGCAGCAATGCGGCCCGCCGGCTTTCCACTTCCGTTGAGCAAAACAAAACAGGCTGCCTCCCCCTGCTGCAATGCTTTATTCTTTTCCGGATTGAAGACCGTTTCTACATCTGACTCCAGCGGGCAGACCCACTTCGGGTCATCTTTAAAGACGATATGAGGGACGCGGTGGAATAATTTCCATCCCTTTTTATCTTTTACCTCGATGATGGAATGCATGCCGGTTTTGCTTTTTGTTCAGGGGCCACTTGAAAGTTTACCCGGCTGGCTGTGCCGGAAGAACGCAGTTAAGACGGGTGGCCTCTCCGGAGCTGCGGAGCGGTGACGGCTTTCGCCTGCCACCGCTCCGTTCTTATACCATGCAGCCTATTTGCCTTTTCTCTTTATGAGAATACACTTACGTCTATTTCCCGCTCGTACTTTCCGGCCTTGAGCTTACCGGACACGGCGCCGAAGGCATCGATCGTGAGCCGTATGTCTTCTTCCGTGTGCGCGGCGGTGGGGATCAGGCGAAGCAGGATCATCCCTTTGGGGATCACAGGATAAATAACAATGGAGCAGAAGATGTTGTGGTTTTCCCGCATATCCAATACCAGGTTGCCTGCCTCAAACGGGCTTCCGCTCAGAAAAACCGGTGTGACACAGCTGGTGGTATTGCCCAGGTTGAAACCTTTCTCGCGCAGGCCATTCTGCAGCATGTTGACGTTGCGCCACAGTTTGTCCTTCAGTTCCGGGTTTTCCCGCAGCAGTTCCAGCCGTTTCAGGTTACCGATCACCAGCGGCATGGGCAGGGATTTTGCGAAGATCTGCGACCGCAGGTTGTAACGCAGTACGTCGATGATCTTCTGGTCGCCGGCCACGAAAGCGCCGATGCTGGCCATTGACTTGGCAAAGGTGCTGAAGTAGAGGTCGATCTGATCCTGAACGCCCTGCTCTTCACCGGCGCCGGCGCCGGTAGCTCCCAGCGTGCCAAACCCATGTGCGTCATCCACCAGAAGGCGGAAGTCGTATTTGTCCTTATAGGATACGATCTCTTTGAGGATACCCTGCTCTCCCTGCATGCCGAACACGCCTTCGGAGATGACCAGAACGCCACCGCCGGTTTCCTGGGCAACGACCGAAGCTTTCTTCAATTGCTTTTCGAAACTTTCGACATCGTTATGTTCAAAAGGAAACCGCTTGCCCAGATGCATGCGGATACCGTCGTAAATACAGGCATGGGAGTCCTTATCGTATACCACCACATCACGGCGGTCCAGAAGGGTATCTACGATAGACATAATACCCTGGTAGCCAAAGTTGAGCAGCAATGCTTTTTCCTTATGGACAAAGCTGGCCAGCTCTGCCTCCAGCTGTTCATGGTATTGGGTCTCTCCCGACATGATCCGGGCGCCCATCGGATAAGCAAGGCCCCAGTCACGGGCCGCTTCCGCATCCACTTTCCGCACTTCCGGGTGATTGGCCAGGCCCAGGTAGCTGTTGATGCTCCAGACGATGACCTCCTTCCCTCTGAACTTCATCCGCGGCCCGATCTCTCCTTCCAGCTTTGGGAAGGCAAAATAGCCATGCGCTATGTCAGAATACTGCCCCAGGGGGCCTCTGTTTTCCTGAAATTTTGCGAATAAATCCATAAAATAGATATTAGATTTTCAAATTCCACTATTGGTACGGCTGATCAGGTTACCATACTTTTTCAACATCCTCATGGTTGACCCATTGGCTCCATTTGGAATTATAGGTGTGTATCTTACGGGTGGGCTTTTCGTCAGGGCCAACTACCGGATACCCCTGGTTGACCCACTCAAAAATGCTACCGTACAGATTGCGAACATCAGTGTAGCCCATCTTCTGAAGACGTTCACCGATCTTTTCGCTTCGGTAGCCGACGGAGCAATATAAAACGACCTTGGCGTCTTTGGGAACGTCAGCCAGCTTATGGGTGTCCAAATTTTTATAGCCCAGATACCGGGCGCCTTGAATGTGGCTGACCTTATACTCCTCTTCTTCCCGAGCGTCAAAGATATGAACTTCATTTTGAATATCCCTCAATTCCTGAACACCAATTATTGGTACAGAGAAGCTTAACAGCCGCGTCAGCTCCCGGCCGAACGCTTCGTTCTGCACCGGTGGCCGCTCCGACGGCGTCTGGGAAAAGGCTGGTTCCATGGCAACAAAGGTTAACAACAGAAAAATCAAGTACTTCATAGCTTTTACCGATTAATGGTGTTCACGGCTGGAGGAGGTATCCAGACACTATAATTCCAACGGCCCTTTGCCTACCTCATCGGCAATCCATTGCCCGTTTTCGCAGTATTGCACCAATTCACCCTCTATAAAGTTTTTTACTTCCTCTTTTATTCTCGCGGGGTACAGCAGATGAAGATTGGGGCCGGCGTCCAGGCTAAAGAAGAGGGGATGCCCGGTATCCTTCCGGAAGGCATGTACTTTTTCGATCAGGATGAGGGTATTGGGTTTGATCAGGATATAGTTCGAGGCCATCATTAAGGCGTGCAGGGCCATAGCTTCCGCTTCCAGTATCTGGCCGAAGGCTTCCACATCGCCGGTGCGCAAAGACATCAACAGGTTGTGGGTGCGCTGCCGGGCCTGCTGATAACGGATTTCTGCATAAGGGTTATTGTCCATCAGGGCATGGCCGGCCCGGCTGGAAACCGGCTTCTCCCCTTTGCTTACAATGAGGATGGAATCCTGAAAAGTAAGAAAGGCATCGTGTACTTTATCCTTAAAGGGAATGGCATACAGGTCGGAAGAGCCTTCAATCTCTCCCATCGCCCCCCATTCCGCCAGGCCGGCGTAAATAGACCGGCTGGCGCTGCCCGACCCCAGGCGGGCTACAAAAGAAGCCTTTTGCCGAAACGAAGCATCATCCTCCAGGCTGTCGAACAATGCGTCTTCCAGAGAACACAGGCAGAGCGCCAGGGCGCTCATGCTGGATGCCGAAGAGGCAATGCCGGAGGAATGGGGAAAAGAGTTCGTGGAACGGATCGTCAATTTCAGCTGGCGAAGAAAAGGAAAGATATCGGTGATGCCTTCCAGGAATTTCCGGACCTTTTCCCCAAATGCCGGATTGGGCTGGCCGTCAAACAAAAACTCCAGGTCAATCCCCTGGTCGACTCCCGTTTTGGGCTCGTATTCCAAAGTGGTATCCGTATACGCCTGATCGAGGGTAAAACTGATGGATGGGTTGCGGGGAAGTTGTCGGCCGTGCTTTCCCCAATATTTTATGATCGCCAGATTGGAGGGGCTCCGCCAGCTGATGCTTCCCGGTTCTATTTTACTGGTCTCGATGATGAGCTTCGGATTCTTATAGTCTATGGCCATTTATGATATGGTTTCTGCTGCCGCAAAATTACGGAATTTTATGGTCCGGCCCTTCGCTGAAAAAAGGCCTGTATTTTTTAATATTCCCGGGGTTGGTACAGGAACAAGAATTTTACGCGAAATATGAAGCCTTTAAATAGTGAGTTCTTGATGATTTACAGCCAAATAAGCGCAAATAAACGAAATACAAAAAACTGATTTTCAGGATATTGTGAAATGAATTAAAAATAAAAAAATACATAAGGCTTTTACTTCCTCGCGTCCTGCTTTGATCCAATCTCAGGCCTGTTTTTAACATTTTTCCGACCGAGGCGAAAAAATGGCGGGCTCAGCTGCAGCCGGGAACATTTTCTGACACCTGAGCCCGGCTTTCATTAATTTGTTCCTTCGACCTTGGTTTTGGCCCTTCTTGCCCTTTGCATCGGATTCTCTTCGCCCTCATCCCATCGCTCGTTTTTCTTTCTGAATAATTCGAAGCGGCTGATCTCCTGCCGGGGCGGATAATAATTATTTCCGGTATCCGTATCGGCCGTTTCCAGGTAAGGGTCCAGAATGATCTGGCGGACTTCCTTTTCGGTTACAAACACCTTGCTTACCCGTTGGTGGTTGAGCCGCCAGATCTCGGCAGGAATGCGATGTTCTTCCGAAGAGCCATCGGTATATTCAAAGCGAAGGATAATGGGCATGACCAGGCCTCCGGTATTGCGAAAGGCCAGTTCGTAGTAATTTTTGCCGGCCATCAGCAATTGTTTTTCTTCCTCGCTCAGCCTCCCCAGATAATCCCGGTATTCCTCCTTATCCAACACGCTAACTTCGAGGGGGTCATAATCGGTATAGAAATCCCGCAGGCTGGGGTCGGCCTCGTCCTGGGTTTTCGCGATCTCTTTTTCATTGCGAATGCTACTGATATTTCGGGGGGCGGTTTTCTCTTTCTGGCGGGCGAAGTCATTTTCGACCTCGGGGTTTTGGGTATCCAGGCGATACCATTTCACATCATCGATGGCGATATCGACATGGTCGGTGGTAAAGAACCAGCCCCGCCAGAACCAGTCGAGGTCGATGGCGGAGGCGTCTTCCATGGTACGAAAAAAGTCGGCGGGAGAGGGGTGCTTGAATTTCCAGCGGTTGGCATACATTTTGAAAGCGTAGTCGAAAAGCTCTCTGCCCATAACGGTTTCTCTCAGGATATTCAGCGCAGTTGCCGGTTTGCCATAAGCATTATTCCCGAATTGAAAGATGGATTCGGAGTTGGTCATGATGGGGGAGATCTTGTCTTTATCGCCTTTCATGTAGTCGACGATCTTGTAAGCCGGCCCCCGGCGGGAGGGATAGTCGCGTTCCCACTGCTGCTCGGCGAGGTATTGTACGAAGGAGTTAAGCCCTTCGTCCATCCAGGTCCACTGCCGCTCATCGGAGTTGACGATCATGGGGAAGTAATTGTGCCCTACTTCGTGAATGATCACTCCGATCATGCCGTACTTGGTCCGCTCGGTATAAGTCCCATCCTTCTCCGGGCGGCCGAAGTTGAAACAGATCATGGGATACTCCATTCCGATGCGTTGGGCATTGATAGACCAGGCAACGGGATAAGGGTAATCGAAGGTATAATGAGAATACCATTTCAGCGTATGGGCTACTGCTTTGGTAGAATATTTTTCCCAGAGCGGATTACCTTCCTTCGGGTACATAGACATGGCAAGAACAATACTGCCATCGCTCATCTCCACGCCCATGGCATCCCAGATGAATTTGCGGGAGGAAGCAAAGGCGAAATCGCGGACATTTTCAGCTTTGAATTTCCAGGTTTTCTTCTCCCTGGATTTTTGCTTTTCATTCTCCCGGGCTTCTTCTTCCGAGACAATGATCACCGGCGTTGTCCGTTCCCGTTTGGCTTGCTCGTATTTCTTCATCTGATCCGGCGTAAGAACTTCATCCATATTCTCCAGGGTGCCTGTTGCGGCCACATAATGATCGGACGGCGCCGTGATCTCGACCTCGTAATTCCCGAAAGGCAGGGTAAACTCCCCTCTGCCCAGGAACTGTTTATTTTGCCATCCCTCCACATCATTGTATACGGCCATGCGGGGAAAGAACTGGGCGATGGTGTAGAGGTAATTGTCATCTTCTTCGAAATACTCATATCCGGATCGTCCTCCGATCTCCATACGGTCGTTGATATTGTACCACCATTTGACCTGAAAACTGAATTGCTCTCCCGGCATCAGCGGCTGGGGAGGGTCGACCCGCATCATTGTTTTTACCACTGTATACGGCAGGCTTTTCCCGTCGGCGGCCCGGACATATTCCAACTTGAATCCGCCGTCGAAGTCAGGATCCAGCTCTTTGAGCTCACGGGCGCTCATGCGTTCACTCATTTCGCTGGTTTGGGTTTTATAGGTATCGGAGTCTTTTGCTCTCCTGTTCTGGTCGAGTTGCACCCACAGATACTCCAGGGGGTCGGGAGAATTATTGTGGTAGGTAATGGTTTCCTCTCCGTAGATCCGTTGGTTCTCATCGTCCAGTTCCAGGGCGATCTTATAATCTGCCTGCTGCTGCCAGTACTGATGGCCGGGAGCGCCGGAAGCAGTCCGGTAAACATTAGGAGTAGGCAATTCCTGGTAGAGCTGGCGGAATTTGTTGCGGTTGGTGTTTTCCTGCTGCTGGGCATATAGCGCTACCGACATAAGAACCAATACGGTAGACAGGAGGAGGAGGAACAGGCGTTGCTTTATTGACATGGCCAATTGAATTTTAGTATGCGATTAATTAACAAGTCCAAATATACAGAAAAGGGCAGAAGCAGAGAATCCAACAACGGCCCCGCCTCAGGAAAAGTTAACTGCAAAAGGAAGGGAAATGTTCAGCCCTATGTTCCACGTGGAACAAATACAAAGAAAGGTTGGCCTATTTCCATCATACTAAAGGCCGGAGGGTAAAAAAAAACCCTGAAAAGACAGGCGTATAATTACGCAGGGAGAGCCCCCAGGCATTCCATGGGAATTTCAGGCGACATTATCCAGCAGCCATTTCTTGAAGGCACTGAACTCAGGCGGCATCCATACTGCCCTTTTCTCCCGTTCCGCCAGCACGGCGAGGCGATGGGGCACTTCCACTTTCTGGTTCAGCACATGCTCCACTTCATCCAGGAATTTAGCCGGATGGGCTGTTTCCAGAACCACTCCTTTAGTCCCGGAACGGCGCTGTTGAAATTCCTTAAGCGCAAGGTAACCGACGGCTCCGTGGGGGTCAATAATATACTGGTATTGCCGGTGAACCTCCGCCAGTGCTTCCCGGGTTTGCGCATCGTCAAAGGCATACCCGCTGATGGACCTGCGCATATTGTTCCACGTGGAACCTTCTGTTTTTCCTTCGTACATGTCGATCATGCGGGCGAAATTGGAAGGGTTGCCAACATCCATGGCGTTACTCAAAGTACGCACGGATGGGCGAGGGGAGAACAGGCCGGATTCAAGGTACTCTGGAACGACATCGTTGACATTCGTAGCGGCAATAAAATGGTGGATCGGCAACCCCATCCGCTGTGCCATTAAGCCGGCAGTCAGGTTGCCAAAGTTACCGCTGGGCACGCAGAAGACTGTTTTTTTTCCATCCCGGGGTAGCTGCTTGTATGCTTCAAAGTAGTAAAAGGTTTGGGGGACCAGCCTGGAGATGTTGATGGAATTGGCGGAAGTCAGCCGGAGGGCCCCGCTAAGGCCCTTGTCCAGGAACGCCTGTTTGACCAAGGCCTGGCAGTCATCGAACGTACCATCTACTTCCAGGGCAAAGATATTATGATCAAGCGTGGTAAGCTGTTTTTCCTGGAGCATCGACACTTTACCGGAAGGGTAAAGGATGATTACTTTAATGCCCGGCGCCTGAAGAAAACCAGCCGCCACCGCTCCTCCGGTGTCTCCGGAAGTAGCAACGAGGATCACGAGTTCCCTGGTTTCGCCCTCATTGAAATAACTCATGAGCTGGGCCATGAAACGGGCGCCAAAATCCTTAAAGGCAAGCGATGGCCCATGAAACAATTCAAGTACATATTTTTCCTCATCGAGCGGAACCACCGGGGCTGGGAAATTCACCGCTTTTTGTATTATCCTGCGAAGGTCTTCTTCCTGTATGGATTCCTTAAAGAGATAGCGGCAAACGGTAAAAGCAATTTCCGGGAAGGAAAAATCCGAAAGGTTTTCGATGAAAGCCTCCGGCAACCGGGGTATTTCCATGGGCATATACAGGCCGTTGTCATCGGGCAGCCCTTTCAACACTGCCTGCTTCAAACCGGTAAATGCCTGCTTATTTTTAGTGCTGTACAATTTCATTTCGTTCATAGTTTTACGGCCCCCTCCTGGTTTATAGGAGAAACAAACAAATCATTAGAGATCTTCGCCTCATCGAAAACCCGCTTCATGGCCAGGCCCGCCTCTTCTGCGATCAGGCTGTTTGCGCTCAAAGCGAAAATAGAAGGCCCCGCTCCCGATATACTGCACCCGAGCACGCCGGCTTTCAGCGCGGCCTCTTTCACTTCCTGAAAATGGGGAATAAGCCGGGCACGCTGGGGCTCAATAATGACGTCATTCAATGAACGGGCGATCAACTCCAGGTCGGATTGATACAAACCGGCCAGCAAACCGGCAATATTTCCCGTTTGCTGAATACACTGTTTCAGGGTGACGGTGTTGCTCAAAACATTCCGGGCGTCCTTGGTCAGTATCTCAACATGGGGGTAAATAACCGTGGCATGAATACCGGCCGGGACCGGAAGGCGGTGAACGTCCAGGGTTTCATTGCTCCGGATCAGGATCATACCGCCGATGAGGGAAGGAGCGACGTTATCGGCGTGGTAAGCGCCGTCGGCAACTTGTTCTCCCAATACGGCAAAAGGCAGTAGCTGCCGTTTCTCAAGAGGCCGCCCCAATAACTCATTCACCGCCATCACTCCCCCGGCGGCGCTGGCGGCGCTCGACCCCAGCCCGCTGCCAAAAGGCATCTTCTTGTGTATCTCCAGTTCTACCCCTCGTTGTTGTTCTCCCAGGTGCTCCAGTAATTTCAATGCCGCAAAACCGGCGGTATTCTTTTCAATATCCAAAGGCAATTTTCCTTTGGCCCCAGTGACTTTTGTGATCCGCAATCCCGGAGTATCGGCAAACCGGGCGATGATCTCGTCTCCCGGTTTCTCCAGAGCAAAGCCCAAAATATCGAAACCAACCGCCACATTCGCTACCGTAGCCGGAGCAAAAACCTTAATTCCTGCTTTCATTATGCTAAATAATTCCCGATCGTAATAATTTCTGCAAACAAACCGGCGGCCGTGACCTCCGCACCGGCGCCCGGGCCACGGACGACCAACGGCCGGTCCTTATACCGCTCCGTCGTAAAGACGATCATGTTGTCACTTCCACTCAGCGTGAAGAAAGGGTCGCTGTTGTCTACTTTCCGCAAACCGATCGAGGCCTTCTTACCTTCCAGACGGGCAATCATCCGAAGCACCTTACCCTCCGCTTCCGCCTCTTTCCGAAGTTTTTCAAACTGTCCATCCACCTTCCTCACTTCCTTGAGGAAATCCTCCACGGTTTCCGCTTTCTGGCAGGCGGCCGGAAGGATGTTCTCCACTTCAATGTCTTTCGCTTCCAGAGATAAACCGGTCTCTCTTGCCAGGATGACCAGTTTTCTCCGGACATCCACCCCGTTCAGGTCTACCCGGGGGTCGGGTTCAGTGTATCCTCTCCGCCGGGCTTCCTCCACTGCCTCACTGAATTTCACTCCTTCCTGAAAGGAATTGAAGATGAAAGAGAGCGATCCGGAAAGGACCCCTTCGATCTTCAGTATGCGGTCTCCACTGTTGATCAGGTCGTTCAACGTGGAAATGACCGGCAAGCCAGCCCCCACATTGGTTTCGTAGTTGAACTGAACCCCTCTCCGCTTGGCAATAGCCTTCAGCCTTTGATACTGTAAATACCCGGAAGAGGTAGCGATCTTATTGGGTGTAGAGATCGATATGCTGGAGTCCAGAATGGATTCGTAATAACTCGCGATCTTCTCGTTGGCGGTGTTGTCTACAAAGATGGTATTGGAAAGGTTCATCTCCTTCATCTTTCCGATGAATATTGCAATATCCATCGAAGTATCGGATTGCTCGAGTACCTCTTTCCATTGATCCAACCCTATGCCATCTTCCATAAAGGCCATCTTTTTGCTGTTCGCCAGCCCTACGATGCGGATCTCCAGCCCTCGTTTTTCCTTGAGGAACTTGCCCTGCTCGCGTATCTGCCGGATCAGGGTGCTGCCGATCAGGCCAACCCCTACCATAAATAAATGAAGCTCCTTGGTATCTGACAGGAAGAAGGCTTCGTGCAGGGCGTTAAGCGCCTTGGCTTCGTCGGCCCGGTTGATCACCACGGAGATATTCAGCTCCGAAGACCCCTGGGCAATGGCTACCGCATTGATACCATTCTTTCCCAAGGCCTGAAAGAGCCTTCCGGAAATACCCGGCTGATAGCGCATATTTTCTCCGATGATGGCTACTACGGAGAGGTCTTCCTCGATCTTCACCGGATCGACGATGCCCATACTGGCCTCATATTCGAATTCTTCCTCCACCCGCCGTTTAGCCTTGTTGGCCAGGTGCGGTTGTATGGCAAAACTGATCGAATGTTCGGACGACCCCTGGGTGATCAGGATGACGTTGATCCCTCCCTGGGCCAGTGAGGTGAACAGGCGCCCCGCAATTCCGGGTACGCCGAAAAGGCCGCTGCCGGATAAAGTGAGCAACGCAATATTGCTAATGGAAGAGATCCCTTTGACCGCATGCTTGCCCAGGTCGGCCTTGTCCGATATCAGTGTCCCTTCAAAAGAAGGATTAAACGTATTTTTAATATAAAGAGGTATCTTCTTGACCAGCGCCGGTTGCAGGGTAGGAGGGTAGATCACCTTGGCGCCGAAGTGCGACATCTCCATGGCCTCGGCGTAGGTCATGCTGGAAATGGTAAACGCCCGTTTAACCATTCGGGGGTCGGCGGTCAGCACGCCGTCCACGTCCGTCCATATTTCTATCACGCTGGCATCGAGCCCGGCTGCGATCAGAGAGGCCGTATAATCTGACCCTCCCCGGCCCAGGGTGGTCGTCAGGCCGCCCTTTGCTGAAGCAATAAAGCCCGTAACAACTTGAACCTCAGTGTTTTGAGAGTAATACTCCCGGATTTTTTGATAGGTGAGATTGAAATCCACCATGGCAGCGCCGAAAGACTTATCCGTCTTGATGATCTTTCTGGCATCCAGGTAAGCGGTGTTAATACCGCTCTGCCGTAAAACGTGAGAAATGATAAAAGCGGAACTGCGTTCGCCGAAGCTCAGAACGTAGTCCATCGTCCGCAGAGAAGCTTCCCTGACCAGAAAAATACCATAGAGCAAGTTTTTGAGGACTTCATGGTTATTCACCAGCTCGGGATAGACCGTATTCCGGTATTCTCCTTCCAGGAGTTCCTCGACGGCATCGAGGTGGCGGCGGCTGAATGCTTCAAAATGGGACAGATAGGCTTCGTCGCCTTTTGCCGCCAGGCTGCTCATCTCGATGAGGCTGTCGGTAACACCCCCGAAAGCGGAGAAGACAACGGTAAACTTTTCGCCTTTGGTATAATATCCTTTCAGGATCTCAACGATCCTGCGGATGCGCTCAGGTTTTGCGACGGATGAACCGCCAAACTTCAACACTTTCATTGCCAATACAGTTTAGGGTAGTTTTCGCCGGGCAGACAGATATTCCGGGCGTAATTAACAGTGAGGCCAGGGCGTTGATCGGACATGCAAAAGTATAGTGCTTCAGGGATATATCGTACTTTTCCGCTTATTTTATAATGGAAGGCCGGCCTTGGGTACGGCTGCAGGCGGGTGAAAATGAGGGAATTTTACCCGGCGGAGCACAGCGAAGACGGGGAGGGAACGAAGGAATGAATACCTCCGCCTCAAATGGATTGCCGGATTACACTATTCAGGTAATAACTTCAGCGCCTCCTCTTCTTTTTGCCGCATGCGGGTTTTCTCTTCAGCAGATTTATCGGAATACCCACAAAGATGGAAAATGCCGTGGATTATGACGCGGTGCAATTCCTGTTCGAAGGGGACGCCATATTGGCGGGCATTATCCTTAACCCGGTCGACACTAATGAACATATCGCCTTCGATCAGAGGCGGCTCCGTGTAAGGAAACGTAATAATGTCGGTATAGGTATTGTGGTTCAGATATTCTTTATTGAGTTGGAGGAGATACTCATCGCTACAGAATATATAACAGGCGTGCTGCAGGTTACAGCCTTCCTGTTCAATAACTGACTTGATCCATTCGGAGAGGAGGCCGGGATTGGGAACCTCAAATTCTATGTCTTCACTTTGAAAGGAGATGGAAGGAGTTTCATCTTCCATTAACCATTCCTCCAGGGTGTTGCTCATATTTTGAATTGCATCTCGACGGTGCTGCCGTTGTTGTGAAATTCAACAGAATCGGAGAGTTGTTGCATGAGGAAAACGCCGCGCCCTCCTACCTGAAGCAGGTTTTCGGGAGCGGTAGGGTCGGGTACGCTTTGATAGTCAAAGCCACAGCCTTCGTCCGTAACGCGCACGGCAAGGTGGCCTTTGCGTTTTCGGAACTGTATCCGCACGGTCTTGGATTCATCTTCACAATTGCCGTGAATAATGGCGTTGTTCACGGCCTCCGTGAGGCTGATCAGAATATTGCCGTACACATCGGGGCTCAGCTTGTAGCGCTCTACCACTTGTTCAACGAATGATTCGACCAGGGCAATATTCCTGGGGTTTGAGGAAAGCTTAAGCATGATAGGCTTTGAACTCATTTTTACTTCAAGAATCGAAATTTAGTGCAATTTCTAGTAACATGCAAGTTTTAAGTTTTGTTGGGAGTATGGCTAAGAAGCAAGGAAGGCAGCGACTCTGATTGATCTTTCGGAGCGGCTGCCTTCTGAATTTATTCTGCTTTCAGGGAATTGAGGTATTGCTCTACCAGAGATTTATAATATGGTTTCAGTGCCGGGGAAACAGCCCTGAACATATCAACCTCGGCTTCCCGTTTTTTGATGTATTCTTCCAGTGAGGGTGGCATGCGGCGTTCCTGCTGGCTAGCCTGCTCCGCCTTGCGTTGCTCGTCGTACTCGCGTTGCCTTTCTGCTTTTTCGTGTTCCAGCAGGCGGGTCAGAATGTCCTGCTGGCGTTTCATCATTTCATTGGTCAGCCGCTTGTTCACGAGGTCCTCCTCCGCTTTGTCCATCTGGTCGATCAGTTCCTGCAGCTCTTTGCTGCCTTTGCCCTGTTCCTGCAGTTTTTTCTGTTTTTCCTTCAGGGCTTTGCGCATGGCGGCCTGGCGGGCGGCCATTTCTGCGAATTCCTTGGAAGATGGCCCTCCCATGCCTTTCTCCATCTGTTCCTTCATGCGCTTCATCTGTTCGTTGATGCTTTCCTGTCCCTGGCTGAGCTTGTCTTTGGGCACCTTGCCGTTCTGTCCCTGCCCCCCCGGGTTGTTGCACATCTGGTTGCCGGCCATCATGCCTGACATCTGCTGCTGCATCTGGTTCATCACCTCGCTCAGCATAAGGGCCAGGTCATTGACATTCTTCATTGCCCGCTGCTGGTGATCGCTGGCCTGAGGCTTACGGCGCTCTTCGAGGTCTTCCAGGCTTTCCTGCATATTGTCTTTCACCTCAGTGACCTTCTCTGTAACGAAGGATTCGATCTGGAACACCCGCTTGCTCAGTGCCTGAAGGCTGTCTTCGATCAGGCGGAAATCGTCTTTCAGTTTAAACTGCTCCTGCACCAGTTCCACATATCGCGGGGTATTGATCTCTGTGGCATCGAACCGGCTGATCAACTCCTCCTGGTCGAAAGACAGGCCGACCAGGTTCTCCAGCAACTGGCGCAGCGCCTGAATGTCTTCCTCCATCTGCTCCATTTCAGCCGATTGCATCATCATAGACATGGCTTCCGCCATATCCTTCATTTTCTGAGAGGCTTTCTTTTGTGACTGAGAAGCCTTATTGTTCTGCTGCTGTTGCAATTGCTGCTGGCTCTGGTCAATGTCCTGCTGTATGTCGTCCATCTGCTCTTCCCGGTCTCCCAGTTCCTTCGGCCGTTCCAGTTCCTGGTTCTTTTCCTCGATATCTTCCATTTTTTCCTTGATATCCTGGAACTTCTCATCGATCTCTTCCTGCTTCTGCTCCAGTTCCTCCTGGGCCTTTTCGCCCTGCTCGGTCTCTTCACTCAGCTCTTCCTGCTCTTCAGCCAGCTCCTGCAGCTTATCGATTGCCTGCTGCATTTCCTGTTCCAGCTCCAGCTGCTTGAAGAGTTCCAGCATGCGGTCGAGTTCCTTTTCGAGTTGCTCATCGGAGAGTTCCATGTCTTCCATCATTTCCAGGGCCTCGTCTTTACCCAGTTCCTGGAGGAGTTCTTCTATCTGCTTCATGAGCTCCCGCATCTCCTCGCTCATTACCTCTTCCATCAGGTTCTGGAGTTTTTCCTGTTTTTCCAGGATCTCTTCATCCGTTTCGGAGTACTCTTCCTGGTTCTTCCGATTCTCTTCGAAGGCTTCCCGGGCCTGTTCGATCTGTTTCTCCAGGTCTTTCTGCCTTTCCAGGAGCTTTTCCAATTCCTTGCGGCTTTGCCAGTCGAGATCTTTTTCCTGCAAAAGCTTCTCCCTCATCTTCTTCATATCCTCCTGGATCTTCTTCGACTCTTCGAGGGCCTTTTTCAGGTCCTGCTTGATCTTTTCGTCATTCTCTTCCGCCATCGCCTCGAACTCTTCGACGGTGGGCATGGAGAAAACCATGAGGTTGGTGCGGGCCGATTTGCTGCCGTTGACGCCGTCATTGTCATAGACTTCAAAATAATAGGTGACTTCATCCCCCGGCTTGAGCTCCAGTTCGTTGAGGTCGAAAGTATGGTCGAACTGTACCTGCTTCCCTTCCGGCTTGTTCATCTTTATGGTACGCAGTTCCCCCTGTCCCCCTTTGGCACTTTTTATGCGGTAGTTAAAAGACAGGCTCAGCAGGCCGTAATCATCGGAAGCTTCCCCGACGAAATAGGCCAGTTTCAGGTCGGCGCTATCCTGGAATTTTTGCGCGGTGATATTCGGATACAGGTCCGGGATAATGGAGATGGTGTAACTGATGGAATCTGCATTCGGCAGGTCGCTGTTGGAAACGTACAATTTGTAGGTTTCATCCTGGAGCGCCCGTTTCTTGTAGGTAAACAGGCCCTCGGAAAACCGGGTGGCTTCAACCGCCTCCTCACTGCCCGAAAAGCGCAGCCGGATAGCATCGGTGTTGAGTGCATTGAAGACCCAATCGATATTGGTACCGGCCGGTACGGCCAGATCGCCGATGCTCGAGAGTTCTTCATCCTTTCGCTGCGTGTAGGCCGGGTAGTCCAGCTTAACGTCAAATCCCGCAACATTCGGCTTTTTCAGCACATCGAGGGTAAAGGCCTCGGATTCTACGCCGCTGGAAAACAGAAAGAAATCCACATCTTTCTGCACGTTGTTGAACCGGTAAGTGAAAACATTGGGCCCTTCTTTGGCCAGCCGGTACTGGTAGTTATCAATATCGATAAACACTTCGTTGGGCAATTGCTCCCCATCTACTTTTACGGTAAGCGGAAAGTCCTCAAACTGAACCGCTTTTAGCGCTTCTTTATTGACCTGGAAAGAAAAAGGAGCGGGTTTTTCGAAGTTCTGCCCATTGTTGATGATCCTCACCGTACTGTCGGTGATCAGGTTGGCGTTGATGAACAGAATAACGATCAGCAGCAACAGGGGCGGAAGGGCATATCGGAGGTATTTGCGGTTCTTGCTGAGGTCTATGGCATTGGGGAACGGGACCAGCTTGATCTCTTCCGATTTCTGGTCGATGCTGGCAAGGATCAGTTCCTGATTGGAAGACTGGCCGGATTGGTGCTTCAACTGCAGAATATTCAGCAGTTTATCCTGCACATCGGAGAAGTGGCCGCCAATGATCTGAGCGGCCTGTTCGTGAGAAATGATCCTGCCCAGCCGGAAAAAATGCAGCAGCGGAGTGAACACCCAATACCCGAGGGCCAGCAGGCTCACGCCGATGAAGGAAAAGAACATGGCCCTTCGGATGCCGCTGTCAAAATAATTGTAGTACTCCAACAGGGCCATCGCCAGAAAAAGGGCCAGTATCAGTCCGATGCTGTACAGCCCGCCCCGGATCATCTGATTGATGTAATATTTCCGAATAAACTGATCTAGCTTATTGATTAGCAGCCGGTAGTTATCTTGTTTTACCATGTGGTCAACAACTTCATTTTTTCCAAAAAAGGGTGCGTCAATAACAGAAACTCATGAGGGCCGGAAAAGATTGGCCGCCTAAAAAGTTTAACACAAAGATGTCGTGCTTTGGCATATTGCCTTTTCCTGACTCTGAAGGCTTTTTATTAGCCAACAGGCTATTCACAAGTTGGGTTCGCTGGGATATGATATAGCACAGAAGTCCGGTAAATTAACCAAGATTTCGTTAATTGTCAAGTTGCAGAACCCTCTGTTTCATACGCGGCAATGAAACCATGCGCACGTAGCGCTGCGAAACCATAATTATTTTACGGCCGCACCTCCGGCAGCATCTGTTCGTAATAAGACTGCAGCTGGGCATTCTGTTCGGTGGCCCTGATTTCTTTTAGGGTATCGAGGAGCGAGCGCCCGAATTCTGCTTCAGCTTCTTCCGGACTGTCGGCATAAGCTTTGCGCATTTCGCTCAATGCCCTGGTGGCGCTGAACCTCAGCCAGGGCGAACTCATTGCATTAAAAGCTATTGGCTTCAGGTTGCCGGCAGCTCGTTTGGCACTTTCCAGGCCCGCCTCTACAGCCAGGCCCTGATATTGTTCGAAGAAATAGATACCGGAAAACCCGCCTATTTTTTCCAGGTTTGTTTCGAAGAAGGAAAGATACCGCGGGTCGCCCGACTCAGCGTAGATCTCCCCGATGGAGAGCAGGATATCATCTACCGGTTCTTTTTCCAGTTTCCGGGCGTACGCCAGGGCAGCTTCCTGGTCGTTGATACTCAGGTATTGAAGGGCGGCGCCGATCACGTTATAGGCCGAGTCGAGCTGAATGGCTGTTTTCGCCTGTTCGACGGCCCCTTCATATTCAAGGCTCATCATTTGTTCGAATGCGGCTACCCGCACCTGGGAATGGGGATCTTCCAGCGCCATCTGCTTCAACCGGGCCATAGCTTTTTCTCCGGCGCCCTCATTGATGTTGGCAACGGCCAAACCCCGGATCGCCCAGAAATCGTCATCCAGGGCATCGACCAGCAATTGCCGGGCTTCGGGGCTGGCCTCCCCATCCACCAGCAGGACGGATTCATACCGGTCGAGGAACAGGGGAGCATTGTAATACTGAAACAGGAGTTCTTCCTGAGATTTATTGTCCCTGGTTTCTGCCAGCAGCATCCTGTCGGCATCAAAATTGATCAGGCGGGGCCGTTCCGGTACATCAAAGGCAAAGGTTTGCACGCGCTGATCCAGCCGCACTTCTTTGCGGATGGGGCCTCCTTCTGCCGGATAAATATCGATGGCCGCCGGCAACTGAAAAACAGGAGGCATGGCCTCCGGGTCCTGCAACTGCTCGACCTTGACAGTAGCCTGCTTGAGCTCCGCATCATAACCGTAAGTTACCTCCAGGCGCGGGTGCCCCTGGCTGAAGTACCACTGGTTGAAAAACCAGTTGAGGTCCTCTCCGGTAACCGACTCAAAGGCCAGCCGAAGGTCATGGGCCTCTACCGCAGCGTAAGCATGATCCGTAAGGTACTTGTTGAGCGCAACCCAGAACGCATCATCTCCAACGTATTGGCGCAGCATGTGCAGTACGGCTCCGCCTTTGTTGTAGCTGTGCGCGTCGAACATATC
>JAGFJE010000152.1 GCA_024103175.1 Phaeodactylibacter sp.
AGCTGCTGGAGCGGGAAAAGCAGTACCAGAAAAATGCGAACTACCTCCCCACCATACTTTGGTATAACGCCGTGGCACAATACAAGGAAATGCTCATCCGCAAGGATGAGATCAGCGACCTCATCCACGAATCCATCGGGCAACTGGACAGGGTAGAGGCCAAACAACATCAGTTGCGCGACCTCCTGGAGGAGCTGCGCCCCTTCATACCCGGCGTCGTCAACCGCGTGCAGGACAAGATGCTGACTGCCGGATGAGGTGTGTGATTTTTTGATTTGCGATGTTTGATGTTTGATGTTTGATTTTTGATGTGGGATTTTGATGTAAACAGTAAAGAACATTCAATTGACGCGGCCATGAAAAAAAGACGACCGATCCTACCTGTACTACTGGCCCTTTGGGCGGTTTTTTCGGCTTTCTATGTGCCCCGGGAGCGGGCTACCGCTCCGGATGAACAGCAATGGGTAGACTCTGTCTACAACGCCATGAGTGAAGACGAACGCCTGGGGCAGCTCTTTATGCTGCGCGCCCATTCCGACCTGGGGCAGGATCACGTCGACAAGATAAAGCGGCTGATCAGCCAGTACAGGGTAGGGGGGCTTTGTTTCTTTCAAGGTACGCCGGAAAAACAAATAGCGCTGATCAACGAATACCAGCAACTGGCCGGGCCCGTGCCCCTGATGATCGCCATCGATGCCGAATGGGGGCTGGGCATGCGCATGAAGGAAAGCACCATCAGCTTTCCCCAACAGCTGATGCTGGGCGCCATTCAGGACAACCACCTCATCTACGAAATGGGCAAGGAGGTCGCCCGCCAGCTGAAGGCGGTAGGGGTACACCTCAATTTCGCTCCCGTGGCGGATGTAAATAACAATCCCGATAACCCGGTCATCAACACGCGGTCCTTTGGAGAAGACCCCATGAATGTCGCCGTCAAGAGTTATATGTACGCCGAAGGAATGCAGGACCACGGCGTGATGGCCTGCGCCAAGCACTTTCCCGGCCACGGGGATACCGATGTGGATTCTCACTACGACCTGCCGGTGATCCGGCATGATTACAGCCGCCTGGACAGCGTCGAGCTCTATCCTTTCCGGGTACTGGCGCAGTATGGTGTCGGGAGTATAATGGTCGCCCACCTGCACGTTCCGGAGTTGGACGCCCGGGAGAACCGCCCTACCACTCTTTCTCATTCCACTGTCGCCAAGCTGCTTCGGGAAGGCATCGGCTTCGACGGGCTCATCCTTACCGATGCCCTGGACATGAAAGGCGTGACCAAGCATTTCGAAAGCGGAGCGGTGGAGGCCGAAGCCCTGCTTGCCGGTAATGACATGCTGCTCCTGCCGGAAGACCTGGGCGCCGCCTTCGCCGAAATCAAGCGGTACGTTCGGGAAGGTAAACTGAGCTGGGAGCGCATCGAGCGGAGCGTAAAGAAAATTCTGGCGAATAAATACCGGCTCGGCATCACCCGTTTTGAACCCCTGCAGGCCGATAACATCCGGAAGGTGCTCAACTCAGGGCAGGCCCTGCAGCTCAAGCGCGAACTCATCGCCAACGCCCTCACCCTGGTGCGCAACCCGCTAAGCCTCATTCCTTTCCAGCAACTCGACACCCTGGAACTGGCCAGCCTCAGCATCGGGGCCGGCGCCACCAACCCTTTCCAGGAACGGCTTCGTTCTTATCAGGCCATGCCTGCTCTGCAGGTGGGGAAGGAGATCTCCGCCGCCAAAAGCCAGGAACTGTTGCAGCAGCTGGGAAAGTATGACGCCGTGATCGTCGGCCTACACGATATGAGCAGCAGCTCGGGCAGGAATTTCGGCATTACGCAGAGTACGCGCAACTTCCTGCAGGCGCTTAACCGGGAAACCCGGGTCATCCTTACGGTTTTCGGCAGCCCTTACAGCCTGCGGTATTTTGATGCTTTCGACTGGGTTCTGGAGGCGTACGATGAGGACCCCGCCACCCAGGACCTGGCGGCGCAGGCCCTCTTCGGCGCCATCGCCCTCAAGGGGCGCCTGCCGGTGACGGCCTCTTCCCTCAGCGCTTATGGCGCGGGGGTGCTCACCCGCAAGCTGCGCCGCTTCGGGTATGCCCCTCCGCAGAGTATGGGCCTGGATGAGGGCGCCCTGGCTCAGATCGAGGCCATCGCCGAGAATGCGATCGCCGCCAGGGCAACGCCCGGCTGTGCGGTGCTGGTCGCCAAAGATGGCAATATCGTCTTCGAAAAGGCATTCGGCCACCATACTTATAAGCAGGAAAAGGCCGTAGCGCCGGACGACCTCTTCGACCTGGCCTCGCTGACCAAGATCGCCTCCGCCACCCTGGCGGTGATGAAACTCTATGAAGAAGGGCGCCTCAGCCTGGACGAACCCATCGGCCGTTACCTCCCCGAGCTGGAGGGGACCAACAAGGCGGGGCTGGTGTTGCGCGACATTATGGCGCACCGCGCTGGCCTGGTAAACTGGATACCGTTTTACAAACAGACCATGACTACCCGCCGCCGCCGTGCGCGGCAACGGCCCGAGTTCTACCACTGCACCCCCGATGCGGCCTTCTCCATAGCTGTGGCCGGCAACCTTTTCCTGCGCAATGATTTTGCGGATACCATCTGGCAGCAGATCTACCGCTCCGAACTACGGCCGGATCGCGATTACGAGTACAGCGACCTCGGGTTCTACCTGATCGCCCGTATTGTAGAGCACCTCAGCGGACAGCCGCTGGACCAATATGTCGATACCCACTTCTACCGGCCGATGGGCCTCAGCCGCATCGGCTACAACCCGCTGAGGCAATTCCCGAAAGACAAGGTCGTGCCTACCGAAAGAGACGATTACTTCCGCCTGCAAACCGTTCACGGTTATGTGCACGACATGGGAGCGGCCATGCTGGGCGGCGTCAGCGGCCATGCCGGCCTGTTCGC
>JAGFJE010000572.1 GCA_024103175.1 Phaeodactylibacter sp.
CGCCGAGCAGAAGTCCGTGCAGTAGAAGGGGTACACGCCGGGCTTCTCCGGCACCCACTTCAGCGTGCGCGTCTCGCCGGGCATCACCAGCAGCTCGGCCGTGTTGGCGCCGAGCATCGCGAAGCCGTGCGGCACGTCCCAATCCTGCTCGAGGTTGGTGACGTGGAAGTACACCGTGTCGCCTACCATCACGCCTTCGATGTTGTCCGGCGTGAAGTGCGAACGGATGGAGCTCATCCGGACGCGCACCACGTTGCCGCGGCGCTCGATGCCGGTCTCGCGGGCACTGCGCGCCACCTGTGGGTGCCGATTCTCGGCCAAGGCGTAGAAACGCACCTGATTGTCGCGCACCAGCTTGGCGTCGATCGCATTGGCGTAGTGCGGCTCGCCGATGGTCGGGAAGTCCAGCAGCAGCTGCATCCGCTCGCCGGAGATGTCGTAGAGCTGCGCCGAGTGGGCGAGCTCCGGCCCGGTGGGCAGGTAGCGGTCCTTGGTGATCTTGTTCATGGCGACCATGTACTTGCCCTCCGGCTTGCGGGAGTCGCCGCCGGGGATCATCAGGTGGCCGACGGAGTAGTAACAGGGAACCCTGTCCACCACTTCCCAGGTGCCGAGCTTCCACTTCACGATCTCGGAAGAGATGAAGAAAGTGGTGTAGGCGTTGCCTTTGGCGTCAAATTCGGTGTGCAAAGGCCCCAGGCCCGGTTCCTTGACCACCCCGGCGACGACCTCGTCAAATTTCAGGACGGGAATGCCGTCGATCTCGGTGTCATAGGCCTTGGCCTCGATGGCCTTCAGCATCTTGCTGAAGGAGTGTACCGTCAGGTCGGCCGACAGCTTGCCGTTGCCGACGATGTACTCGCCGGTCGGGTCGACGTCTACGCCGTGCGGCGACTTCGGCGTCGGCAGGAAGTAGACCAGCCCCGGGCATTCGGACGGGATGAGCACCTTGACCTTGTCCTTCATCGTGGAGGTGGCCATATGCGTTTTTTCGTTGTATACGTTGTGGGCGTAGGTAGCTGGTACTTCCTTGAATTTGCCCTGCTGAATATACTCTTCGGCCTTCTTCCAGTTGACGGCGGCGATGAAGTCCTTGTCGTTCTGAGAAGCATTGACCTCCAAGAGCGTGCTCTTTTCCTCCGTATTATAGGAGGTGAAGAACGTCCAGCCGTGAGAAGCGCCTTTGCCGGAGTGGGCCAGGTCATAGTCAAATGCCGGGAGCAGTACCTGGAAGGCAATATCCATCTCGCCTTCTTCCCCTACCTTGATGAACGTAAGCATTCCTTTGAAGTTCTCTGCGTAGCTGTCGATAGCCACATCTTTCTGCGGGTAGGGCACGCCGAAGCGGGTGCCGGCCACTACGTACTCCGTATTTTCGGTAGTAAAAGGCGAGCTGTGGTTGCCGCCGCTGTTGGGGATCTCGATGATCTCCGCCGTCTCGAAGGTAGTCAGGTCGATACGGGCGATGCGGGGCGTGTTGTTGCCGTTGATGAATACCCAGCGCCCGTCGGTCTCGCCGTTGGTCTGGGAAAGTTCGGGGTGGTGAGCGTCGTCCCAGGGAATAAAACCATGAGAGGTCTGCAGCAGAGGTTTGGTCTCTTCGTTGAAACCGTACCCTTTTTCCCCGTCTACGGAAAATACCGGGATGACCTTCAGCAGGCGGCCGGAAGGGATGCCGTAAACGCTGAGCTGGCCGCTGAAGCCGCCGGAGAAGAAGCCGTAGAATTCGTCGTACTCGCCGGGAGCGACGTACACCTGGGAGGCGACGTCGTCAGCCAGGGCGCTGCCCTGATCGCCGCCGCCCTGCTGGCTGCAGCTGAACAAGGCCAGGCCCAGCCCCAGGAGGAGGAGCATGGAGAAGGAGTGAATGCCTGTTGGAGTTTTCATAAATGGATGAATTTTGTTTGCGATGAATAATGTTTATAGTACGGGTTCCAAACAATAAAAGATAAAAAGACTTTTTTATCCTTTATGCAAAGAAAGAAAGCCCTGTTTTTACAAACAATGACTTTTGTCACCCCACTGGATACGGGTCTTTAATGATGGATTTTATTGTTTGATAATCAATAATTTGTAAAAAATAAAAAGAACCTGAAAAATATTAAAAAAGGCAAATTAAAAAGAAGTGAAGATTTTAATAAAAGATTTTTTTGTCTTTTATTTTTTTTTCGCCTACCTTGCACAAAAATTGGCTTTCAACCAAGATACTCAGAGGATCAAAAACAATAGCCTATGTTTTCCCAGGCGTGTAAATATGCGATACGAGCGGTTCTGTACCTGGCGGTCCACGCCAGTGAAGGAAAAAAGGCCGGAGTGAAGGAGGTCTCCGCCGCCCTGGATGTACCGAAGTACTTCCTGGCGAAGATCCTGCAGCAGCTCTCGCGCAACCACCTGATCTCTTCCACCAAGGGGCCGAGCGGGGGGTTTTACCTCAGCGAGCAGAACCGGGAGGCCACGCTCAAAGAGGTGGTGGAATGCATCGACGGGCCGGACGTGTTCAACTCCTGCATACTGGGCCTGCCGGTATGTTCTTCGGAGAACCCCTGCCCGTTGCATGTCCAGGCGTTCGCGTACCGCGAAGGCCTGCACTACCAGCTGAAGCACCAGGCGATTGGCGACCTGGCCAAACGCATTGAACGGGAAGAACAGAAGATATAATTTACAAAAGCGGGTTCCAAACAATAGTATTTCTTAAAGTTCATCAACTTGTTAAATCACAGTCATGAAACAATTAGCAGTATTTCTCGCTTTTGCTTTAGTGGTTTTCAGCTACGCCTGCGGCGGTTCGGAAGGCCCATCCTCTGGCGACAAACCGGCGCCCAAAAGTATGATCGAAGAGCCCGCCGCAGACGATGGCAAGGGCATTGGTGAGGTCAAGGAAGTTTCTCTCAACAGCCCGCTCAAACCCGGGATGGTGGAAACAGGCAAGGCCATCTACGAGATGAAGTGCGCCGCCTGCCACAAGCTCAACGACCAGCGGGTCGTAGGGCCGGGCTGGAAAGGCATCACCGAGCGCCGCCAGCCGGAATGGATTATGAACATGACCACCAACGTCGACGTTATGCTGGAACAGGACCCGGCAGCCCGGGAACTCCTCAAGGAGTGCCTCGTGCGCATGCCCAACCAGAACCTCTCCATCGGCGATGCCCGCGACGTGCTGGAGTTCATGTACGCCAACGACGGCCAGGAGGTCGGGAATTAATTTGGTTGTGGATTATCTCCGGAGCGGAGTTTAGGGGGCTTTTTTCCGGCTGCGGCGTCAGTACGAACTACTGTTCCTCGCCCCGTTGAAAGGGATAATCCACACCCCGCCTGGACTTTGGACGTGCCTCTGTTTGAAGTCGGAAGTGCGAAGTCGGCCCGTCCTCGTGCCTCAGCCGGGTAAAAAGTCGGAATGGGGGCCTAAATGGGCGTTCGGCGCTTGTTTTACTCCGTCAGTCGCTTCGCTCGTGTCCGCCTTCCGCCTTCCGATTTCCGACTTCAACGTCAGGCCGTCCAAAGTCCAGTTAAAGTCCATCTGTTCACGAAAATCTGCGGTTATGCCCAAGGTGTGGTTTCGCGTTGCTCTGGCCAATTTTTTACTGGCTGCCATCATGGGGGTAATATTGCGGTATGCTTTTGTGGAAGAGCTCAGCTGGCTGAACTTCCGGTTCTTCCTGCACGGGCACTCCCATGTGGCCATGCTGGGCTGGGTATACCTGGCGCTCTACGCCCTGCTGATGAGCGGCTTCCTGTCGGAAGAACAGCAGCGCTCGAAATTTTACCGGGACGTATTCCTGCTGAGCCAGGCCTCCGTCATCGGTATGCTCATCGCTTTCCCCATTCAGGGGTATGCGGCCTGGTCCATAGCCTTTAGTACTTTGCACGTACTGGCTTCCTATGCCTTTGCCTGGCGCTTTTGGAAAGACATTCGCGGGCAAAGCGGCCTGGCGGCCCTCAGCGCGCGGGCGTCCATCCTGTTCATGCTGCTCTCCACGCTGGCCCTTTGGGCCATGATCCCCATCATGATCTACGGCTACCAGCACAAGGCCGTCTATTACATGACGGTGCAGTTCTACCTGCACTTCCAGTTCAACGGCTGGTTCACCTTCGCCGTGCTGGGGCTGTTCTTTCAACTGCTGCAAAGCCGGAACGTTGTGGGCTTTGGACAGGCTGTTGGGGAAGGCGGAAGTCGGAAAGCGGAAGGCGGAAGTGGGAAGGCGGAAGGTGGAAAGCAGACGATGGCTGCTCACTCCCTGCTCCATTCCGATTTCCGACTTCGCACTTCCGACTTTCACCGTATCGCCCGCCTCTTCTTCTGGCTGCTGGCCGTTTCCTCCTTTTTCACTTACGCCCTGGCAGTGGCCTGGTCCGAGCCTCGCCCCATTGTCTTCGCCACCAACAGCCTGGGGGTGATCATGCAACTGGCCGCTATGGTATTCTTCGCCCTGCTGGTAATCAAAGCCCACGGGGAGTTGCATCAAAAACTGGGCGGCTGGGGCTTTCTGCTCATCAAGATCGCCTTCGCCTGCTTCGCGCTGAAGGTGCTGATGCAGGCGGCGGTGGTGATCCCCTACATCGCCACGGTGGCCTACACCATCCGCAATTTTGTCATCGGCTTCATCCACCTGGTGCTGCTGGGAGTGATCACCCAGTTCATCCTGGGCTACGCCGCCCTCAACGGAGTGCTGCGCCTGGACTCTCGCCTGTCTACGCCGGGCCTGGGGCTGCTGCTGGCCGGCTTTTTCGGCAGCGAACTGCTGCTCTTTCTGCAGGGGACGATGTTCTGGGGAGCGATGGGGTTTCTGCCTTATTATTATGAGGGGTTGTTCGGCATTTCGTTGTTGATGCCGGTGGGAGTAGGGATATTGGCCTTTTCATCGATTGCCGAAAAATCCTGATCAATAGATGAGGCTGCTCTCAGACAGAGCAGCCTCATAGATAAAATAAAGTAAAAACTGTTGGCGGGCCTCCCGCCCAAGTTTTTCTCACAGTATGTCAGTGCTACCTCCTGCCCTTGGGGGGTTCCTTGCCGGCCTTCTTCTGTTTCACCGGTTTTTCCTTATTGCCGTTCTCTTTTGCCCCGGCGGCGCGCTGCTGGCCGTATTCCTTTCTGGTCAGCCCTTCCTTATTCCTGCCGTAGGCTTTGCCCTTATTTTCTTTCTTTACCTTGTCCTTACTGCCCCGGGCTTTCATTTTTTCTTTGTTCTTTTCGGCCTTGGCCTGCTCCTCTTTTGCCGCCTTCGCCGGCTTATCCGCTTTTACCTCACTGCTTTTCTGAGGCTTCTCCAAGGTGGTTTCCTGCTTCTCTTTTCTGGAAGTTTTGTTCACGGCCTGGGCCTGAGCGGCCTGGGCAAAGGCAAACGTCAGGGCGATTGCCAAACAGAGGGAAAGAATTTTCCGGATCTTCATGCTTTTCTGGATTTTGATTATGCTCTTTTGACCCGGAGAAGAAGGGAAAGTCACTTCAGCGGTACGTTAAGGAATGTTTAATGTTTTATGCCCGCAACGGTTTTTTGTCCATAACCCTCATTTTCCCTACTTTTATCGGCACTAAAAAATGAGCTGATATGAATACCATCCGTTTTGCCCTGGCCCTGCTGTTCGCAGCGGCCCTGATGCTGCCCGGACAGGCACAAAAGAGTAAAAAAAGCGAAGAAGAAGCCCCCAAGCATTATCTCGAAGAGTTGTCCGTTGGAGGGCTGAAGTTCCGGGCCGTCGGGCCGGCACTAACCTCCGGCCGCATCTCCGACTTTGCCGTTCATCCCGACAACCGCTCGGTGTATTACGTGGCCGTCTCTTCCGGAGGTGTCTGGAAGACCGAGAATGCCGGCACCACTTACGAGCCTATTTTTGATGGGGAAGGCTCTTATTCCATCGGTTGTGTAACGATCGACCCCAACAACCCCAACGTCGTCTGGGTGGGAACAGGGGAGAATAACAACCAACGCTCCGTTGCTTACGGCGATGGCGTCTACAAGTCGGAAGACGGCGGTAAGAGCTGGAAAAATATGGGCCTGAAAAATTCAGAGCACATTGCCAAGGTCATCGTTGACCCCCGGGATTCCAGGGTGGTATACGTCGCTGCCATCGGCCCGCTGTGGAGCGCCGGCGGCGACCGGGGTGTGTATAAGACCACCGATGGCGGCCAAAACTGGGAGCCGGCGCTTACCATCGATGAACATACCGGCGTCACCGACCTGGTGATGGACCCCCGCGACCCCGATGTACTGTACGCTTCCGCCCACCAGCGCCGCCGCCACGTCTTCACTTATGTGAGCGGAGGCCCGGGCAGCGGCATTTACAAGACTACCGATGGCGGTAAGAACTGGGAGAAGGCCAATAAGGGGCTTCCTGGCGTTGACCTGGGCCGTATCGGCCTGGCAATCTCCCCCGCCGGCCCGGAGGTGATCTACGCCTGGGTGGAAGCGGCGCAGGACAAGAGCGGCTTTTACCGCTCCACCAACCGGGGCGCCAGCTGGGAGAAGCGCAGCGGCCACACCACTTCCTCTCATGGCAACTATTACGGTGAAATGACGCCCCATCCTACCGACCCGGATGTGGTGTTCACTATGGAAACCCAGATGCACTGGACGGAGGACGGGGGGAAAACCTTCAAACCGTTAGGGGAAAAATACAAACACGTGGACAACCACGCCATGTGGATCGACCCGGAGGATCCCAACTACTTCCTGGTGGGGTGTGACGGCGGCATTTACGAAAGCTTCGACGCCGGCGATACCTGGGCCTACAAGCCCAACCTGCCGGTCACGCAGTTCTACAAGGTGGCGGTCGATAACGCTCTGCCATTCTACAATATCTACGGCGGCACCCAGGACAATTTCAGCCTGGGCGGCCCGTCCCGCACCCGCAGCGCCAACGGCATTGTCAATTCGGATTGGTTCGTCACCCACGGCGGAGACGGCTTCGAGTCGCAGGTAGACCCCCAAAACCCGGACATTGTCTACGCCCAGTCTCAGTACGGCGTGCTGGTGCGCTACGACCGCAAAAGCGGGGAGGAAACCGGCATACAGCCCAAGCCGGGTGAAGGGGAACCCGCCTTTCGCTGGAACTGGGACGCTCCGCTTGCCATTTCCGAGCACAACCCCACCCGCATCTACTTCGCCGCCAATAAGTTGTTCCGCAGCGATAACCGCGGCAATGCCTGGGAGGTGATCAGCCCGGACCTCACCCGGCAGATCGACCGTAATACCCTGCCTGTCATGGGCCGCGTGCAGAGCATTGATGCGGTGGCCAAGAACGCCTCGACCTCGCCCTACGGGACCATCGTAGCCTTCTCGGAGAGCCCCCTCGATGAGAGCCTCCTCTACGCCGGCACCGATGACGGCCTGATACAGGTAACGGAAGACGGGGGCGGCAACTGGACGAAAATAGACGTCAACAATATTCCCGGCGCTCCCGAGCGTACCTATGTGAACTTCCTGCTGGCCTCCCGGCACGACGAGAATGTGGTGTACGCCGCTTTCAACCATCATAAGTACGGCGATTTCAAACCCTATTTGTACAAGAGCTCCGACAAGGGCCGCACCTGGGAGAGCATCAGCAGCAACCTGCCGGAGCGGGGGTCTGTCTACAGCATTGCCGAAGACCACGAGGCGGCCGGCCTGCTCTTTGCCGGCACGGAGTTCGGCTGCTTTTTCACCATCGACGGCGGGCAGCACTGGAAACAGCTCAAGGCCGGCCTGCCGGTGATCGCCGTGCGGGACATGGCCATACAGAAGCGGGAAAACGACCTGGTGCTCGGCACCTTCGGCCGCGGCTTCTACGTTCTGGACGACTACTCCCCCCTGCGCCAGCTGGCGGAAGAGAACCTTCAGGCGGAAGGCCGCATTTTTCCCGTAAAAGACGGACTGGTGTTCATCGAGAGTGTGCCTCTGGGCCGCAGCGAGAAGGGCTTTCAGGGCAGCAATTTCTATATGGAGCCCAACCCGCCCATTGGCGCCACTTTCACCTATTACCTCAAAGAGGATATAAAGACCCTGCGGGAGCAGCGCCGTGAGGAAGAAAAGAAAAAGATCAAGGAGGGGGAGCCGGTCCGGTATCCCACTTACGAGGAATTGCTCGCTGAAGAGAAGGAAGAAGAACCTTACCTGCTCTTTACCATCCGGGACGCGGCAGGGGAGGTCGTCCGCAAGCTGAAGGCGGGCGCCGACAAGGGCGTAAAACGCATCACCTGGGACGGCCGCCGGCCTTCGCTGAGCCCCGTCCGGGAATCGTCCAACCCCAATGAGGATTCCGGCGTGCTGGCCGTCCCCGGGGAGTATACCGTTGCGCTGTCGAAAAGCGTCAACGGAGAGCTTACCGAACTTACGGAGCCGATGCCTTTCCTCCTCGAGTCTTTGGGCGATGTCACCCTGCCTGCCAAAGACCGCCCGGCCCTGGCCGCGTTTCACCGCGAGGCCAGCGAGCTGGACCGGGTGATCGACGGCGCCTCCCGCCGCCTCCGGGAAGTCGGCGAGCGCCTGGATCTCATTGAGAAGGCCGTGGCGGCCACCTCAGTGCCGACCGAGGACTTTATGCCTCAGATCCGGGAAATCAGGGAAGAACTGCGGGAGATCCGCCGGGCCATGTACGGCGATAATGTGGCCACTCAGCTCGACCAGGACGCCGCCATGGGCATCGCCGACCGGATGGGCTGGGCGGTTTACGAAATGTGGCGCTCCACTTCGGCGCCTACCGAAACGCAGAAGGAAGCCCTGCGCATCATCAGAAAGGAGCTCGCTCCCCTGGTGCCCCGGATCAACGAACTGGCAGATGTGAAGCTGAAAGCCCTGGAGGAAGCCCTGGAAAAAGCAGGCGCGCCCTATACGCCGGGGCGGAGGATCGATCTGGGGGGGAGGTAAGCTTTCGGAATGTGGATCAGATATGCCTGCCCATTTGTAGTTCAAACAGGCATATCTGATCCATAAATAACTTGCCGTTGTTTTTGGATAATCGTATTTTTGGGTACACCATAATATTAGACATGAATTTATTTCCTAATATAATTTCTGACCCGGAAATCCTAAATGGCAAACCTTGCATCCGGGATACCCGCATCAGCGTTGAATTGATCATGGACTGGCTGGGTACGGGGGGGACTCCCGAGAGCATAGCGGAAAAGCATCCAAAGCTTACGAAAGAACTTGTTATGGAGGCAATTCGTTATGCTGCACGTTATTTGATTCTGGCTTTGAGTATACTATCCCATTTATTCTTGTTGGTGAAAATGAAGGAGGAAAAATAAAATTCCGATTGCGGAAATTGTAATTTTTCTGTATCCGGTTTTAATTAGATATTACCAAATCACCCCGACATAATGTTTAAATTCATCTTACCGTGTCTGCTGTTTTTTACAGCAACCACTCTTTTTGCCCAACAGATTCCCGACACCAGCCGATTTTTCGAGGTCGAAACCCCGCGTTATCCGGCAGGGGAGGGGCCGGCCGTGATGATCGACGCCGCCCACAACAACTTCCATACCCTCGATGGCAGGTACCGGGCCTTCGGCAACATACTGGAGGCCGACGGCTATCGCCTGCATTCCAATGAGCAGCCCTTTTCGGAAGAGGCCCTGGAGCGGTGCGGCATCCTGGTGGTCTCCAACCCGTTGCACGCCTCCAATACGGGCAATTGGGAGTTGCCCACTCCTTCTGCTTTCACTCCGGAGGAGATCGCAGCGGTGGAACAATGGGTAGCCGGCGGCGGCCGCCTTTTCCTGATCGCCGACCACATGCCGTTTGCCGGAGCGGCGGAGCAACTGGGCCGGGCTTTCGGCTTTGAGTTCCTTAACGGTTTTGCCATGGACAACCGCCACCGCCGGATCGAGTATTTCACCCGCCGGCAGGGGCTGTTGCACGACGGGCCGATAACTGAAGGCCTTGATTCCATCGTCACCTTCACCGGCAGCGCCTTCCTCATACCCACGGCCGCCGCTCCGCTGATCAGCCTCGATGAATATTACACCATACTGATGCCCGCCCAGGCGTGGAATTTTACCGATGATACGCCCTTTGTGGCGGGAGAAGGGTTTTACCAGCTGGCCTTCCGCGATTACGGCAAGGGAAAGGTGGTGGTATCAGGCGAAGCCGCCATGTTTTCGGCTCAGCTGGCGGGCCCCAACCGGGCGCCCATGGGGTTGAACAACCCGGCGGCCCGGCACAATGTGGATCTGCTGCGCAATGTGGTGGGGTGGTTGGGGGAGTAGTGGTTGATTGGTTGACTGGTTGATTGGGTTGATTAGGGAGCGCCACTCAATCAACCAATCAACCAATCAACCAATCAACTAAACCTCCCACTCCCTGCTCCTTCGGTAGACGATGCCCCGGAAGAGGGCCGCCATTTCTCCCGCATCATTTCTTACTTCCACGCGGTAGTGGCCGATGCGGTGGCCGAGCTGCTCCTCTATGGCGGTGGCCGTGATGACATCGCCTTCCCGAAGCGGGGTGATGTGTGAGATGGAGGTATCGATGCTGACGGCGTGGCGCCCCCGGGAGTTGGAAGCGAAGGCCAGGGCGCTGTCGGCCAGGCTGAAGGTGATGCCGCCGTGGGCGATGCCGAATCCGTTGAGCATTTCCCGGCGGATGGCCATGCGCAGCACGCAATGCCCGGGCTCTACCCTGAGGCGTTCGATGCCGAGCCACCGGCTGAAAGGGTCATTGTCGTACATTTTGCTGACGATCTGTTGGGCGCTTTCTTCGGTTGTCATTTTTAGCCCAAGGTATAAAACTTGAAGGCACTCGTGGGTTATCTTTTTGTGAAAAGGCCGGCCGGGCCTCGAATTATCGCGTAATAATCCCTATCTTGGGAGGAAATATAATTTGGAGGCATTTCAGGCAGCGTATTTCCCTCTAAAGAGGTCTACTAACCAGAGGCAGAGCTGAAAAAGCACCATGCGCGCCTGGCAAATCAAAATGTCCGTACTTGTTTACGAACGGGGGAAAACGAAAAATGGTGTAAGCAAGGCGGAGTAACCTTATTCCTGTGACGGAAAAGGAACTGATCAAAGGCTGTATCCGCGAAGACCGGTACCACCAACAGGAATTGTTCAGGCGCTATGCTGGCAAGATGCTAATGGTATGCATGCGCTATGCCCGCCACCAGATGGAGGCAGAAGATATTCTTCAGGATGCTTTCATCAAGGTTTTCGACAACATCGCCAATTTTGAGTTCAAAGGATCCTTCGAAGGATGGATCCGGCGGATCGTAATAAACACGGCCCTCAAAAACTATAGTAAAAAGAGTTTCAAAAAGGAGCAGATCGGACTGGAAAATTATCCGGACCTGCCCCTGGAACCCGAAATTTACGCCCACCTGCAGGAGGAAGAACTGCTCCGCCTGATCGCCCGGCTGCCCGAAGGCTACCGCCTCGTTTTCAACCTCAATGTGATCGAAGGCTACAGCCATAAGGAGATCGCAGATATGCTTGGCGTTCAGGAAAGCACCTCCCGCTCCCAGTTGGTGAAGGCCCGGAAAATGTTACAGGGAATGATTGTTGAGTTGCAAAAGATTGCAGTATGAACAAACACCACTCCCTGGATGAGGCGTTTCGGCAGAAGTTGAGGGACTTGGATGCCGGAGCTCCAATGCATCTTTGGGAACAGATCAGCCAGAAGCGCGACTGGAAACATCGCGTTCTCAATCAGGCGCGGCAGAAAAAGCCGCTGGCCAGCCTGTTGGCCGCCCTTGTGGTGGTAGGGCTGAGCTGGGTGGTATGGCCTTACCATCAGCAACCGGTACTGGAAAGTTTCCCCATCTTCCCCTCCGCACCCACTGCCAGTAATGATAATTTTGCCTCGGAGGAATTACCGGCTATTGCTTCTAATGCTGGAGCCAAAAAAACTAATGCCGGGGCTCAACCTCCGGCCACTCCTCCGCTCCTCCCTACAGCAACCGCCGTTGCTGTAGCTCATTCCGCAGAAAAACAGGCCGGGCAACTGACAGCGGCAACACCGCTTTCCCTTGATGAAGCTGCCGCCCCATGGCGGGAAACAACGGCCGCCAACCCTTCGTCGCCTCCCGTGCGCCCCGTAAGAGAAGAAGCCCTGCCGGCCCTACCCGCTACCCCGGTAAAGGGAGCCTCCATACTGGGGCGTTTGTTCTCTCCAGACCCCAAATGCGCTACCTTCGGCAATGGCTCCTGGAGTTTCTACCTCGACGCCCTCGTTTCTCCGGACCTCACCTTCCGCCAGTTACAGCCCCGGGACCCGGAGTTTGAGGAGTATGTCAATACCCGCAAAGAGACTGAGTCGAATATGTATGCCTTCAGCGGCGCCCTGCGCCTCTCCATGGTTTCCGACAACGGGCTGGCCTTTCGCACCGGCATCAATTATTCCCAGATCAACGAGCGCTTCTCTTACATCAATGGTAGTGAAGAGGTCATCGAGACCATCAACAACTACGACCAGGAGGGGAACATCATCAGTACCGACACCATTATAAAGATCGGTACCCGGCGCAAGATCACCCAAAACTACTTCCGCATGCTCGATATTCCCTTCCTGCTGGGGTACGAGCTGACTTCCAATAAACTCAGGATCTCGGTCAACGGGGGCGCTTACCTCAACCTGCTGTTCCGCCAGAAAGGAGATTTCCTTTCTCCTGATAACCTGCAGCCCGTCCGCTTCGATTCCGGCGACCCCGACGCCTTTCCCGCCTTTAAACAACAGGCCGGCCTGGGGTGGTATGGCAGCGTTGGCTTTGCTTATCAGGCGGGCCCCAACCTGCAGCTCGTCGTAGAACCTCACTTCAAGGTATTTCCAAAATCCATCACCCGTGACCAGTACGGCGTGCAGCAACGCTATACGACCACCGGGCTGTTCATCGGCCTGCGGCAGCAGTTGTAAATTGCTTTATGGTTTCTTTGTTATATTGGTATACTGCCGCTTATCCTCTTTTCAGGCGCATGGCGCAGCAATATAGCCCTATAACAATTATAGCCCTATAACCATCCACAGCTCCATGCAACTCAAACGCATACAACATTACCTCCAGCAATACCGCAGATACCTTTCCACCGCCAAAGCGAAAGAACAACGCCTGTACATCTGGGAGTCCCAGCGCCTCTTCCAGGAAAACTGGGATATGGATGCTGAAGACTGGCCCGCCATGTACGACGGAGCCCTTCAGAATTCCCGGACCAAACGACTCTGGAAACGGGAAGGGTACGAGCCCAAGCGCATGATGCTGGAACTGGCAAAAATGCAGCTGGATTTCGTCCGCCACATGTTTTTCGACCTGTTTAACGAGGAGAAGAGCCTGGAGGGCCGGGTAGGGCGCTTCGTCTACTACTGCGATATGCTGTTGCAGGAGTACAAAGACAAACACCCGCGCTCTATTGACAACAACCACTACCATGATGATGACTATCACATGGTTTCCCTCTATCTGGCTTTCCGGTATCCGGAGCGGTACGCGCTTTATGACGCCGGGGCATTCCGGCGCCTGTTGGAAAAACTGGGCAGTGGAGATATCCCCAAGGCCAACGATATGGAGCGGTTCGCCAAAGTGATGAACACCTTATATAAGTTCATGCAGAAAGAGGAGGGCCTGCTGGAACTACACCGGAAGCGGTTGGTGGAAGGGGTACATTACACGGGGGAAAGCCTGCTGGTGTTGTATGACTTCTACCAGTATTGTACGGACCCCGGGTCTCGGGTCGAGGAGTATGTTGATGAACGGGGGCGGGGGAATTAATATCCTCCCGCCTGCCCGTCCTTTCTCGATTCCGAAGCCCCGTAGTATACGCCGTTTTTCACCATGATCGCCTGGTAGCCGCCGAACCGTTCGAAGCCGAAGGCAACGGTGTGCCCTCTCTTCATCAATTCCCGAACCACTTCGTAATCGAATCCCGATTCCGCCCGTATCACCTCGGCGCCGTCGATGTATTCGTGTCGGAGGCGTGGCGCGTCGCCGGCCTCCTGCAGGTTCATGCCGAAATCGATGAGGTTCATCACGATCTGGGCGTGGCCCTGCGGCTGCATGCCGCCTCCGGTCAGCCCGAAGCTGGCATAGGGTTCTCCATTGCGGGTGATGAAGGCGGGAATGATGGTATGAAAGGGTCGCTTGGCGGGCGCGTAGACATTGACATGGCCGGCTTCCAGCGTGAAGCCGGCGCCGCGGTTTTGCAGAGCGAAGCCCAGGCCGGGCGGCGCCACCAGAGAGCCGAAGAGCCAGGAATTGCTCTGGATGAGGGAAACCATGTTGCCTTCCCGGTCGGCCACGGTGAGGTAAATGGTATGATTGCCGTCTTCCAGCCCGGGGCCGTAACTGCCTGTCATTTCATCTTTGATAAGCTTTCGGCGGCGAGCGGCGTATGCTTTGGAAATGAGCGTTTCGACGGGAACCTCGCCAACTGCCGGGTCGCCATAGTATTTGGCGCGGTCAGCGTAGGCCAGCTTTTTCGCTTCGGCGAAATAATGAAGGTGTTCCACGCTGCCGAAGCCGTATTCCGAAAGGTTGTAACCTTCCAGGATATTCAGCATCTGCAGGACGGAGATGCCCTGGCCGTTGGGCGGCAGCTCCCAGACATCGTAGCCGCGGTAGTTGGTGGATACGGGTTCTACCCATTCGGAACGGTGGCCGGCGAAGTCTTCCTCGGTGAGAAAGCCGCCGTTGTTCCTCATGTATTCCGCTATGGCGGCGGCAATATCCCCTTCGTAGAAAGCGGCTCTGCCCTCCTCGGCGATCATTTCCAGCGTTTTGGCCAGATCGGGGTTGGCGTAAATATCTCCCTTAACGGGAAAGCCACCGCCCTTGCGGTAAACCTTGCAGAACTCGGGGAAGTCTTCGAAGGAAATATCACCACCTGATGCATAGGAAGGTAAGAGGTTACGCTCCAGATAAGCCATCATATCAGCTACCTCCGGCGCTACCGGAATGCCTTCGCGGGCATAGTCAATGGCCGGCTGAAGCAACTGCTTCACGGGCAGCTTTCCAAATTTTGAGTGCAGTTCGAACCAGGCGTCGACGCAGCCGGGCACCGTCACGGGAAGAGGGCCGGAAGGGGGAATGCTTTTTATGTCCCAGGAGGTAAAATATTCCGGGGTAAGGCCACGGGGCGACCTGCCGCTGCCGTTCAGGCCATACAGTTTCTCCTCCTCCGCATTCCACACTATGGCGAACAGGTCGCCCCCGATGCCGTTCATGGCCGGGTCGGCAAAGCCGAGGAAGGCGTTGGCGGCGATGGCGGCGTCAACTGCCGTGCCTCCTTTTTTAAGGATGTCGAGCGCTACCTGAGTGGCCAGCGGGTGGCTCGTGGCCGCCATGCCGTTGCGGGCCAACACTTCGGAGCGGGTGGCGAAGGTTTTGCCCGACAGGCGGTCCTGGGCGGAGAGGGCTGTTGTGCCAAGGATCATGGAAAAAAATAAAATAGCGGAGAACCGGTACATATCAAAAATCATGGCCGAAAGGAGTTTTGTTTTGGGTAAAGCTTTTCACTGCCAAAATTTAGCGATTCTTTCGGGAATATGGCCCATTTTGAAACCCCATCCATTTGGAGAGGGCTTTCAAAAACGATCGTTTCTTGTTTTGTATCTTTGCCAGCCATAAACCATTTCCATGCAACGTATACTACTGACGGCCTTTATCTCCTGCGCTCTAATCCTTCCGCCCGCCCGCGCCCAGTATGAGGCTGTTTTCCCCAACCTCGACGGGCCGGCGCTCATCCAGGCCCTGCAGAATAATTACACGCCGGATCAGGTGCTGCCGTTCGCGAACTCCCGCGATACCCTCTTTTCCCGGGTAGACGCTCAGAACGACAACCTAACCTGCGTGTACACCGGCTACACCATTTTTCTGGACCCTACCCAGGACCCGACCCAGGACGCCTTCGCCAAGGGCATCAATACGGAGCACACCTACCCCCGTGCTTTCGGGGCGGGAGAAGAGCCCGCCCTCGCCGATATGCACCACCTTTACCCCACCCGGGAGGACGTCAACGCCGCTCGCGCCAACCTGCCGTTTCGGGAGATCCCGGACGGGCAGGCCCAGAGCTGGTATTACCTGGGCCAGCAGCAGAGCAGCATTCCCGGAAGCAATATTGACCGCTATAGCGAATATACCTCCACCGGCTTTGAGCCTCCCGAGGCCCACAAGGGCGACGTCGCCCGCGCCATGTTCTACTTTTACACCATATACCGCGACGAGGCCAATGCCGAAGGCCCCGGCTACTTCGAATCTCAGCGCGAGGACCTTTGCGCGTGGCACTTCGCCGACCCGGTGGATGACAAGGAATACCAGCGCAGCGAGAAGATCGCCTTCTACCAGGGCAACCCCAATCCGTTCGTGCTGGATTGCACCGTAGCGCAGCGCACCTACTGTACGGAGTACACCGAGCCCTGTGATCCGGTGGCCGTGAAGGAGGCTGAGAAAGTTGGAGGGTTGAATCTGGTAGCTGTACCTAATCCTGTGCATACGGAGGCCCGCCTGCAGTACCACCTGCCGGTGGGCGGAGAAGTGCAACTGCAGGTATACGATGTTGCCGGGCGCCGTATTTTTCACCAGGATCTTGGGTGGCAGCCGGGCGGGGAGCATAGTTTTCTCTGGAGCGCAGAAAAATTTCGCGGGCCGTTTCTGGTGGCGCGTCTGATGTTGTGGCGCGATGGCCAGGTTGTTACGGACAGCAGGAAGATCCTTCTGGCGGCCAAGGAAAATTGAGTAAAAATACCTGGTATGTTGAGTAAATTTACTTTTGGCGCTCATTTGGTTAATGCGGCAAAAACGCACAATATCATGTTGTGCTATTGGCGGTATAGAGATGACGAGGTCGATTTCGTTTTGGAAAAGGATAAGCAGGTGATTGGTATCGAGGTGAAAAGCGGCGTCCGGCGGAAAGCCCGTGGAATTGAAGCATTTGCAAAAAAATACAAACCACATAAGACACTGATGGTAGGCTCTGAGGGGCTGCCGTGGCAGGAATTCCTTAAGATAGACCCCGTAGAATTGTTTTAAAAGATAAGTGGTCATCGGGCCAACCCCTCCATTCATCGTTTATTCTTGGCAGCTTGCTGGTTATATCCTTATCTTAGCCCAGTTGTTATTTACCCTTTAAAAACCTAAACCACATCACATGAATTTCTTCGATCGCATGGGGAACGGCTGGAAGTTGGGTATGGCCAGTTTCGGCATCATTCGCGAGAACCCTACGCTTATGCTCTTCCCGGTCTTGTCCGGGGCTTCCCTTTTGTTCATCTGCCTGACCTTCTTTGGCGGCATTGCCGCCGTTTTCGGCTTTCAGCTGGATGCCTTTTTCGCCCGGTTTGAAACTGGAGGCGAATGGCTGGCCTATGTGGCCCTGTTCATTTTCTACCTCATTAACTTCACAATTGTTGTTTTCTTCAATGTCGGCCTGATCCACTGCACCCGCCTCATCATGGAGGGGCGGGAAGCGAAGGTCGGAGATGGTATTGCGTACAGCATCTCCCGCATCGAGGCCATCGTCTCCTGGGCATTGCTGGCGGCAACCGTCGGGGTGGTGCTCAAGACCCTGGAAGAGCGGCTGGGATTCATCGGACAGCTCATCATCGGCATTGTCGGTATCGTTTGGTCTATTGCCACCTTTTTTGTGGTGCCGGTCGTGGCCTATGAGAACGTTTCGCCCATAGAGGCGGTGAAGCGGTCGGCCAAAATCATGAAGGAAAAGTGGGGAGAGGCCATTGGCGCGAACTTCAGTTTCGCCCTGTTCTACATCCTGGGCATCGTGGCCATTGTTGTCATCAGCGTGCTGCTGTTCTTCGTCCACCCGATCGTAGCCGTTATCGCCGGGGTGCTTTCCTTCCTGTTCCTGGCCACTGCCGTATCGGCGGCCAAGACGGTGTTCCTGGCGGCGATCTACCGCCATGTGAACGGCGAGCCGGTGGAGTATTACGACAGTGAGGTGCTGGACAATGTGTTCGCCCCGAAGAAGAAATGATCTTTAACGTCGGTGGCGGTGATCTCCATGTCCAGGCCGGGGAATTGCTTTTTCAGTTCGAAATGCCAGATCAGGGCCAGGCTATAGGGCTCTTCCCCGGAAGCACATCCGGCGGACCAGCAGCGGAGCGGTAAGCCTTTTTCCATTGCCTTCCGCGCCAGCCCGGGCAGGAGGGTATCCCTGATGCAGTTGAAAACGCCCCTCCCCCGGTAAAAGCGGGAGATGGTGATGCGGCAGAAGGCATCGAGCCGATCCCATTCTTCCGGCTGTTCTTCCAGATACCGTCGGTAAGCGTCAAAACCCTCCAGGCCCAGGTCCCGGATCCGCCTTTTGACCTGCTTACACGGCTGGTTGCGAACCTTGCGGAAGCCGGGCCAGCGCAGGCGGAGGCGGGGCAGGATGATGTTTGATGTTTGATGTATGATGTATGATGTTTGATGTGGCTGAAAGGAGCTGCCCTCGTCGGGTACATCAAAAATCGCAAATCAAAAATCAAAAATCAAAGATTTTCCCCTGTGCTTCCTTAGCTTTGCAGCAAAAAATGAAGCGGCATCTTTCCTGTCTGGCCTTATACATTCTCTTTTTAACTCCATCCTTCGCCCAGAGATCCCTCCTGCAGTCCGGGCCCATGCTGGGCTATAATGAGATGCGGGAAGTCCTCCTCTGGGCGCAGACGAAGGAGCCTGCCCGGGTGCAGTTCGCCTACTGGGTGAAAGAAAAGCCGGCGGAAAAGTTCTTCACCGACGAGAAGGTGACGATGGAAAGCGAGGCCTTCACCGCCAAGCTGCCGGCCGATGAGGTGGAGCCGGGAACGGACTATGTATATCAGGTGCTGATCAACGGGCAAGCCGTTGAACTGGAATACCCTGCGGAGTTCAAAACCCAGGAACTGTGGCGCTGGCGCTACGACCCGCCGGCCTTTACCGTTGCCGTCGGCAGTTGCTCGTACGTCAATGAGGAGGTGTATGACCGCCCCGGGAAGCCCTACGGCAGCGATTTTCAGATATTTACCACCATTCACCGCATGCGCCCCGACGCGATGGTCTGGCTGGGGGATAATGTCTACCTGCGGGAAGCCGACTGGTATTCGCGCACGGGCATCATGAAGCGGTATACCCATACGCGCAGCCTGCCGGAAATGCAGCCCCTGCTGGCCTCCACCCACCACTATGCCATCTGGGATGACCACGATTACGGCCCCAACGATTCGGACCGCTCCTATATACACAAGGAAACCACCCTGGAGGCTTTCCGCCTGTTCTGGGGCAACCCCACTTTCGGCGTCAACGGGCAAAAGGGCATCACCACGTTCTTCCAGTACAACGATATCGACTTCTTCCTGCTGGACGACCGCTACTTCCGCAGCCCCAACCGCCTGAAGCACGGCGACAAGACCATGCTGGGCAAAGAGCAGTTGGAATGGCTCATCGACGCCCTGGCAGCCAGCTACGCCCCTTTCAAAATGGTCTGCATCGGCAATCAGGTGCTCAACCCGGCGAAGGCTTCCGAGACCTATGAAAACGTCTTTCCCGAAGAACGGGCTTACTTGCTCAAGCGCATCGAAGAAGAAGGGATTAAAAACGTCATCTTCCTGACCGGCGACCGCCACAAAAGCGAACTGAGCAAATACGTCAATGCCGAGGACAATACCGTCTACGACCTGACCATTTCCCCCTTCACCGCCGGGGTGAACACCTGGGAAGAAGAAAATGAACTGCGGGTAGAGGGCACCGAGGTGGCCGAGCACAACTTCGGCCTGCTGGAATTTTCCGGCCCCCGCACCGAGCGGGTGCTCACCATCCGCGTCTTCGATGCCGACGGCAATGAGGAGTGGTCGCTGGAGATTCCTTCGGAAAAGTAACCTGGTTTTGGACGCTCCAGGTTCAGCTGGCGCACAGCCCTCCAAAACCTGATCTGCTATTACTGTTTATCTTTGCAAAAAAAGATCATGAAACATTGGCTTTTGGGATTCTGCTGCCTGCTCCTGCTGGCCGGCTGCAGCGCCGAGAACAACCGGGAAGCAAAAACGGAAGCTGCAACGGCGGCAGGTGACAAGGCTCAGCAGATCGTCGATGCCGCTATTGCGAAGCACGGCGGCAGCCGGTACGAAGACAGCAGGGTAACGTTCGAATTCCGGGGCAGGAAGTACATTGCCATCCGGCAGGGGCATAAATTTCAGTACGAGCGCATTTTTACCGATACCACGGGCGCCGAAGTCCGCGATGTGCTCACCAACGACGGCTTCCACCGGGAGGTGAACGGCCAGCCCGTAGAGCTGAGCGCAAAAGACAGTTCGGCCTATGCCAATTCCGTCAACTCCGTCATTTACTTCGCGCTTTTGCCTTACTTCCTCAATGACCGGGCCGTGATCAAGGAATACGCCGGTGAGGCCGCCATCAAGGGGAAGCCGTATCACAAGGTGAAAGTCACCTTCCGGCAGGAAGGAGGAGGCAAGGACTTTGAGGACGAGTACGTGTACTGGTTCCATAAGAACGACTACACGATGGACTACCTGGCCTACAACTTCCATACGGATGGGGGCGGCGCCCGCTTCCGGGAAGCCTACCGCATCCGTACTTCCAATGGTGTTCAGTTTGCCGACTACCACAACTACCAACCGAAAACGGACAACCGGAACGTGGCGGAGTTTGACTCCCTGTTCGAGAGCGGGGGGCTGGAAAAGGTGTCTGATATCGAGCTGGAGCATGTGCGGGTGGTGCTGGAGTACTGGTAAAAACCATTGTGTATCAGTGTTTTAGTGTATGGGTGGGCTATCCGTCTAACGTTGGACACTATTGATAGCCAAGATGTTGCGGAACGTCCCAAGCCATTCCGACTTCCGACTTCCGACTTCCGATTTCCGATTTCCGACTTTGTCCAGCGCTAGAATGGTAGCCTAAGGAGACACAGAAAATTGAACTATCCCACAGATACACGAATGAGGGCGCTCACTGATACACCACAACACTGATACACCACAACACTGATACACTGAACCATGAAACTCCTCATCATCCGTTTTTCTTCAATTGGCGACATCGTGCTGGCCACTCCGGTGATCCGGGCGGTCAAGCAGCAGCTCGGGGCGGAAGTCCATTGCCTGACGAAGCGGGGTTTTCGCGGTATCCTGGACGCCAACCCATATACCGACAAGGTGTTTGCGATAGAGAAGAAGGTGTCGGAAGTGATGTCGGAACTGAAACAGGAGAATTACGATTATATCATCGACCTGCACAACAACCTGCGCTCCGCCCAGGTGAAGTGGGGGTTGAGGGCAAAGGCCTTTTCCTTTGACAAGATCAACTGGGAGAAGTGGCTTCTGGTAAATCTGAAGGTGGACCGGCTGCCCGATACACACATCGTCCACCGGTATATGGCAACCGCAGAACCGCTGGGCGCGAGCTATGACGGGCAGGGGCTCGACTATTTCATTCCTCCGGAGGATGAGGTGGCAGTGGGCAACCTGCTGGCTACCAATGTGCTGGCGCCGCAGCAGGAAACCCCGGAGTACATCGCTTTTGTTATTGGCGCCGCGCACAATACCAAGCGCCTGCCTGCCGACAAGATCATCTCCATCTGCCGGAAGGTGGAGATGCCTGTCCTTTTGCTGGGCGGCCCGGGCGAGGAAGAAGAAGGGCGGCAGGTTGCCGATGCTGCCGGAGGCCATGTACTGAATATGTGTGGTAAGTTCAACCTCAGCCAATCCGCCTCCATCGTCCGGCAGGCTCATAAGGTCATTTCCCACGATACCGGCCTGATGCACATTGCCGCCGCCTTTGGGAAAGACATTGTCTCTGTCTGGGGCAATACCATCCCCGAGTTTGGCATGTACCCCTTCTATCCGGACGGTATGGACAGGAACACTACCTTTGAAGTGAAAGGCTTGTCGTGCCGCCCCTGTTCCAAGATCGGGTTTGAGAAATGCCCGAAGGGGCACTTTCGGTGTATGCGGGAGATCTCGGAGGAGGAGATAGTGAAGGTATTGCAAAAGTGAGTGAAAGGAAAGTTTTGAGCTTTGGACGTTCCGGGGAATGCTCCGGGAAACAGCCTGTAAGTGGGAAGTCGGAAATCGGAAGTCGGAATTTTACCTGGCTAAGGGCAGCGAAGAAAGGATATCCCCCTCCCTGCCTATCCTCTCCCGTCTTCCATCTCCTGCCCCTTGTGCATCGTACAGAGCCAAAGATTGCCGCCGCCTCGTAAACCGTACACTGCGTACATCGTACAGTGTTTCCCTCACCGCCCCACCGCCTCCGCTATCGCCATTTCCACGAGTGGTTCCATCATCATATAGCCTTCGAGGGTAGGGTGGACTTCGTCCTCCGCCAGGTTGGGAGGGAGCCCGTTCCGTTCATCCTTCATGGCGCTGTGGTAATCCAGGTAAGTACAATCGTTGTCGGCGGCATATTCCTGCAGTTTGGCGTTGAGGCGGACGATCTTTTCCGCCGGATGCAACCCCGGCGACCAGGGGTAGTCGGCCGCCGGCAATACCGAGGAGATCACTACGCGGATGCCGTTGGCCTTTGCAATTTCCGCCATGGAAACGATATTGTTGAAAATGTCCTCCAGGGCCATGGGGCCGGTATTGCCGGCGATGTCGTTGGTGCCGGCGAGGATGACGACGGCAGCGGGCTGTAGTGCCACCACATCCTGCCGGAAGCGGACCAGCATCTGGGAGGTCGTCTGCCCGCCGATCCCCCGGTTTACGTAAGGCTTTCCGGCGAAGAATTCCGGGTGGATATTGATCCAGCCTTCGGTGATGGAGTTGCCAAAGAAGACGATCCGGTTTTCATTGCCTTTGGGTGGCATCAGCGTTTGGTTTGCTTCGGAAAATCTTTTCAATCCGCCAAAGTCGGTGCGGAGCATTTCGTCCCAGAACCGGCGCCAGCGCCAGTGCCCTCTGAGGTCCGTCCTTGCCAGTTCTTCGGGAGTGAGGAGCAGCCCCCGGCTTTGCAGCCATTCCATATATCTGTCTTTCCATAGGTCAACCGGCAGGCCCTGCTCCCGGAGGGCGAAGCCGTGGCCGCCTTCCGGGTAGATGTGCAGCTCGGCGGGCCGGCCGGCATCGCGCCATTTTTTATGAAGATCGGGATTGCCATCGGCGATGGGGTCGTCGCCGGCCAGTGACTGGAACAGGGGAGGGGCATCGGCGGGGACACCGTCGCCCATGATGGCGCCGCAGTAGGCGTAGATCAGGGCGATAAAATCCGGGCGGCTTTCAGGTTCCGCAGTCTGGGCCACGGATGCAATGAGGGTGCCTCCGGCCGAAAAGCCCAGCATGCCGATGCGCTTCGGGTCGATGCCGAACTCATTGGCGTGCTGCCGGATGTAGCGGACGGCTTCCCGCCCATCGGCTACAGCGAGCGGGACATAGGGGGCGTTGATGGAATCTATTCTGGCGAAATTGCCGGTACGCATATCCCTTCCGAGCATAGGGTCAAAATCTTCGGGCGCGTTCACCACCCGGTACTTGAGCACAAAAGCGGTAATGCCTTTCGAATTGAGCCAGCGCGCCACCTCATGCCCTTCCTTATCGATGGCCAGGCCCCGGAAAGCGCCGCCCGGGCAAACGATCACGGCCGTTTTGTTTTTTAAGGCTTCGGGCTGAAATATCGTCAGGGTAGGTTTCGATACATTCCGGACGAAAACCAGGCCCTCTTCCCCGGGGATGGTATCCGGGGTTTCCGGGTATTGCCAGTTTTCCGAACCAGGGGCGACACCGCCGTAAAGTGAGACGGTGCCCTGCCCGTAAGCGGGGCCGGCCAATAAAACAAGCAGGAGAAGGTCAGCGAGATACCTCATGGCAAAGAATTTATCGCGAGGTTGAAAGTAGGAAATATCTGTCTAACTTTTGTGGCTGGCGAAACCCATTTGTCGGGGATGCGTAGAATCGTGTAATCGTGTAACACCTCCAAATCCCCGTTTTGTCAAATGGATGGTCAATTTTAACGGAGCGCGGATTGTAGAGTCAAGCCGGAAAATCTATCTTGGGTGCGCGTTTTGAGTGGTGGGGGAGGTGTAGCCTCGGGGGGCTTATTGAACTTCACGGAGTACCGATTTGCGAAACAGCGCCGGGCGGTTGCCCAAAGTTTTAGAGAAAAAAACTATCTTTCGGGTTCTCAGATCACCCAAAAGCAGGACCATTAATAAACATGACTTCTATGAAGCTAATCAAACCTCTACTCTTTTTCCTCTTTACAGCCATATTGGGAACACTACAGGCACAGGACATTCATTTCTCTCTGTATAATATGTCACCGCTGACCCTCAACCCTGCCAATACCGGCGCCTTCTTCGGCACCGCGCGGGTAGGAGGCATTTACCGGGGGCAGTGGTATAATGTTTCCGGTGCGGACGGCTACAAGACCCCTTCCTTTTACGTTGACGCCCCGATCCTTCGTGGTTTCCGTGATCAGGACTGGATCGGCGTAGGGGGGATGATATTCAATGATGAGGCCGGGAGAGGCCGGCTGCGCACCAGCGCCACCATGATCTCTGCTTCCTATCACCTGGGCCTGGGTAAGGACGGCAAATCGGTCCTGACTTTAGGCCTGCAGGGCGGGAACGTTCAACGGCGGTATGATGCGGACAGGCTTACTTTCGGCGATGGCTTCGGCGGGCCCACTTTGGAATACGATGTCGGGAATTCCGCCGACCCGTTGCGGGGCTCTGGCTCGGATAACGGCGGAAGGGACAAGACGGACTACCTGGACTTTGCCGCCGGCCTGCTGTTCCGCAGCCAGGTTGATGAGGGGAGCAATTTTGAACTGGGCGTCGCCGCGGCGCACCTCACCCAGCCAGACTATATCTTTGGCTCGACACCACAAGGCCAGGGGGATGTCAATTTGGACGGCGCCGAAAAACGCCCCATGCGCATCACCGCCCACACGCGGTATGAATGGGCCCTGACGGATCGCTGGTCGGCGGCGCCTACCGCCATGTTCCAGACATCCAAAGGAGCCACGGAGGTGAACCTGCAGGCCTGGGCCGGTTACATGGTCAACCCCGAAATGCAGGTGAAACTCAATTTCGGCCTGGGCTACCGCTTCGGCGATGCCGGCAAGCTGCTGGTGGGCCTGGACTATAAAGACCTGCGCGTGGCCGCCGCTTACGATGTGAACTTCTCCGAACTCAATACGGCGACCAACTACCAGGGTGCTTTCGAGATTGCCGCCTGGTACATCATTAAGATCTATAAAGACCCCGAGGTCAAGCAGACGATCCTATGCCCGAAGTTCTAATATCGGGTAAGGCTTGGCAAGTTTCTGCCTGAAGGATGGGCTGAGGCAAAACCTGTTAAGCCTGTATGAGGTTCTTTTAGGGAAACTTAACAAAACATTTAAAAGGAAAACCCGGTTTTTGACGTTGAGAAAACGTGGCCAATTCAAGAAGTCTATGAAAAATATACCGATACTCATTCTATTGTTCCTGCTGGGGTGCGGCACGCTAATGGCGCAACCCATCCGGAAGTCTTCCTACGAGCAGACACTGCGGGCCGCCCGCCAGTCTTTCCAGAACCGCAACTACGTATACGCCCTGGAGCGATACGAGGAAGCCTATGAGGAAAAAGAAGACCGGTCGCTGATCGACACCATCGCCTGGCTCAATTTCCAGATCCGCGATTACCGGCGCGCTGAGCGTTGGTTCGCCCGCATCCTCCGCCGGGCGGAAGAAGGAGAACTCAACGATTACCGCTTTATCTATGGGCAACTCCTCAAGATGAACGAAAGCTACGACGAGGCCATCGCCGAGTTTCAGGCGTTCCTCAGCCATTCCAGCAACGACAGCCTCAACACCCTGGCCCGGAATGAAATGGCCGGCGCCGAGCTGGCCAAAGAGCTGCCTCAGACGATGAAAGGCGTGGTTGTGGAAAATGCCGGCCGGGACCTCAACTCCAAAATTTCCGAATACTCGCCGGTTCTGGCCAGCAACGGGCAGGAACTGTACTTCTCCACTTTTGACGCCAATGACGTCATCTACGTCGATGAGAAAAATAAGGACGAGTCCTATGCCCTGATCTACAAGGCCATGAAGGACGACAACGGCTGGGAAAAGCCGAAAGCCCTGGGCGGAGAGATCAACCGCCCGGAATTCCACAACACCAACGTGGCCCTGTCGAAAGATGGCCGGACGATGTACTTCACCCGCGCCCAACTGGAAGGCAACGTGCTTTCCGAAAGCAAGATCTACTTCAGCACCGGCGGCAGCGAGGACTGGAAAGGGGCGGAGGAGGCGCAGGGCATTAACGGGGATTACCTCGCCAAGCACCCGGCGGTGGGCGAGCTCTTTGGCAAGGAAGTGCTCTTCTTCGTGTCGGACATGCCGGGCGGTTATGGCGGCTTCGACATCTATTACGCCACCAAAACCGGCGAGGGCGCCTTCAGCGACCCCGTCAACCTCGGTGATGTGATCAACACCGTTGGAGACGATGAGACGCCTTACTACCGCGACGGAACCCTCTACTTTAGCTCCACCGGCCATCCCGGCCTGGGCGGCTTCGATATCTTCTACTCTACCTGGGACGGCACCAGGTGGAGCGAGCCGGAAAATATGGGCCGCGGCTACAATACCAGCGTGGATGACCAGAGCCTCACTCTTGACGAAGAAGGCTACTTCGGCATACTGGCCTCCAACCGCCCCGAGGGGCGCTCCGCCTACGGCCGCACCTGCTGCAACGACCTCTATACCGTCAGCATCGCCAAGCTCTACGCCGACCTGGTCACCGGCCTGTTCACCATCGGTAAGGACCCGCTGCCCGGAGGCACTGTTTACCTCATCCCGACTCAGGACAACAAGATGGGCACTCCGAATGCCAAGACCAGCGAAGAAGGCAACCGGTTCGATTTCGACCTGGAACTGGATATGCCCTATATGGTCATCGCCACGCACCCGGATTACTTTCCGGACACCATGCAGTTCAATACAGTAGGGCTGGCCGAGTCGAAAACCTATCAGCACTTTTTCTACCTGAAACCCAAGCCGAAACTGCCGGAATACGACACCATTACCATCGAAGAGCCGATCGTTCTGGAAAACATCCTCTACGATTTCGATGATGACCGCATCCGGGAAGAGGCGGAGAGCGACCTGGAGGTTGTTTACGAACTGATGACCGAATATCCGGACATGAAGGTCGAGCTCAGTTCTCATACCGACAACCGCGGTAATGACCAATACAACGAAGACCTCTCGCAACGACGCGCCGAATCGGCCCGCCGCTGGCTGGTCCGTAAGGGCATTTCGCGCGAGCGCATCGAGGCCAAAGGGTACGGCGAGAACCGGCCCCAGACCGTCAATGCCCGGGCGGCGGCCCTGCATGGCTTCCTGAAGGAAGGCGCTGTGCTGACCAAAGGGTTTATCGATTCCCTGCCGAACGAAGAACAGCAGGAGATCGCCCACGAGCTCAACCGCCGTACGGAATTCAAGATCCTGGAAGGCCCTACTACCATCACCATTAAGAGCACCCGCTTGCGGAAGAAGGAGACGACGAACCCCGGCCCCGACCGCGAGCGCCTCATCGGCAGTGAGCAGCCGGACACCAACAAAGTGCACATGTTGTCGTCTCTCTATGGCAAAAAGGACCTCAGGGGCCTGCCCGTGATGAAGTTCAAAAACCGGATGGTGGAGCTGGGTACTGTAAAGAAAGGGGAAAAGCGCCGCTTTACCTACGAGTTTTACAACGCCGGCGAGGGCGACCTGACCATTTCCCTCATCTCCGCCTGCGATTGCACCACTATCGAGAACGACCCCACCGGCGATACGTTCCCTCCCGGCTATAAGGGCATTATCGAGGCCGTCTTCGACAGCTCGGAGAAGGACGAAGCGGAAGAGATCGATATCGATATCTTCCTGGAGGAGGCCGATAACGAAGGCATCCCTATCCGGGAGACGGTGCAGTACCGGTTCGATATAAAGAAGTAATCGGGCCCCGGCCTGAATAATAGAACGCGGATGACGCGGATGGCGCGGATTAACGCGGGCCTCCTGAAAAGGATAATCCGCGTTAACCCGCCTGATCCCCGTCATCCGCGTTTCCATTTAACTGCTTTCTATGATCGAAACCATCCTTCGCGAGGCCTTTGCTCTTAGTTGGGTCGACTGGGTGGTGACCGTTACCGCTCTGATCTATGTAGTGCTGGCGGCCCGCGAAAATGTCTGGTGCTGGTTTTGGGGTATCATCAGCTGCAGCCTCTGGGCCTATGCTTCTTTTGCGTTCTACGGGTTGTACCTGGATGCGCTGCTGCAGTTGTTCTACGTGGCCATGGCCGTTGTGGGCCTGTATCAGTGGAAGTACGGAGGGCAGGGGGGGGAAGGGGCGCCCATTACCCGGCTCACCGCTCAGCAGCATGCCTACATCCTGGCCGGCGGCACGGGGGCGGCCCTGTTGTTCGGTTACTTTTTCGACGAATACACGCCTGCCGCCGCCACCTACTGGGATTCGTTCACCACCGTTTTTTCCGTTATCGCCACCCTGATTCTTGTCCGCAAAGTGCTGGACAACTGGGCCTACTGGATCGGGGTCGACCTCATTTACGTGGGGCTCTACTTCAGCCGGGGCGCTTACCTTTTTGCCCTGGTAATGGTGGTGTATGTGGCCATTGCCACTGTCGCTCTGGTGAACTGGTCGAAGGAGTATCGTCGCAAAAGTATTTCCGGTACGGGGCCCGGCGGCTGATCAATGCGGCATATTTACTACTTTTGAAGCAGCCCTCATTTCGAATCGGGGCCTGTCTCAACCACAATTTTTAATGCCCGGGCCATGAGGAAACCGTTTACCGTCGTTTTGCTGCTGCTGGGGCTGGCCGGTTATGGCCAGAGCCTTACCTTCCAGGCGGAGAGCATCCGAACCTATGCGGTGGTGGTGGGCATTTCCAATTATCAGGATGAGGGCATCGGTGACCTGAGCTATGCTCATAAGGATGCAGAGGCCTTTGCGGACTTTCTGAAGTCCAGGGCGGGCGGGGAACTGAGCCGGCGGGAGCTGAAATACCTCGTTAATGAAGAAGCTACCCTGGCCCGCATTCAGTCTGCCTTGGAATGGCTGGCCAAAAAGGCCGGAGACGGCGACCAGGCCATTTTCTACTTCGCCGGCCACGGAGATGTGGAAACCAAAAACGGCCAGGAAAAAGGCTATCTGCTGGCCTATGACACGCCTTTCAACAATTACCGCCTGAATGCCGTGGGCCTGGATTACCTCAATGAGCATATCATCAGGGGCCTGGCCCAAAAAAACGCTAAGGTGGTCATTATTACCGATGCCTGCCATTCGGGGGCGCTGGCCGGGCAGGGTATCGGCGGGCGGCAGGCAACGGCGGCGGAGATGATGAAACGCTACGCCAATGAGGTCAGGATCATGTCCTGCCAGCCCTATGAACTCTCTCAGGAGAAAAGAGCGCTGGGGGGCGGCCGCGGGGTATTTTCCTATTATCTGATCCAGGGCCTGAAAGGGCGCGCCAACCAGGGCCCTAAGGATGTGGTGGACCTGTATGAGTTGGAAAACTTCCTCCAGGAAAAGGTGAGAAAAGAGACCGGAAAGTCTCAGCATCCGGACATTTTCGGTGGCCTGAAAAAAGAGGCGTTATTCTTTATCGATGAAGCCACGCTGGAGGCCATGAAAAGCGTGGAGAAAGCAGAAATGGACCGGACCCTGGAAGAGGAGGTCCTTTCCCGGCTGGCGACAAGGGACGGGTACAATAACTATGCCGGTTTTGATGACGCACTGAAGAAGGGCAGGCTGCTCAGCCCGGAAGGCCGGGCGGCAGTAGATTACTACGCCCGCCTGTACGCCGACACCAACTTCATCCCGTTGAGAAGCATCATGGATGAGCGCCTGTCGATAGCCCTGATGGATTCCGTACAACAGGCCCTCAATGCCTACCTGAAGACAGACCCCGGAGAACTGGCTCAAAGGGTGCAGTACGATGAAAAGTACGGCCGTTTTCCCCGTTACCTGGAAAAAGCCGCAGAAATTTTCGGGCCTCAGGACCCGCGCTACCAACCCACCCTCGCCAAACAATACTACTTTGAAGGGCTGGTACTTCGCCTGGAGGCGGAACAGTCCGGTAACCGGGACTCCCTGTTTCGCCTGGCCCTGGAAAAACAGGAAAAAGCGTTGGGGCAGGAAAGCCGCGCCGCCTATATCCACAATGAGCTGGGCATTTTGCTGCCGGAGCTGGGGGAACCGGAAAACGGTATCGCCCACCTGCAGCAGGCAATCGGGGTATCGCCCACCTGGGCCATCCCGTACAACAACCTGGCCATTGAGTACAAACGGCAGGGCAGGCTGGAGGAGGCCGAAGAGAATTACCGGAAAGCCATTGCCCTGAAACCCGATTTCGCTTCCGCCTATTCCAACCTGGGTAATCTCCTGGTGGAGTTGGAGGAATATAGCGCCGCCGATTCCCTGTACCGCAAGGGTATCGAGCTCGGGCCGGAATACAGGGAAAACTACTTCAACCTGGGGCTTTTGCTCAGCCAGTCGGAGGGGCGGGAAGCCGGAGCGGACAGCCTGTTCCGGCAGGTGCTCCGGCTCGACCCCAACTATCCGGAGGCTTATTTTGAGCTAGGTAATCTGTACGACTACCTCGGACAGGCGGATTCGGCTGAAGCCTTATACCTCCGGGCCATCGGCCTGCGCCCGGATTACGTCGAAGCGCATCAGAACCTCGGCATCCTTTATTATGCTCAGGGACAAATAGGAGAGGCCGAAAGCCGTTTCCTCGAAGCCGTCCGTTCGGATCCGGCCTATGTTCCCGTTTACGTCAACCTGGGGTTCCTGTACGCCGTTGAAGGGCGGTGGGCGGAAGCGGTGCGCCTGTTGCAGGAGTCTCCCTTCGATACGGCGGGGCAGGTGCAGGTGTTCCACGAGATCGGTTATGCTGCTTTTCAATCCGAAATGTACGATGAGGCGCTGCGTGCGTTTGAAGCCGCTGTCGGCCTGGATGCAGCCGAACCGTGGAACCATTACCTGGCCTGTATGTTCTACACCCTTCGGGGGCGGCAGGACGAAGCGCTCGATGCTTTGCAAACTACCCTGGAAAAGGCGCGGGCCGTCGATGAGGATTACTTTGAAAGGATTAGTACGGATGAAAACCTGGCGCCGCTTCGGGAGACGGAGCGGTATCGGGCATTGATGAAGGAATTCTATCCCGGGCGGTAGCCGGAAGGGCGCTGGTGGGTAACCTTAGGGCCGCCCGGCAAATGAACCCCCCGGAACATTTTCTGAAGGAAAATCCAGAGTTTGCTATCTTTAGTAGTGCATTGGCCATTTTGTTGCGGAGAATAACCTAAAAACTATAGAAATGAAACATCTGAAACCTTTATTCCTCTTCCTGTCCTTTTCCCTGGGGCTGGAAGCCCAGGGGACGTTTCACCTCATCTACAGCATCGACCAGTACAATCAGGACGTCAACAAGGGCTGCCAGGTTGATGGTGAAAATATATCCTTTACGCTGGAATTGCTGGCCGAATCTGCCGGTATGCCCGTTAAAAAGTACTCTTACGGCTTCAGCCAGCAGGATGCTTATAAATTTTTCCAGAATTTCACCTGCGGCGCGGATGACGTTGTCATTTTCTTCTATTCGGGCCATGGTTTCCGTACCGAAGATGACCAGGTGGCCTGGCCGTTGATGTACTACTGCGTGGAGAACGAGGCGCCTGCCGGAGGCGAGGGCCTGAAGAGCTGTGGCGTGCCCCTCGACTGGGTGCATCAGGTGCTGATCAATAAAGGGCCGCGGATGTCTCTTACTATTGGCAACAGCTGTAATAATGTGCCGGGAGACGAAAAGGCCAATAAACGGGCACAAGGCCTGAAAAAAGATAAACCGGACGACGCCACGGAAAAGAAAATGCAGAACCTGGCCCTGCTGACCAGTTTCAGCGGCCATATCATCGCCTCTGGCGCTTCTCCGGGGCAGTTCGCCTACACCAATGATGAAACGGGCTCCTATTTTGTCAATGAGCTGATGGATGTGATGCTGGACGGGCTTTTCTTCACCGAGCAATCTACTTCCTGGGCCAGTATACTCAAAAAAACAAGAGATAATGTTCAGAAAAAGAAACCCGATCAGCGCCCTCAGTTTATGATCGTCGCCAACAATAAGCGAATGTATTCTGAGGGTAGCGACAATTACCAGGGCGATTACGAAGAACTGGGCCTGCATGTGCCCGAGTTCTGGGAGGAAGGCGATGAGCTGTCCTACGATAACATGGAATGGGAGGAATTCGACGAAGAAGATTACGCCGAGGAATGGGAAACGGAGTTTGAGCAGGGCGAACTGGAAGAACTGGCCCTGGAAGAGCTGCCCTATATCCTGCTTCACGCCATGAGAATGGACGACGGGCAGGTCAGCCAGGGTGAATTCGATAAGGTATATTCCAGCTACCACGACGGGATGGAGGATTACGGCTACGGCCCGGAAACCATTGGCCTCATGTTCGAACTGGCCATTGAGGATTTCAATAGCGATGACCCTGAATTCTTTAATATTTTCCTCGAAGATGCGATCGTGCAGTTCAGGGAGCATGTCGATCCGGATATCCAGGCCGATATTCTTGCTGTAATTCAGGGCGCCAGCGATAGCCCGGATGCGCCTGATTTCCAGGATTTTGTCGAGAGTTTAACTTATTAAATACCATCTAAAATCCATTTATTCATGAAGAATTCGCTGCTTCTATTACTGTTGGCATTGCTATTCCAATTCAGCCTGTATGGACAGGGCCGCCAACCCTCCACCACCGATAAAACCCCTAAGTTCACCGGCGGGTCTATGGCCATGGTAAAGACCAGGACCAAACCCAAAGACAAAAAGTTGGGCCTGGGCGCGCCCTTACGCCCGGAGGCCATCGAGAATGAAAACGTGGGCGCCGCCTTTGACACCATGGAGGAAGGCGATTACGATGTAGCCATCGACCAACTGGATGATTATTCGGAGAGCGACCCCGATGCAGCTTTCGGCCTGGGCTTTGCTTACTATCTGGAGGGGCAAACCGATCAGGCTATCGAAGCCTTCCGGCAGGTGGCTGTGCTGGACCCGGAGAATACCGAAGCCCTCTATTTTCTGGCCCTGATTTACGAAGAACAGGGCGATTATGAAAAGGCAGAGGGCGCATTGCTCGACTTGTTGCTCATTGAGCCTATGGATCTATTGGCCTGGTATGAACTGGGGTTCCTGTACCTGGACGCAGGATTTTACCAGGATGCCTTCGACTGTTTCGAGAACGTCTTGTTCATCGACCCCGAAGATCCGGATGCCCCCTATGAGATTGCCCGCCTCCATGCTATCTCCGGCAATACAGATGAAGCCCTGAATGCCCTGGAACTGGCCTTTGAGAACGGGTTTTACGATGAAGACTTTGTCAGAGTAGACCCCGATCTGGAAGAGGCCAGAAATACCGCGCGGTTTGCTGAGCTGATGGCAATATATTTTCCCGAGTAGGGTAAGGCCTATAACATGGGGCAGGAGTTCACTGGATTTGGCGTTCGGCCAAATCCTGCAAACAATATACCCTCCGAAATGGCGGTGGCAGTAATTAAATTTTCCCTGTTCTTCTGTTTATAGAAAGGACAGCCCCCGGCAGGGTTTCTCCGGCCCGTCGGCCCTCCTGATAATTACTCCTTTCTCTTCTTTATAAATCCTTGAAAACAAAGGGTAACCTCTTTTAATTTAGATTCAATCTAAATAATTTCCTGCTCTGAACATTACCAAAAGCAAGGTTCTTTTTAAGATAAAAGCTTTATATCTTTGCCGTGTTTTTTGAAAAGCCTATTATACTTGGTTATCATGGGTTTATGCTGTGAAGCCATGTACTAACTAACGTCAAAACGAATGAATAGCATAAAGAGCAAGGTTATTTTAATCATCTTTGCCGTGCTTTCAGCCAACGCTGCCTGGGCACAGGCAGAGGGCGGCAGCTCAGTATCCGGATCCTATCTCGTGTACGGCCTGATCGTCGTAGCCGTACTGGTTTTCTTCATGATCATACTGCAGGTTGCGGACAACCTGATGGTGATCGAGGCCAAGCAGTCCGGTGCGGACCAGAACGGGGCCAACTTCTCGATCTTCCCCAGATGGAAGGAGATCTTTGCTCCGCGCCTTCCCGAATACCTCCGGGACAAGCCCCTGACCGTCTTGCGCCGCGGGCACAACATCAACCTGGAAGGAGAGGCTGAACAAAGGCTGGACGAAAGCGTGCAGGCAAAGGCCTTCGCGGTGCAGCCGCCCAATTTCCCGGGCATTTCCCCCATTCCCAAGGTGGTGGTGGAAGTGGGCGATGAAGTCAAAGCCGGCGACCACCTTTTCTTTGACAAGAAGCGCCCGGAGATCATGCACGTCGCGCCGGTAAGCGGCGAAGTCATCGCCATCAACCGCGGCGCCAAGCGTTCCATCTCCGAGGTGGTTATCCTGGCCGATAAGGATATCAAATACCGCGAGCTGAAGGCTTTCGGCCTGGAAGGAAGCAGCCGGGAAGATCTCGTCAGTTACCTGCTCGATGCCGGCGTATGGCCTCTGATCCGCCAGCGCCCATTCGACATCATTCCCGAGCCCGAGGTGGCGCCCCGCGATATTTTCATCTCCACTTTCGATACTGCTCCGCTGGCTCCCAACCTCAACTTTGTCATCAATGGTAAGGAGGAAGCCTTCCAGAAAGGCCTGGATGTGCTCGCCAAGCTGACCGACGGCAAGGTTTACCTCGGCCTGGATGGGCGCGGCAAAGAGCAACCGCATCCGGCATTTGCCGAGGCAAAAGGAGTAGAGATCCATTATTTCCATGGGAAGCACCCGGCGGGAAATGTCGGAGTACAGATCCACCACATCCGTCCCATTAGCGCCGGCGATAAGGTCTGGACGCTCGGCGTACAGGAAGTAGTCACCATCGGCCGGTTGTTCACAGAACAGCGGTACAATGCAGAACGCATCGTTGCCCTTACCGGCGCTGAACTCAAGGCCGCGAAATACGCGCGCACCTATATTGGGGCCAATGTGGGCGACCTGGTCAAGGACAACCTGGCCAATGATCACATCCGCTTAATTTCCGGCGATGTGCTGTCCGGCAAAAAGAAAACAGCAGAAAACTTCCTCAATATCTTCGACGACCAGCTGACGGTGGTCCTGGAAGGCGATGACTACGAGCTATTCGGCTGGCTGATCCCCGCGCTGAATACGCCCAGCATCTCGCCCTCTCTTCCCTCCTCCTTCTTCCCCGGGATGAAAAAGCGGGCAGAGACCAATACCCACGGCGAGAAGCGCGCCTTCGTGGTCACGGGTATTTACGAATCCGTGTTGCCTATGGATATCTATCCGCAGGAGTTGATGAAGTCCATCCTTATCGGGGATTTTGAAAAGATCGAAGGGCTGGGGATCTATGAACTCAGCGAAGAAGACGTGGCGCTCTGTGAGTTTGCCTGCGTCTCCAAGCAGCCCGTCCAGCAGATCCTCCGTAAAGGGCTGGATATGATGCGCGAGCAAGTATAAACAAATCTTATTTAAAATAACGATCATCTCACCATATAGAGATATGAAAAAAGCATTTTTGAATTTTCTCCACAGAATAGAACCGGATAAGGAAAAATCTCCTTTCCTGCACACCGTGTTTGATGGGTTCTTCACCTTTGCCTTCACCCCCAATACGGTGACCAAAGGTGGGGTGCACATCCGCGATGGCATGGACCTCAAGCGCCAGATGGTGCAGGTGGTGTTGGCCCTTTCGATCCTTTATATTTTCGGGATGTACAACATCGGCCACCAGCATTTCATTGCTCTGGGCGAATATCCGGGCTTTTTGCAGGGGTTTCATCTCAAACTGATCTATGGGCTCATCCAGATCATCCCCATCCTGGTGGTTACTATGGCGGTCGGCCTGGGCATTGAGTTCTACTATGCCTACCGGAAAGGGCACGGTATAGAGGAGGGCTTCCTTGTTTCCGGCGCCCTGATCCCGCTGATCATGCCTCCGGACATCCCGTTGTGGATCCTGGCGCTCTCCGTTGTTTTTGCCGTAATTGTCGGAAAAGAGGCCTTTGGAGGAACCGGGATGAATATTCTCAACATCGCCCTGCTGTCCCGGGTCTTTATCTTCTTTGCCTATCCGACCGATATTTCCGGTAATGAGGTTTGGGTTTCCGGATTGGACAGCGTTGCTGCCGGAGCAGCTGCCGAATACGGCTGGATACACCTCAGCGTGTTCAACCCGCTGTTTGAAGCGCTCAATCTTTCGGGCTACAACGCGGCCTCAACCGTGGTGGACGGCTACACCGGGGCGACGCCGCTGGGCCTGGCTTTCCAAAGCGGCTGGGAAGCTGTCAAAGAGGTATATACCGACTCCCAGATGTTGTGGGGCGTCATTCCCGGCTCGATCGGCGAAACCAGCAAACCACTGATCATCCTTGGCGCGCTGTATCTGGTAGTGACCAAGATCGCCGACTGGCGCATCATGTTTTCCATGGTCGTCGGGGCGGCGGCCATGGCCCTGCTGCTCAATGTATGGGGCGCTACGCCTTTCATGCAGGTACCCTGGTACTATCAGTTCTATATGGGTAGCTTCTGGTTCGCCATGGCTTTCATGGCCACCGACCCGGTAACGGCCAGCGGGACGCAGGCCGGAAAGTGGATCTACGGTTTCCTGATCGGCTTCATCGGGATGATCATCCGGGTGATGAACCCCGCCTATCCGGAAGGATGGATGCTGGCGATCCTGTTCATGAACGTGTTTGCCCCGCTGATCGACTACTATGTTCTGCAGGCCAATATCAACCGCCGGCTCAAGCGGGCCAAGGTGGCTGCTTAATTCATTTTACCGAAAAAATCAGCAAGATGTATACGACCAGATATGTCATAGGATTCATTCTCATTTTAACGGCCTCGGTCGCTGTCGGGCTGACCGGCCTGCGCGAAGCCACCAAGAACAAGGCGGCCCAGAATGAGGATATTTTCAATAAGCGGGCGATCCTCTCTGCCGTCGAAAATTACCTGCCGGATGGCAAAAAGGTAAGCGGCCTGGCCGATGAAGAAGTGAGCCGCATCTTCGCGCAGATGCAACAGCCGGTGCTGGACATGCAGGGCGATACCATCACGGGGGTTCAGGCCGAGGATATCGACATGGCCAAAGAGCGTAAGAAACCGGAACCGGATCGCCGCCTGCCCCTTTACATTTACGAACACAACGGCGAAAAATTCTACATCCTCTCCGTCCGTGGCAATGGCTTATGGGACGAGATCTGGGGCAACATCGCCCTGAAAAGCGACGGCAATACCATCGCCGGCGCCGCTTTCGACCACAGGGGAGAAACGCCGGGCCTGGGCGCCGAAATCAAAGATAATCCCGCTTTCTCCGAACAATTTCAGGGAAAAAAGATCTTTGATGATGGGGCGTATGTTTCGGTAGACGTGGTCAAGCCAGGCGGCACAAAAACCGAGCATACCGTTGATGGTATTTCCGGCGCTACCGTTACCGGCGACGGCGTTGCGGAAATGCTCTACCGCGGCATCAAATACTATCAACCCTTTTTGGAAGAAATACGACAATCCTCGGGGACCCAGGGGTTGTTGGTGAAATAAACCGGATTTTCGGCGCCGTCAATGGCGCCTGAAGTATAAAAAAAGAAGAACAATGGCTGAAACTGCTGTTAAAGAGAAAGAACCTTTATTTCAGTTTGGGAAGAAAGAGCGACAGCTGATCACTGACCCGCTGAACGACAATAACCCGATCACCGTACAGGTGTTGGGGATCTGTTCCGCGCTGGCCGTCACCTCCCTGGTCTATCCTTCTTTCGTGATGGCTATCGCCGTGGTTTTCGTGACGGGCTTTTCCAGCCTGTTCACTTCTCTGCTGCGAAACTACATCCCCAAACAGGTCCGTATGATCGTACAACTCGTCATCATCGCTACCCTTGTGACGGTGGTGGAGTTGACCCTCAAATACCTCAACTATCCGATCTACAAGCAATTGTCGGTATACATCGGCCTGATCATCACCAACTGTATCGTGATGGGCCGGCTCGAGGCTTTCGCTATGGCCAACAAACCGTGGCGTTCCTTCCTCGACGGCATCGGCAACGGGCTCGGGTACGGCGCTATCCTGATCGTCGTCGGCATCATCCGGGAGGTCTTCGGCAAGGGCAGCCTTTTTGCCGGCAGCCCGATCGAGATGAAGATCATCGGCCCCACGGCCGACTACTTCATCAATACCGCTGATAGTGTGTGGTTCGGCTGGTACGCCAACAACAACCTGATGGTACTGCCGGCAGCCGCCATGTTCATCATCGGCATCCTGATCTGGGTCCAGCGCAGCTACAACACCAAGCTGGTCGACGTATCCTAAACCTTTATTTGTTAGTCAACTGACAACAGACAACAAACCATCAAGACATGGAATTCCTGAATACTTTCATAAAAGCCGCCTTCATCGAGAACCTGGTACTGGCCTACTTCCTGGGCATGTGTTCTTACCTGGCGGTCTCCAAGAGTGTAAATACCGCCTTCGGCCTCGGGCTGGCGGTGATCTTCGTACTGGGCATCACCATGCCGATCAACTGGGTGATCAGCGAGTACCTGTTGAGTGAGAACGGTATTTTTGGCGTCGACCTCACCTTCCTGCGCTTCATCCTGTTCATTGCCGTAATTGCGTCTATGGTGCAGCTGGTGGAGATGGTGGTGGAAAAGTTCTCACCCGCCCTCTACGCCGCCCTGGGGATCTTCCTCCCACTGATCACGGTGAACTGCGCCATCCTGGGCGGTTCTCTGTTTATGGTATCGCGGGAGTACAGCTTCAGCAATTCCCTTGCTTTCGGGCTGGGCGGTGGCTTCGGCTGGTTCCTGGCCATTATCGCCATTGCGGCCATTCGGGAAAAGATACGCTATTCCAACGTGCCGCCCGCGCTGCGCGGCCTGGGTATGGCCTTTATCCTGACCGGGCTGATGGGCATCGCCTTCATGAGCCTCATGGGGATTGACCCGGCGGC
>JAGFJE010000172.1 GCA_024103175.1 Phaeodactylibacter sp.
CATGATGCCGCCCACGCGTTCCAGCCCGATGAAGGCGAACTGCCGCCCGTCGATCGCAGCGACGATCACGGCCTCCGGCTCCGGGCCCTTATCATCGGAGCGGTTCTTGAAGTCATTCTCTTCGTTATCGGTATTAAACAGGCCGCCGTATACAGGGTCAGCTGCCGTGATCTGCTCCAGGCCGTTACCACTATCGAAAACCACTTCGCCGGTGGCGGCATTCCAGATGGTGAAGGAACGGGCCCCGTAAGCATAGAGTTCGTCGTAATCGCCATCTCCATCGGTATCGCCGTCGGCACTGGTAATGCGCAGGCGGCCCAGCAAGACGTCTTCCTTGAGGTATTCGGCATCCGGGAAGGCGGTGGGGTCGAGCACGATCTCATCGTCGCCGATGCGGAATTCCTCGCTGTAGGCGTCGTAATCGCGGGCGTCGCCTTCGTTGGCGGTGATCAGGTAACCGGCGCCGCCGACGGAGAAGTAGTCAATGGCGTCGGGGTGGTACAGGCCTTTCACCGGCCAGTTGGCGAAGAAAATATCACCGCTGCGGTTCGAAGCATCGAAGGTGACGCCGGCCTGCGTCCAGTCCTTGGCGCCCAACGGAACAATGCCGGCAACAGTCTCGCCATTCAAGTCAATCACCGCCAGGGCGTTGTTTTCCTGGCAGGTAACATAGGCCGTACTGCCGTCATCGGAAATGGTGATGTACTCCGGCTCCAGGTCCTGAGCGACGGTAGCGCCCGGGCCGAAGATGCGCACGCCCTGCGCTTCCAGAGCCGCCTGTTGGCCGTTGAAAGCTTCGAAGCCGAGGGTAACCACCGTGGCGTTGGCCACGCCCCCGCTGATGTCGACAATACTGACCGAACCTTCGGGGTCGATGGTATAATCGTCGCTGGGTTCCCCCTCGTTGGCGGTGAGCACCTTCGTGCCATCAGGAGTAAAGAGCAGCATATCGGGCAGAACGCCGACAGTGGCCTCATTCAGGAAATTGCCGTCCGTATCGAAGAACACCACTTTGCCGTTATCCCCGGTATCGTTCCCTTCCACCGCAACGGCCACGATGCCATTCCGGACGGCGACGGAGTTGGCCCCGCCTCCGTAGGGTGTTATGGAAATAACGCCCACCTGCGTGACGTTGGCAGGGTTGGAATAGTCCAGGATCTCTACGGCATCCGCATCGGAGTTCGTTACAAACAGGCGTTGGCTCTCCCCATCGAAGTCGATTATTTCCAGGGTGGAACTCAGGGGGCTGGTATAACTACCCAGGTAGTTCATCTGAATATAGGGGTTTGCCTGAGCGGCGGGGGCCCTATCATCATTATCCTGAATGAGCAGGATGTGGCGGCTGGTTTCCCCGGCAAAGGCCGAGCTGGCGCCCGGGCTTATCTCCAGAATGAGGTAACGCCCTCCCAATTCGGTGTTATCCAGAATATCCACCATCAGGGTTTGCGAGGCGGTGGCGCCTGCCCCAAAAGCCAGAGTGGTACTGGCGAGGGTGAAATCCTCGCCTTCCACCGCAGTAGAAGCGCTGATCACATTGATCGTCACTTCTCCACCGAGCCCTCCCGCCTGCTCCACGGCCAGGCCTATTTCTATCTCCCCCGAGCCTTCAGGAACAATGGAACTGGCTTCCGCAAAGCTGACCACCGGCGTGGAAAGCACCTCAAAAACGGCTACCGTGCCGCTGACCTCATGAGAGGCCAGAACGTAGGCCTGTCCGGTGGGGCTGTCCTCCGGAGCAATGTAGATCACATCTTCAGGGCTGAGGTCGCCGCCCAGTTGATCGACGGTACGGGTATTGACGTACTGCACGAATTCCGGAGCGGCCGGGTCGGTGAGGTCGTACATGACGATACCCCCCATGCGTTCCAGCCCGATAAAGGCGTAAGGCGTGCCATTGATCTCGGCAACCACAACAGCCTCCGGCTCCGGGCCCTTATCGTCGGAGCGGTTCTTGAATTCATTTTCCTCATCATCGGTATTGAACAGGGCGCCGTACACCGGGTCAGCTGCCGTGATCTGCTCCAGGGCGTTCCCGCTATCAAAGACCACCTCGCCGGTAGCCGCGTCCCAGATGGTAAATGAGCGGCCGCCATAGGCGTAAAGCTGGTCATAATCGCCATCGCCGTCCGTATCGCCGGTGGCGCTGGTAATGCGCAGGCGGCCCAGCAGCACGTCTTCCTTCAGGTATTCGGCATCCGGGAAAGCATCGGGGTCGAGCACGATCTCCTCGTCGCCGATGCGGAATTCTTCGCTGAAGGCATCGTAATCGCGGGCATCCCCCTCATTCGCGGTGATCAGGTAAGCCTGCCCGCCCACGGTAAAGTAGTCGATGGCATCCGGCTGGTACATGCCCAGAACGGGCCAGTTGGCAAAGAATATATCGCCGGAACGGTTGGAAGCGTCAAAAGTGACGCCCTCCGCCGACCAGTCTTTGTAGCCCAGCGGCAGGATGGCCGTGGCCTCAGGCACGGTGAGGTCGACCAGGATGAGGGCGTTGTTTTCCTGGCAGGCGACGTAAGCAGTAGCGCCATCATCGGAAACGGTAATGTATTCCGGCTCCAGGTCCTGGGCAACGGTAGCCCCCGGCCCGAAAAAGCGAACGCCCTGAGCCATCAGCTCCGCCTGCTGGCCGTTGAAAGCTGTAAAACCCAGGGTAGTAACAACCGGGTTTTCCGCTCCTCCGCTAATATCAACAATACTGATGGAGCCCTCAGGGTCTATGGTATAGTCATCACTGGGTTCTCCTTCATTGGCGGTAAGCACCTTGGTTCCATCGGGAGAGAACAACAGCATATCCGGCAGTACGCCCACCGTGGCCGAGTTGATGAAGGCGCCGTCCGTATCCAGAAAGACCACCCTGCCGGGGCTGTCGGTATTGTTGCCTTCCACCGCGACGGCCACCAGCCCGTCGTAGGTATCGACCGCGTTGATGCTTCCGCCGAATACGTCGAGGTTGATACTGGATATCGATTGTATGTTCGCCGGATCACTGAAGTCGAGGATCTCCAGGCTGTTGTCGCTGAAATTGGCAACGAACAGGCGGGCCGAGCCGGCATCATGGGCGATGATCTCCGCCGAAGCGCCGTCGGGCAAAGCATAACTGCCGAGGTGGGCCAGTTGCGCCCGGGGGTTGGCCTGGGCTGCCGGCGCGGCGGCGTCCGTATCCTGGATGAGGACAATATGGCGGGTTGTTCCGCCCAGGGTTACCAGGCTGCCGTCCGGGCTTTCGAGTTCCAGGATAAGGTAGCGGCCGCCTGTGGCGTCGTTATCCAGGATGTCGAGGGTGATCAGCTGAGGTTCGGAGGAGTTCTCCGAGAACATCAGGGTGGCGCCGGCCAAGGTGTAATCTTCACCCTCCACTGCCGTGGAAGCGCCGACAACATTGACCGTTACCTCCCCGGCCAGGGCGCCGCCGGCTTCTACCACCACTTCCAGTTGCAACTGGCCGGAAGCTTCCGGAACAATGGTGCTGCTTTCGGCAAAGCTTACGGCGGCGCCGGCGCCTACTTCAAAGACAGCCACCGTGCCGCTCACCTCGTGAGAAGCCACGACCAGCGCCCTGTTGTTGGGGCTGTCTTCGGGAGTGATGAAAATGACATCTTCCGGGCTGAGGTCGCCGGCCGGGAAGTTGAGGTTACGGGTATTGACGTACTGAATGTACTGAGGCGCCGCCGGGTTGCTCAGGTCGAATACCATCACGCCGCCGATGCGCTCCATGCCGACAAAAGCATAGGGCACCCCGTTGGCCACGCCTACCGTCACGGCTTCGGGCTCGGGCCCTTTGTCGTCGGAACGCCCCTTGGCCTCATTCTCATCTTCATTGGCGTTGAACAGGGCCCCGAAGACCGGGTCGTTGGCGATGATCACCTCCAGGCCGCTGCCGCTGTCGTACACCAGCTCGCCGGTTTCGGCATTCCAAATGGAGAAGGAGCGGCCACCGTAGGCGTAGAGTTCATCGTAGTCGCCATCACCGTCCGTATCGCCGGTAGCGCTGGTCACGCGCAGGCGGCCGAGCAGGGCGTCTTCCTTGAGGTAGTCGGCGTTGGGGAAGACAGCAGGGTCGAGGACGATCTCGTCGTCACCCACCCGGAATTCTTCGCTGAAACCGTTATAATCGCGGGCGTCGCCTTCATTGGCCGTGATCAGGTAGCTCTGCCCGCCCACAGTAAAGTAGTCAATGGCGTCAGGCTGATACATTCCCTTTACCGGCCAGTTGGCGAAGAATATATCCGGCGCCCGGTCGGAAGCATCGAAAAGGATGCCTTCTTCCGACCAGTCTTTATAGCCCAGGGGCAGAATGCCGGTTGCCGTTGCCGTTTCGATGTCTACAACCACCAGGGCGTTGTTTTCCTGGCAAACGACATAGGCGGTTGCGCCATCGTCGGAAACGGCGATGTATTCCGGTTCCAGGTCCTGGGCCACGGTAGCTCCCGGGCCAAAGATGCGCACGCCCTGAGCGGCCAGACTGGCGGAATCGGCATTGAAACCGGCAAAGCTCACTGTCGCCACATCGGTGGCCAATATATTACCCATACCCGCTTCCATGTCAATAATGCTCACCGAGCCTTCCGGGTCTTCCCCGTAATCACTTCTCGGCTCCCCTTCGTTGGCCACCAGCAGCTTGCTGCCGTCCGGCGTAAAGGTGAGCATATCCGGTAGGGGCCCTACCTCTACAGTGCTCTGTAAAAAGCCGTTCGTTTCGAAGAACAGGACGCTGCCGTTCGCTCCGGTTGCCCGGGCGGCCATAGCCACCGCTACGACTCCGTCATGGACAGCGACGGAGTTGACGTCGCCCTCATATAGCACGGAAAGGTCAATGGAATTGACGGGGCCAAGGCTGGAAGGGTCGGAAAAATCGATTATGTCCAGCCGGTTTTCCGTCGCATTGGCGATGAAGAGGCGCTGGGACTCCGGGTCGTGCGCCACGATCTCAGCCGAAGCCCCCGATTCATAACTGCCCAGATGGATGAGGCTGATCTCGGGCGAGGCCGGCGGCATGGGCGCAATGATGTCATTATCCTTGATCAGAACGACGAGCCGCCGGTTGGCGCCCGGCTCCCCGTTGACGAGTTGCTGGATCTCGAGGATGAGGTATTTGCCGCCGAGGCTGCCATTATCCAGGATATTTATGTTCACGAATTGCGGATCGAAGCTGCCGGCGGGAAAATCAACGGTGGTACTTTCCAGGGTATAATCGACGCCGTCTTCCGCCGTGGAAGCGCTGGCCACGGAAAGGATGGCCTGCGAAGGCGCCGAACCCGGGTTGTTGATGATCAGCCCCAGCGTTTGCATGCCGGAGCCTTCCTCCAGGGCCAGGGCAGGCTCCATAAAACCGATGACGGGCGTCAGGTTATCGGCGATGATTCCGGGCGTGGCAAATACATCCGTATCGCCAAACTGCCGGGTAGTGGCCAGCCAGTTACTGCCGATATTATTGTCCAGGCTGGCGGCGATCAGCTCCAGGGAGGGGCCGGTTCCGTCGGCAGCTTCAGGCCAGGGAGCGCTGTCGTCATAGCTCACTTCATCGATCACCGTACCGCCGGAGTTGGTGATGATGATGTCGCCGCCGCCGTTACCCAGGCGGTTGGTGGCGCCCCAGCCGAGGAAATCCACCCCAAAGAACGCCTCGGCCGCCGCCTCATTGTAAGCCAGCAGGAGCACTTCTCCGGCTGGCAGGCTCAGCCCGGGGGGAAAGGTAAAGCCGAACTCTCCGCTAACCTGCAGCCCCCCCAGGGCGGCGGGGCTGCCGCCGGCATTGTAGATCTCGATGAATTCCTGGTCCTCATCAGATGGTGGGTGGTAGAAGATCTCGGTGATGACAAGAGCGGGCGTGCTGTTGTTATAGATGTAATTAAAAGTGAACGGGATGAGCAGGAAGTTGCCGGCCACATCAGAGACCATCCCGACCGTGAGGGAATACGCCTCGCCGGCGGCGAAGTCTTCGGTGAAGGTAATGTCTACAAAAGAAAGGCCGCCTCCCTCCTCGGCATAGGAGATGGCGCTGATGTCGGCATCGGCGGTGTAATTGGCCGGATCTTCCACGCTGGCCTGGCCCATGGGCTCGCTGAAATGGACCCGTACGGAGTTGGCGCCCGTCACCTCGGCGCCGGTTACCAGAGGCGCAATGACATCCTCCGTACTGCTGAAGAAAGCTACATCGTCAAAGCCGGCATAGTCGTTGGTACCGTTCTGTTTGGCCATCAGGCGCAGGCGCACCGTGGAGGCGCCGGCGGGCACGTTGATGTAAACCGTTTCCCAGGCGCCGGTATTGCGGTTCAGATCCACATAGCCGGCCATAGGGAAGCCGCCGTCTCCATCCAGTTCCAGAACGTAGCCGATGGAATCGCTGTCCTCATATTCATGGGAATAATACCTGAAAGTAACGGTATTGAACGCATAGGCGGAAACATCTACCGCCTCGAAATCCATAGTGTGGAAGCCGGGGATGCCGCCGTTGTCGTTCTCCAGGTCGCGCATAAACCAGAACTTCTGCCCGGTGGCGGGCAGTATGGCGCTGGTGGCGGTGGTATCCGCCCAGACGTCATCGCCGTCGTCGGCGACGTAGCGGGGCGGGTTCACGGTGAAGGCCCAGGTGTCGTCGGTGGAGCCTTCAAAGCCCTGGAAGAGTTCGCGGGTGTCCTGAGCGAGAAGTGGAAAAGAAATAAAAACGGAAAAGTACAGGAAGCCTAATGCTCTGAACTGAGGGTAAAGATGCGTCATAGGGTAAGATTTTGGGTGTTCAGTTTGTGATGCTGTAAAGCTAAAAAGGGAAAAGGGGCAGGGCTTTACCTGGAGATTAAAGGTAGGTTAAATTTCTGTAAAGAAGGCGTTGGGGTTCCTTCCCGGCCGCCCGGTAAGGAGACGGGGCGAGCGGCCGGAAAGGAACCGGTAGAAGGCTCATCCCATTGCCCCTTCCTTCATTTTCTCTGCATTCTCGGCCACCTGCAGGGCCTCGATGATGGGCTCGAGATCGCCTTCCATGACCACCTGCAGGTTGAAGTTCTTGTTGTCGCCTTCCAGGCGGTGGTCGGTCACGCGGTTCTGCGGGAAGTTGTAGGTTCGGATCTTCCCGGAGCGGTCGCCGGAACCGACGAGGGACTTGCGCTTGGCGGCCTGCTCGGACTCGTACTGCTCCCGCCGCACTTCGGCGATCTTGGTGTAGAGGCGCTGCAGGGCGATCTCGCGGTTTTTGATCTGGGATCGGCCGTCCTGGCTTTCGGAGACGATGCCGGTGGGGAGGTGGGTGATGCGCACGGCCGATTCGGTCTTGTTGACGTGCTGTCCGCCGGCGCCACTGGAGCGGTAAGTGTCGATCTTGAGGTCGGCCTTGTTGATGTCGACGTCTTCCATTTCCAGTTTGGGCATGACGGCCACGGTGGCCGCCGAGGTATGCACGCGCCCCTGCGACTCCGTTTTGGGAATGCGCTGCACGCGGTGGGCGCCCGACTCGAACTTGAGCTTGCCGTATACGTCCTCGCCGGAGACTTCCAGCACCAGCTTGTTGTAGCCGCCGACGGTGCCCTCGTTGACGGAGATCGTCTCCACTTTCCAGCCCTGCTCCTCGAAGTAGCGCGAGTACATGCGGTAGAGGTCGCCGGCGAAGAGGCTGGCCTCGTCGCCTCCGGTGCCGGAGCGGATCTCGAAGATGACGTCCTTGGCGTCATCCGGGTCCTTGGGGATGAGCAGCACCTTGATGCGCTCTTCCATCTCTTCCTGCCGGGGCTCCAGTTCTTCCAGTTCCATTTCTGCCATTTCGCGCATCTCGGCGCTTTCATCCCTGAGCATCTCCCGGGCGGTCTGTACGTTGCCCAGAAGCTGCTTGTATTCCTCAAAGGCTTTGACCAGGGGCTGAAGGTCTTTGTATTCCTTGCTCACCTTGGTATAACGGTCCATATCGGCGATGAGCTCGGGGTCGGCCATCTGCTCTTCGAGGTAGATGTACCGGTCTTTTATAGCTTGAAGCTTATCTAACATTTCCGTATTGAATTTTCGAGATAATAAAAGGTGGACAAAACGGCCACAGCGGCCAGTTGCGAAAGGCGGGCAAAAAGGCGCTACATGAATTGCTGCGGTATGAGTTGTTGTGCTTGCATGGTTGCCGGCTGTTTGTTTTTGAGCAAATAACCAGATGCAAAATTAATATTATCTGAACAATGCAGGAACAAAGAAGGAGGAATATTGGTTCGGGGGCGCATGGTTTCGCAGTTGTATGGCCCGATACTACAGGTATTTTTGTATTGTTGTGAGGTTATATTGTTATATTGTTGCATATTGTTATATTGTTGCCAGTGGAGTACCGGGCCCTGAGGCCTATACATATAGAGGCCAGCAATACAGCAATATAGCAATATAGCGATACAGCCACCAACACAGCATCACCCCAATGTCCCTCATCCTGCACATAGAAACCGCCACCGATATTTGCTCCATAGGCCTGAGCCGGGGCAGCCGGCTGATCAGCCTCCACAATGCGGCGGCCGGCTATCAGCATGCGGCGCAGATCACGCTGCTCATTCAACGCTGCCTGGAGGAAGGAGGGGTAAAGATGGAAGAGCTGGATGCGCTGTCGCTGAGCAGCGGCCCGGGTTCCTACACTTCGCTTCGGGTGGGGGCGGCTACGGCCAAAGGCATCTGTTACACCCTGGATAAGCCCCTGATCGTGGTAGACACGCTGCGGGCGCTGGCGCTGGCCAGCCTGAAACAAGAGCGGGAAGAGGCCTTGTATTACCCCATGATCGACGCCCGCCGGATGGAAGTGTACACGGCAGGCTTCGATGCCGCCAACGAGCAGGTGGAAGCGGCGCAGGCCATCATTGTTGATGAAGGCGCCTTCCGCGAACAACTACGAGCCGGCCACCGGATCGTACTGTCGGGCAATGGAGCGGAAAAGTGCCGGGAGGTTTTACCGGAAGAAAACATCATCTACAGCCCGGTGGAGTGCTCGGCAGCCCACCTGCTGCCACTGGCCCTGATCGCCTATGAACAAGAACGGTTTGAAGATGCAGCCTACTACAGCCCTTTTTACCTCAAGCCTCCCAACATTACCAAACCAAAGCCAAGGCTGAAATAAAAAGCAGGCCAAATTGATAGGGTTAGTAAAAAGCCGCCTTTTTCCCGGTAAATACTGGCTATCAGCCCTAAGTAACTGTTAATAAGTTGCTTTTGTGCTAATTATGGTTATTACACATTTCTTTTATGTGAATATTTTTTTATTTTTGCTAGACCTTGTTAAGCTTTCAACTTATAATTTCCCATGATCCCCTGAAATTTGGCATAGTCTTTGCCTTTTTTGATTATGAGGAAATTTTTTAATGTGTAAAACAACAAGAAGATATGAGAAAACAGAAGAATGAAACTGTCATCCTGAAAAAGGGCGATGGTGATATTAAACTGGACTACGCCGAGCTCCGGAAAGCGGTACTGGTGCTCAGGGCTGTCAACCACAAGCTTCGGCAACGCATCATCGACCTGCTGGAAGAGAATGAAAGCATGACAGTCACCGATATTTATATCAAACTGCGCCTGGAGCAATCCGTGGCATCCCAGCACCTGGCCATCCTTCGCAGGGCAGGCGTAGTGAATACGGAACGGCAGGGCAAGTTCATCAATTATTCCCTCAACCGGGACCGCCTCGCCCAGATCTCCCGCCTGGTGGATGAGCTCGCAGCCTGACGCCTTCTTATTTAACAACATACTTGCAGGAGCCGAAAAAATGCTGTGGGCACGTCAGGGCCACGGCATTTTTCATTTATAGCCTTGGAAAAAATAAATAAAAATCGCATATTTGCAAAGTATTAATACAAGCGGACGCTTGGACAAACATATTATTAAAAACAACTTCTATGAGAAAAACTAAGGTAAGCATCAACAACGAGAAGCTGCACGCTTCCTCGGAGATCCTCCGGGCTGTCGCCCACCCCCTCCGCATGAAGATCCTGGAATTCATCGACCAGAACGAGGAGATCAATGTCAATAAGATCTATAACACGCTTGGCCTGGAGCAGTCTATCACCTCCCAGCACCTGCGTATCCTCCGTACCGCCGGCCTGGTGAACACCCAGCGTGACGGCAAGTACATTCACTACAGTATCGATTATAAAAAGCTTGGGCATTCCGTGAACGCTATTCAGCGTTTCCTTCAGGAATCCAGAAAGTAAGCATATTCTCCTTACATCACGGGCCACCTGAAGTTTGCCCGGCCAGGACAGGCGGGGCAGCCCGTCCGAAAAAGAAACGGGGATAACAGCTGGCGACAGTTGTTATCCCCTTTATTTTTGGTGGTTATGCTCAGTTTTTGATTCGGGACCGGAGCATAGAAACGCCCAGAATTTACAGGTTTTGCTCCAAAGGCTGCGTTTCCCGTTAATCCCCTTTCGCCGAAGGATGCGGCCCTTCGCCCCCCGGCCTTTCCGCAGGCTCCTGGTTTTCCGGAGGCCGCATATCGGCTATTCCTGATTCATTCTCTGAATTTGAAGCAATAGACGCGGCTACTTCCTCCGGGCTTTCATCCGAAGTTTCGGATTCCTGCCCGGCGTGCTCCTGCCCGCCGTCCGGAGGCGCGCTGAAAAAGCTTCGCTGAAACAAAAGGATATTAACAACGCCCAGTGTAATAGAAAGGTCGGCAATATTGAAGACCGGTTTAAAGAACAAAAAGTGCTCTCCTCCCCAGAAAGGCGCCCATTCCGGCAGGTAAGTGTCGATAATGGGGAAGTACAACATATCCACTACCTTGCCGTGCAGGAAACTGGCATATCCCCCTCCTTCCGGAAAGAGCTCTGCCAGCCCGCCATGGTAGGGAGATTCGGAGAAGATCAGCCCGTAGAATGCGCTATCCAGAATATTGCCCAGGGCGCCGGCGAGGATCAGCGCGAAGCTCACGAGCAACCCCTTCGATACATCCGACCGGATGAGCAGCCGCAGGTAGTAGATGAGAAACCCCACGGCAATGATGCGGAAGAGGCTGAGGGCCAGTTTGCCATAGTCGCCGCCCAGGGATATGCCAAAGGCCATGCCATTATTTTCCACAAAATGAATGAGCGCCCAGTCCAACCCGAAGATCCTGATCTCGTCGCCGTAGTTCATTTGTGTTTTCACCCATATCTTTAAGGCCTGGTCGAGGAAGAGGACCAGGAATATAACGAACAGGACTATTGTTGATTTCTTCAAGTGTCAGGATCTTTTCTGCTTGGCCTCGATACTAAGGGTAGCATGCGGAACTGCTCTCAGGCGCTCTTTGGAGATGAGCTTTCCGGTTACCCGGCAAACCCCGTAGGCCTTATTTCGGATTCGGATGAGCGCATTTTCCAGATGTTGGATATGCTTGCGCTGGCGGCCGGCCATATTGATCAGCCGTTCGCTTTCGGCAGTACCGATGCCATCATCGAGGCCTTTAACCTTGGCATCCGGGTTGTCTGCCAGTTCAGCCAGTTGGTCGAGATAAAACTGAAGCTGTTCCTGTGCTCTTGCCAGTTTCTTTTCAATGAGCAGCCTGAATTCCTCCAACTCTTCATCGCTGTACCTGGTTTTTTCAGCTTTCCGGTTCATATTGTCTTTTTAGCAAGTTGGGAAATGTGATGCGTAAAAATCTTAAGCGGCTGTTTTTGCGAGCAGGCGGTTAACAATTTGTGAGCGCAAAAATAGCAATAATAATAGTCAGATGGAAGTTTTGTTATAATATTTGCTCACTTCTGCTGTTTGCGAAACAATTACGTGAATGTAAATAATACGCTTAAACTCCGGGGTTAGTTGTTGGCATGCCATTAAAGCTTCAAGTTTTTCTGCTTTTTGCCGCCTTGCCGCCGCCCGGGCCCGTCAGGCAGTCAATTGCAGATTTCAGGCTGACGAACAGGGCTTCCCGGCCTTCCTGGGTCACAAGGGGGGCCTCTTCGGCTTCCTCTTCAGCCAGGGCGTCTTCTGCAAAAGCGAGGAGGTCTTCCTGGGGGTAGCCTTCAAAAAAGACGTTCAGCCGTTCGTGAAAGCCTTTGGCCCTTACCCCCTGCAGTTGTTCCCAGTTTTCCTCCTCTGCCTGTGCCAGCTGCTGTTCCGTAACGGGCGGCAAATCTTCACCGCTAAGGGTGATGGCCCTCCAGGCCACGAGCAGGAGATAAAACAAATACTCCTGTTCTTTCCGGGTAAATACCTCAAAGTTTTCCGTAAAGAAATAGGAAAGCAGCACCGGCTGGGCGGCCTGCATTTCCTCGACCGTTCGCTCGTAATTTTCTTCGGAAGCGTTGAGTAATTCTGCGGCCTGGCCGATCAGGTGTTCGCTGATAAATTTCATAAAGGGTTTTCTAATGATTATTGCCGGTGGAGATGATCCTCATTTCCACGCGCTGATTCTGGCGTTGAGCCTCCGGGCCATCCCCTTTGACAAGCGGAAAGGCCTTGCCATATCCCTTGGCGCTGATCCGCGATTCATCGATGCCATGGCCGATGAGGTAATTGACAATGGCCTTGGCGCGTTGAGTGGACAGGCTCAGGGCATTGGAATGGCTGAGTTGCCCTCCGGTATGGACGCCGATCTCCACGACGAGTTGCCCGTTGTGGCGCAGGAATTCCAGAACCCGTCCAAGTTCAGCATAAGCCATGGGTTTCAGGGTAGGCTTATTGGGTTCAAAGACGACGGTATTGAGTGGAGCCACCGCCCCGGGTTCGGCCCGAAACAGGAGGATATCCTGCCGAACTTCCCGATAACGGTTTTCCGGGGCGTAAGCCGGCTCGAGCGGGGTTACCGCATCCCCTCCCGGGGGTACGGTTATGGCTTTGCGCCGCTCCTGCTCGATCTGCATCTGGAGCTTTTCATTCAACTGAGACTGCATCTCGGCCTGGGTTTCTTTTTTGGCCCAGTAGGCGATGTCATTGGCCAGGGCGGCCCGGATGTCATCTCTCAATTCCTGGCGCAGCTCTTCCCGTACTTCCGGTTCCATAGCCGTCTGAAGGCCCGCTCTCAGCTGGTGCTCCCATTCTGTTTCGACAGCCGCCCCTTTGGCGGCCCAGCCCTCCGGTTTCCCGGCAGGGTTGCCAAAGCTCTGCCGTATGCTGTGGCGCAGTTTTTCTTCTTTCAATTCCAGCTGTTGCCGTTCCTGATCAGCCAATGAGGCCGACACTTCCCGCTTCACCTCCTCCAGCATGCTGGCGCTGAGTTCCTGCTCCACTTTGGGGGCCAGGTTTTCTTTCAGGCCTTGCCTGACTTCTTGCTGCAACTGCTCGAAGCCTTTAGCTTCCGCCCAGAGATATTCGCCGGCCTCAGCTTCTTCTTCTGATTTTTTTTGCTGGCTCTTCTGGTACTGCACATAACGATTGTACCTTTCCTTCAGGCCCGCGAGTTCCTGAGCGCCGCCCTCCGCCTCTTCATAGGGTTTCGGGGTGAGGGTGTCCTGCACCGCCGATTGGTACTGCTGATAACGATGCCGGAGGGCATCCAGTTCAGGGCCGGAAGGCGGGCTCCAGTCCGGATTGTTCACCCGGGCAGACTGGAGTTCCTGCCGCAGGGCCTTGCGTTCTTCATTGATCCGGATCAGTTCTTCATCGATCTTTCGCAGGTGCAGTTGCAGTTCGATGATCTCCTCATTGCGTTGAACATAGGCCGGGTCGCGGCCGAGCGAGGCCAACAAGCTTCCATTATCCTGATCCAGTTCTTCCACGCCCTGCCCAGACAGCACCACCGGCTCGCTCACCGGGAAGTAGCCTTCCAGTTCAGCGCTCAGGCTGAAATCATGGCCCTGGGGCAAGATGGCCTGGAAACCACCTCCATACCCAGAGATATTTTCAGAAGGGGCCGATGTACTCCCCTCGAGTTCATAGAGCCGGGTACTGGCCTGGCTGACGGCCTCGCCGGAAGCGGCGTCCCTTATGGTTCCGAAAAGCAAAACAACAGGCTCAGGCAGCAGGCTGTCAGGAAGTTCTGCCTCATAAATATCCCAGGAGCCTTCTTCTGTTCTCCTCAGTAAGTACCCGGGCTTTCCCGAAGCCGGCATGCTCAGGAAAAGGTCATCTTCAGGGGTGTTGATATTTGGGCCGAGGTTTTGCGGGAGGGACCAATTGTCCCAATCCCGGCCGAGGCGGCGGGCGAGGTAGAGGTCCTGGCCTCCATAACCTCCCGGCCGTCCGGAGGAAAAGTAGAGCGCCTCTCCGTCAGCGGCCAGCCAAAGGCCTACCTCATCAGCAGAGGAACTGACGGGAGGGCCGAGGGGGCGGGGGTGCGAATAACGGCCCTCCTCCGTGGCAAAGCAGGCATAGATGTCTCTTCCCCCCATACTGCCCTTACCGGAAAAAGTGAGCAAAAGGGTTTCCCCATCCGGGCTGAATGCAAAACGGGCTTCTCTGCCCTTGAGGCTGAAGCTGTCTATCGTAATGGGCATGGGCGGTTGCCATACCCTTCCCTGGCGGCGGCTGTAATAGAGCGTGTGGCTGCCTGGGCGATACAGGTAGAGTTTCCTGCCCGAAGCATGGATACCAACCGCCCGCTCATCCTGCCAACTGTTGAGGGGAGCGCCGACATTGACAGCCCTGGGCCATTGGCCGTCGGGGTTCCGGTAAGTGGCCCAGATGTCAGCAGCATCGTCACCTCCCATATTCTGGGGGTGGCCGAGGCGGGTAAAATATAATGCGTTGCCCTCCGGTGAAGCTACCGGGCCCCATTCATCATAGCCGGAATTGGCCCCTGCCGGAAGAAGAGAAGGAGAACTATCCTGAGCGGTTCCGGCAAAAGAGGCGGCCAGTAAAACGAGTCCGAATAACCGTTCTCTCATAATCGTCGTTTGCTGTTTTTTTAGTTTTGACGGCAAAGCGAGGGTAAAGTCATTTTTTCTATTAAACAACCTCAACCGGGAAATAGGCCGACATCGGGTATTTCTCTGGCCTGCAGCGGCGCCACCCTGCCTCCCGTTATGGCCGACAGGGGCGTGAGGGCCCTGCCGTCCCATTCCCCGAAAACGGACAAGGGGCGGCCCCTGCTCACGGAAAGCAGGTTCCAGCGCGCCGGCCCGTCCGGAGACAATAGCAGTTTTTTTCCGGCGCTGTCCACCAGCCACAATTCGCCCTCCTCGGCCAGCACCGACGCTTCTGCCAGCAGGCAGGGGAACCCCTGCAGCCAGGGGTTGGCCGCCAGGGCCTGGGCATAGGCCCGGGCGAAGGCTTCAATATTTTCATATCCGGATCTTCCCTGAAACGGGCGGTTGGCAAGCTGATGCCTGCGAAACAAAGCGCGCAACGGATAGGCGCCGGGGTAAAATGCCATTTCTCCTTCCATACTGCTCCCTACTATCCATTGCATATCGTAGCCCTGCCTTCCCCAGGAAAAATCGAGCAGGAGCGCCAGGCGGCTGCTCTTCTCCCCGAGAAACCAGGTGCGCCGGTAGCGCAGGTTATCGTCTTCCCCCTCTCCTTCTACCTGGCCAATGGCCAGCCAGGTATCGGCGACGCCTTCCCGGGCCAACACTTCCTCCTTTTTGTAATTTACGCCCAACTGGCTGAGAACTTCCTCCTGCAGGCTTTCCGGCAAGCCGTCCAGTTGCTTGAAACTCTGTGCCAGCAAATAAAGCTCCGACATTCCTTCCAACAGGCGTTCAAAGGCATCTTGCCGGCCGGCAAGAGCCTTGAAGTTGCGAATGCGGCGGGCCGCGCCCCCCAGCTTGGCGTCTACCATCCGAGCGGCAAAACCATCCCAGAAATCGGCTGGCTGCTCCTCGATGGCCGACAGGCCATGGCGGGTGAGGTCGAGCAGCCACTCCTCCAGTTCCCGGGCGCCCTGCTCCATCAGTTCCAGGCGCTGCCCAAACCGACGGGAGCGCTCCGCTTCCCTTCGGGCTTTATCCTCAGCGGCAGGCTGCCGGACGGGAGGCTCCTTTAGCGCTTGCTGCACCCAGCCGGGAACCGATTCGGCCAGGCTCACCTTTTCTCCTTTTTTTACAAAACACATCAGCAGGGCGAGAACGTGGCGGCAAGGGTGATGCCGGCTGTTACAATCACACCGGAAAGGGCCCTCCTGCAGGCCGGCAATGACGCGGTAGTTGCGCTCCCCGCTGCTCCGGCATTCGCCCCACAGCAGGCTGCCGTCGCTGGCCATGCTGGCCCAACGACGGGGGGCGGCCAGGCCGTTGGCCTTTTCCAATACCAGGCTGTTGGGAGCCAGGGAGGTTATTTTTTGGTGGGTCCAGGGCATGGGAAGGAATGAGGGAATGAAGGAATGAAGGAATGAGGGAA
>JAGFJE010000226.1 GCA_024103175.1 Phaeodactylibacter sp.
AAGGCGGCCCTGCCCTTATTTCAGCCCAAGCATTTCCTTTTTCCCTTTTTAGCGCACGCACTCGGCACTTTAGCGGGTGCTTTTCTTGCCGCCCGCCTCGCCGCCACCCACAAGATGAAGTTCGCCCTCGGCATCGCCGCCTTTTTCCTGCTCGGCGGCCTGTACAACGCCTTTGCGCTTCCGGCGCCGGCCTGGTTTATCGTTCTGGACCTGGTGGGGGCGTATATCCCGATGGGTTGGCTGGGGGGCAGGCTGGCCGGAGGGGATAAGACGGCGGAATAGGGAGGCTGAGCGGGCTGAATGCGATTCCCATTTGTACCTCGTAGTATATCGCCTGGGGAAATGCTCCGTTCGATGATTACACTGTTTATATAAACACTCTCAAAAGTGTTTATTTTTTCTCCTGCAAAGCCCTCTTTTGGTACGCGAACACCGAACCGCGAATACCGAACGGCAGGCTTGTCTTTTGCGCAAGACCAGGCTCACGCCGGTAAAATTATCAATTGTTTTCGGTTTTTATTCTCCCCTGTTCTTCCTCCAGCCCCGTCTTGCGGTTGCGGGCGTTTTTGACCTGGGTGTTGCCGATGAGGTAGGAGAAGTTGAGGCTGACGCGCCGGCTGTCCCAGCCGCCGTACATTTCGGCGTACATGGCGCCGAAAACAATGACGCCGTGCCAGTCGGTAGATTTGAAAATATCGTTGATCGCCAGTTTGACGCTTCCCCGGCCGTCGGGGAGTTTCTTCTGGAGGCCGGCGTTGAGGCTCCACATGCCGTCCATTTTGAAGTTGCCGCCCCAGATGGTCGGCGAGTTGTACCAGCCGGAGAGTTCAAAAGAGAGGCCCCAGGGGAGGGTAAAAGTCTGCTGACTGTAAAGGCTAACCGCTTTGACGTCCAGGTCGATGGCCTTGCCGTCGCTGAAGGTGGCTACGTTGTGGGTGTAGTAGGCAGTCAGGTTGGAGTAACTGCTCCACCATTCAGTGATGGAGATGGGGGAACTCAGGCTTAGGCTGTAGTTGTACTGATCGGCCAGGTTGCGGTAGGTAATGTAGACCGCTTTCAGGCCTGAAGTATCGGTAAGGTCGGTAATGAGGTCTTTGGTGTGGCTGAAGGCCAGGGTGGTGTTAAGCCGGTAGTTGAAAGAGTGGGTCAACTGAATATTGTGGGCGTATTCCGGCCGCAGGAAGGGGTCGCCCCGCCGGTAAGTCAGCTCATTGAGCTTGTATTCGAAGGGGTTGAGGTCCTGGTAAGAGGGGCGGTTGACACGGCGGCTGTAGGAGAGTTGGAAGCTGTTCTTGTCGTTGAGGGTATAGGTCAGCCCGCCCGACGGGAAGAAATCAAGATAGTGCTTCACAACATGGCCATCATCAGCCGGCAGGGCACTTATCAGGTCGCCGGTGGAGTTGGTTTGTTCCATCCGAAGCCCGAGCTGTGCGCCGAATTTCTCGCCGAACTTCCGCGTATAATTCGCGTATGCGGCGTTGATGTTTTCTTCGTAGACAAACTGGTTGGTCCGGCCGTAGTCGGGAACCGGTACCTGGTCCACCAGGTTAAAAAAGTCGAAATCGTTGTCCGTCCGGACGTAAGAGAGTTTCAGCCCGGCGCCCAGCTGTCCGTTCCACAAAGGTTGCTCGCGGTCCACCTTGAAGGTGTATATATTGATCTTTGTGGGCATCGCGGTGGTGTTGATCCGCTCCCGGAGAATCGTCAACCCCGAAGCGTCGTAGTAGTAGTTAGGCTGGTAAGCATCCTGGGCGTTGCGGAAGCGGCCGAAATCTGCATCGATATTCCAGGTGTTCCCATCGCCCTTGTCGAATCGATAGTTGAGGTTGAAATTGAGGTTATTTCGGTCGCCTATGTTATTGCTTGCAGCGATGAGGATGCTGTCAATAGCGGCTTGCCCGATCATTCCCATAGGCGTTTTGGTGTTGCTGTTCCAGGTAAAATGGGAATTGTAGCCGTTGAACAGGAAACCGACTGTCTGCTGTTCGTCCAGGAAATAGTCGGCGCCCAGCTTGAAGTTATGGCTTTTCCAGTCGCCCCCTTCAATGCCTTTCTGATCGATCCGGAACCCTGTTTGCTCACGGTATATATCGAGAAATGCGGCGTATTTCCCGATGTAATAGCCGTAATTGCCGAAGGTATTGACCTTCCGTCCCCGGTAGTTGCCGTTGACGGAAGTATTGTACCGCGCCACTTCGCCGGCTGAATAGCCCAGGTTGAGGTTGGCGTTGGCGCCCAGCCGCTGGTCCTTCTTCAGTTTGATGTTGATGATGCCGGCATTACCTTCCGCATCGTATTTGGAAGAGGGGTTGGTGATGATCTCGATAGCGTCGATCTCGGTGCTTTGGAGGTTTTTCAGATAGGCCGCCAGGTCATCCCCCCGCAGCGGGGAGGGCTTGCCGTCGATGTAGATCCGCACGCCGCTTTTGCCGAGCATCATGATGTTCTCATTATTATCGACCACTACGCCGGGCGATTTCCGCAGCAGCTCGAGGGCGTTGTTGCCGGTGGCGTTCACGCTGCCCTGCACGTTGAACACCATCTTATCCGGCTTGATCTCCAGCAGCGGGCGGACGGCTTCGATCACCACTTCCTCCAGGGCCACTGCCGATTCGGCCATTTCGATATCGGGCAGTTGGAGCGTTTCGCCTGCCTTTACGGTAAATGACGCCGAACGGTACTCCGCAAGGCCGATATAGGTGATGGTGACAAAGTAATTCCCTTCCGGAATGTTGGCCATCGCAAAGACGCCGTCCTCACCGGTGGGCTCCACCTTCACCATGCTGGAGTCCGCGGTGGCATTGAGCACTACATTGGCGAACATGACCGCCTGGCCGTCCTTGTCCAGCACCTTGCCGGTAACGGTTCCGGTGTTCTTAGAGCCAGCAAACAGGGTGGTGGAAAATAATAAACACAAAAGGCTGAAGAAGAAAAAGGTTCTGTTTTTCATAACGATCGGAATTGAATTTTCCGGCCGCATGGGTGTTGAATCGGAGTGAGAATGCTATGGCTTCATTGCGATCATAGGGGCCAACTTCGGCAAGTAGGCTTTAACTTCGGTATTCGGTATTCGGTATTCGGTAGCCCCGAGGTTTCTTAACAACGAACAGCGAATGGCGAACACCAACTAGGACGGAATATTGCCCGGCAAGGTTACACGCGCGCTATTCCTTTGCAAAAAGAAAGGACGAAAGCGGTTTTATTGACGATCAATTGCATAGAACCCCCTGCTCTAAAGCAAAAATTTTTGAACACTACGCCCGGAATAAAGTTAAAAGAGTGAAATCCTATCGCAATTGCTCAACCTAAATGCATGATCACAATGAGAATAGCCCTGGTTATACTACTCTTTTTCACTTTCCTGTTTTCTTCTCTTGAAGCCCAGTATGCCACCGTCAACTTCGACTATGAAAAAGCCCGTTTCGGGGAAAACCAGCCCCTGCCCGCCGAAACGCCCATCATATTCACTGGCCCTATCCGGGCAGACGTTGATATCGTGGAGGTGCGTATCTACTCCTACAAAGGCAAGGAAAAGTCAGGCCCACTGGTTTCTGCCGACTGGAAGCGCCCGGAGGATAATACCGGGGCCACCAACTTCAACGTCCTGGCAAATTACAAGCTGCGGGCGTCCAAGAAATACGACATCGAAATTACTTATTTCCGTCCCGTAAGCGAAAGGGAACGGCAGGCATTGGCCGAAAGGCTGGCCCGGACGATGGAAGTCTACCTGGATACCCAAATGGGCAATGGCGGCAAACGCATTTCCTTCCAACAATCCTCCAGGAAGATCCTGCGGGAGATGAACGAACTGGCCGCTTCCATCCTTTCCGAGTACCGCCGGCGCAGCGACGAACCCATTCCCACCTTCTCCGATCTGGTGGAAATGAAGATCGAACAGGTCGAATCCGTAAAGCTGCCCAAAGAGGGGAAGGAAGAAGCGGGGGAGGACGTATCGGCCCGGATGCAGCAGCGCTCTCAACTCATACAGGAACTGCGAGCGCTGGTCGAACTGGAAATCAGGGCCATGGCCAATAAAAACCTGCTCATTTTCGCCGACAGCCGTTATGTGGACGACTACCGGACGGAGGACAAGTCGGGCTATTTCGCCATCAACGCCGGCTACGGCGGCGTCTACCTGGGCGGCAACCTGGAAAACCTGGACTACGGCACGGCGCCCTACCTGGGGCTGTCCTTCCCGCTGTCCACCAGCACCATCGCTCCGCGCTTCCTGCGCAACGCCTCTTTGACCGTTGGCGTATTTACCCGCAACTTCGACGGCGAAGCGGACAAGGAGATAACCGGCCCCCTGGTCGGCCGGCCCTTCTACGTGGGGCTCGATTATAAGCTGTTCCAGTTCGTTCGTTTCAATGCGGGAGGCGCCGTCCTGGAAGAACCGGAGGTTACCGGCAACGGAGGCGACAACAACCGGATATTCCTGCAGCCCTTTGTCGGCCTGAGCGCTAAGGTGAATTTGAGTTTGTCGCTGGATAAGT
>JAGFJE010000268.1 GCA_024103175.1 Phaeodactylibacter sp.
ATGTCCCGGATCAGAGACGAAAAATCAACGCTAACTCGGCCTGCCCTGTGGAATAAATACGAATTCCACAGGGTGAACCAAAATTTTTTGGCGTCGAAGACGATAAACCCGCGTTCCCTCAAATTGACTGGGGTAACGTCTCCGGCCCAAATAAATTTGGGGATCCTGGTTCACGTCTTCAGGGCAGCTAAGCAAAACGTTACAATTAGCCAATTTTTAAATAGAAAGACGTCATACTACTGGACATTTTGAGTCCAGTAGGTGTAAATGTGGAAGCGTGTAAAGGTGTAAACGAAGGCTAACAAGGTGCTAATATGTGCAAATGCAGCCCTGGCTGAACCTCTTTTACACGTTTACACTTTCACACACTTACACAGATGGCTCCAAAAATGTCCAGTAGTATGGAAAGACGTATGATCCATTTGCTAACCGATTGATTGGCAGGCATATGGGTGTTCGGGCTTCCGACTTCGCATTTCGAATTTGGTATCACTTGCCATCCTGTTTGGCGAACACCTTCCTCAGCAGGTCGGTCGTCCGGGCGCTGATGTCGTTGCGGATATTGCGTTCTTTCTTTTCCACCATGGAAAACAGGCCGTTGAGCGCTTCGCGGGTGACGTAGTCATCCAGGTCGGGGTTGGCTTTTTCCACCAGGGGAATGCTGTTGTAGGCGTTGACGGCGTCTGCCCAGTAGTCGCGGGCGTTAAACTTGTCGAGGGATTCAATGATCACGGGGTTGAACTCCTGATACAGGGCTTCGAAGGTGGTGCGGTGAAGGTACTGCGTAGCGGCATTATCCTCCCCCATGAGGATATCCATGGCATCGGAGAATGTCATCTGCTTGATAGCATTGACAAAAATGGGTTTTGCCTTTTTGGCGGCATCCTCAGCCCCGCGGTTGATCTTTTCCAGGATGGTCTCTTCCACGGCCCGGAACCCGGGCACATTTTGTAGCTTATCGGTAATTTTCCGGGCTTCCGGCGGCAGCAGTATCTTGTACTGGCTTTTGTAGTACCCGTCTTCCTGAGAAAGGCGCTGAACGCCTTCGGCTATCCCAAAGTCGAGCGCCTGTTTCAGCCCGGCCGCCACCTCGGCGGTGGTCAGCCCCTGGGCGCCGGCCAGGGTGTCGAGGGTGCTTTGTATCTGTTGGGCGGTGCAGCCCATCAGGGAGGTGATCATTAGAAGAGCAGCGATCTTTTTTAACATGTTTTGCTGGATTTGATGTAATTAAGTAATCCTTAAAAAGAACCAAAAATATCATGACTCCCCGCCGAACATGGGGATCTCGATCTCCCCTCTAGACGCCATCACCCAGGCGCTGGCCACTCTGCCGCCGAGCGGCGGGTTTAGTTTTTTCAGGCGCACCAGCACCCCTTCCACGTTATCGAAGTAGTCGGTGATGCTGTCGGCTATTTTATCCACCACTGTTTCCAGGAGGTGGGCGGGTTCCCGCATTTCTTTCTGGCAGAGCAGGTATAGGGTTTCGTAATTGACAGTGGTGGGCCGGTGTTTGTCGTCATCGGGCTTTCCTCTTTTTACACCGATGGCCTTGAGGGACATCTCCCCGGCTTTCAGCAATTCTTCGACCTGGTCGAGGTCGGCATGGAGGTCGTCGGTGAATTTGGTAAGGATGGTTTCCGTATTGACGAATATATCCACGACGAATTCGTTACCGAGGATCTGTTCTTCCTCGTAGTAGCCGTGGTAGGCAAAAAAGCGCATGCCTTCGAGTGCAATAGTGGCCATAAGCTGCAATTCAGTAGGTGAAGGCTCAAAAATAAGGAATAAAGCTTCCGATATGGCCATAATTCCGTATCATCTTTACCGGAATAGAGCGTGGAAGTACTGAAATGATTACCTTTGCGGGAAAATAAACCTAACCAAAATCCAAAAAAAATAAACTAATGGATAGCAACAACAACGGCGCTCACAGCGCCATCGCAAAGAAGGCAAAGGAGGACCGCTTTCAGGCGCACGATTACTACCTCATCGACGAGCTGCTCGATGACGACCACTTGTTGGCCCGCGACGCCGTACGCACCTGGGTGAAGCAGGAAGTAAGCCCGATCATCGAGGAGTACGCCGAGCGTGCCGAATGCCCGGCCCACCTGTTCAAAGGGCTGGCGGAGATCGGGGCGTTCGGCCCCAGCCTGCCGGTAGAGTACGGTGGCGGCGGGATGGACGAGATGGCCTACGGGGTGATCATGCAGGAGCTGGAGCGCGGAGATTCCGGCATCCGGTCTATGGCCTCTGTTCAGGGCTCTCTGGTGATGTACCCGATCTATAAGTACGGCTCCGAAGAACAGAAGCGCAAATACCTGCCCAAGCTGGGCTCCGGAGAGCTGATCGGTTGCTTCGGCCTGACGGAGCCCGACCACGGTTCCAACCCGGCGGGAATGGCCAGCCGGGTGAAGGATGACGGCGACGCCTACATCCTCAACGGCGCCAAGATGTGGATCACCAACTCGCCGGTTGCGGATATTGCCGTCGTCTGGGCCAAGGATGAAGAGGATAAGGTCATAGGCATGATCGTCGAAAAAGACATGAAGGGTTATTCCGCTCCGGAGATCCACGGCAAATGGTCCCTGCGCGCTTCCGTCACCGGAGAGCTCGTCTTCGAAGACGTGCGGGTGCCCAAAGCCAACGTGTTGCCGGGGGTGCGGGGCATGCGCGGGCCGTTGTCCTGCCTGTCCAAAGCCCGTTATGGCATCGCCTGGGGTGCGGTCGGCGCCGCCCTGGATTGCTACGATTCCGCCCTGCGCTATTCCCAGGAGCGCATCCAGTTCGGCAAGCCCATCGGCCAGTTCCAGCTCACGCAGAAGAAGCTGGCGGAAATGATTACTGAAATTACCAAGGCCCAACTGCTGGTATGGCGGTTGGGCAAGCTGGCCAACGAAGACAGGGCCACTCCGGCGCAGATCTCGATGGCCAAACGCAATAATGTGGCCATGGCCCTTGAGGTCGCCCGGGAGGCCCGGCAGATCCACGGCGGTATGGGGATCACCAACGAGTATCCCATCATGCGCCACATGATGAACCTCGAATCCGTCGTGACCTATGAAGGGACGCATGACATCCACCTGCTGATCACCGGTATGGACGTTACCGGCTTCAACGCTTTCAGCTGACCTGTTTACCCGGAGGCTGTATCCCCGGTTCGGCCAGCCTCCGGGTAATTACCTCTGACCCCTGCCCCGATACCAGGCAGGGTTTTCCCCTTGAACGTGTCCGCCAGTAAAGGCCGGCCTGCCCTTCCGTTTACTTAAAAAAGCGTTAAGAGCAATAATAGAACCTGCTTTTTTGGGGTAATTCCTGTATTTTTCCAGAAACGGAGCCTTAACTAAGGCGCCGGTTTTCACAACAATTCCTGCGGTTGGCAACGTTATACACGACGAGAAGCCTTTACTTTCGCAAAAGAGGAACGAGGATGAAGCGTTTCACAACGGGAACCAGCCTGCTCTTCGGCCGGTTTCCAATATCATCGTAGTAAACAAAAAATTGAAATGAGGAAACGAAGTTCGTTGCTGTCCCTCCTGGTTGTGGCCAGTTGTTTCTTAGCCTTTGGCCAGGGAGAAGCTATCTACTTGACAAACCCATCTTTTGAAGACATGCCCCGGCACAGCAAAGAGCCGGTGGGATGGTATGACTGTGGCGGGGACCTTTTCCCGGGAGAATCGCCTCCCGATGTTCAGCCCAGTGGAGAGTTCAGTGTAACCAAGCCGGCCAACCACGGCGGCACCTACCTCGGCATGGTCGTTCGGGATAACGACACCTGGGAATCTGTTTCTCAAAAACTCAGCCGGCCGTTGAAACGGGGGCAGTGTTACGAGTTCAGCCTCGACCTGGCGCGGTCAGAATTGTACATCAGCCTCAGCCGGGCCAACAATGAGCAGGCCAATTACATACGGCCGGCAAAATTGCGGATATGGGCGGGGTTCGGCAATTGTGACAAACAGTACCTACTCGATGAGACCGGCCTGATCAACAAGCATCAGTGGATGCAATACAACTTCAAGTTCGAGCCCATTGCCGATTATACCTATATCACCCTGGAAGCATTTTATGAAACCCCTACGCTCTTCCCTTACAATGGCAACGTACTGGTGGACAATGCTTCTCCCATCCAGCCCATCCCCTGTAATGAACCGGTGCCGGAAGAGCCCACGGCGCCCGAACCGGCAGAGCCGGATATCGCCAAGGCCGAACCGCCGAAACCACCGGCCCCGAAGCCTCAGCAGGCAAAGCCCCAGCAGCCTGCCGCTCCAGCCCAGGCCACGCCCAGGGCGCCCCAGCCCCAACCCGAGCCGGAAAAGACCATCGCCGGCGTCAAGCGGTCCGAAATGGCCAAGGGCCTGTCTATTCGCCTGGACAAGCTGTACTTCGAGGCCGACAGCTCCCGCATCCAGAAGGAATCTTTTGACTTCCTGGATGAGGTTTATGGCTTTCTCGCCGATAATGAGGACGTCGTCATAGAGATCGGCGGCCATACCAATGGGCTGCCCCCTGACGACTATTGCGACCGCCTGTCTACCGCAAGGGCCAAAGCCGTGGCGGATTACCTGGCCACTAAAGGGATCTCCAGGAAGCGCCTGCAATACAAAGGCTACGGTAAGCGCCAGCCCGTAGCTTCCAACAAAACGCCATACGGGCGAAGGAAAAACCAGCGCGTAGAGATCAAGATACTGGAAATGGGAGAGGGCGACGGGTAATTTAACAATGCCACGAAAGCACAAAAATTTATCCGGACTTCGGCGTGAGACTTCGGCGTGAGCTCAGTCGAACGCTGAACAGGCGGACACGGAATCCGCACCAATGCCAATGCTTTAGTGCTTGTTTGGAGGTGGTGCTTTGGTGGCAAAAATTGATTGCCACAGCCCTTATTCTTCAATCACAAAACCGATCTGCTTTAGGTCTTCCCAGAAGTTGGGGTAAGACTTGGCCACCACCGTCGGGTTTTCAATCCTGGCCGTTCCCAGCATGCCCAGAGGGGCGAAGGCCATGGCCATGCGGTGGTCTTCATAGGTGGCGAAACAGGGCGTTCCTCTGACGCTGGCCTTGCCTCCCGTCTGGAAGTATTCCCGCCTGGCATCCGGCGCCTGTTCCGGAGGCAGAGCCTCCAGGCGGCATTGCACCTTTGCCAGTTCGGCCTGTAAGGCGGCAATGCGGTCGGTTTCCTTTATGCGCAGGGTATCGAGGCCGGTAAAAACACCCCGTACGCCCAGGCCGGCGCAGGCCACCGCCAGGGTTTGGGCCAGGTCGGGGCAAAGGATGAAATCCCATTCGAAGGTATCGGGCACGGGAGCGGAAGATCTCGTCAGCAGTACACCGGCCTCGTTGAATGTCGTCCTGATGCCGAAAGTTTCCATCATTTCAGCCAGCACCGCATCCCCCTGCAGGCTGTCATCAAACAGGCCGTTGAGTTGCAGGTGGGCTTCGTCGGCGAAGGCGGCCATGGCGTAGTAATAGGAGGCTGCCGACCAGTCGGCCTCCACGCGGAAGGGGCGGGGCTGGTACTGTTGCGGCCCGATCCGGATCGTATCCCCTTCCCATTGGTGTTCTACCCCGAAATAGCGCATCAGGCGGAGGGTCATTTCGATATAAGGGCGTGACACCACTTTCCCTTCCAGGCGGAGGGCGAGCCCGTGGGGCAGGGTAGGGGCGATCATCAGCAGGGCGGAGATGTACTGGCTGCTGGTGCCGGCAGCGATGGAAAGAGCGCCGCGTTGCCCAAAGCCGGTAGCGGCCCCGATGCGCAGGGGAGGATAGCCTTCTTTTTCCAGGTAGGTGATATCGGCGCCCAGTTGGCGAAGGGCATCGACGAGCAGCCCGATGGGCCTTTGTTTCATTCGTTCGGTGCCGGTCAGTGTCTGTTCTCCCGGCTGCCCGGCCAGGAATGCCGTCATGAACCGGAAGGTGGTGCCGGCCGGTCCGGCATCGCGAACCGCTTCGCGGCTATTCAGCAATTGAAGCAGCAACTCCGTATCTCTGGCATTGGCCAGGTGGTGAATGGGGAAATTTTCTCCACACAGGGCGCGGATGATCAACGCCCGGTTGGAAATGCTTTTAGAGCCGGCAAGGGAAACCTCTCCGGTGAGCTGCCGCCCCTGGTAATTTATCGTATAAGCCATTTTTCCAGGTCTTGTTCTGCCAGGGTTTGTTAGTCGACGAGGTCCCGGTACTGGCTGGCCAGTTCTTCCGGGGAGCTGCCTTGCTTTTCTTCGCGTTCCTTCTGGCTTTCAGCTTCGGTGGCCATTTTGACCTCTTCGACGACGCCTAGAGTCCGGAGAGCTTTGAGAAACTCCTGGAAGGCCTTTTCTTTTCCTGGCTGAATGCGGATCCTGTATTCCATTTTTGATGTTTGTCCGTTTTGACGTAATTACTCTTCTTCGTCTTGGTTCCGGGTGAAGAAAGGCAGCGAGGGGGGCTCGGGCATGCTACCGTTTTGGGTGGCCTCCTCATCGCTATTTTCTTTTTCCCGGCTTTTCCGGTGGCGCCGCATCTCCTCGTCCGACCGTTCATAGGCCCGGATGATTTCCTTGACCAGGCGGTGGCGGACGACATCCTCGGCATCCAGGTAGACGGCCTCGATACCGTCGAGGTGTTCGAGCAGGCCGATGGCCCGGCGCAGGCCCGACTTCTGGTGGAAGGGCAGGTCGACCTGAGACAAGTCGCCGGTGATGATGCATTTGGCCGAGGGGCCCAGGCGGGTCAGGAACATCTTTAGCTGCATGGTCGAGCAGTTCTGGGCTTCGTCCAGAATGATGAAGGCATTATCGAGCGTACGCCCTCTCATGAAGGCCAGCGGGGCGATCTCGATGATGCGGGTCGCCATAAACTGCTGCAGCTTTTCCGCCGGCAGCATATCGTCGAGGGCGTCGTAGAGGGGGCGGAGGTACGGGTCGATCTTTTCCTTGAGGTCGCCCGGCAGAAAGCCCAGGCTTTCGCCCGCTTCAACGGCAGGCCGGGTCAGGATGATCTTCTTGACCATGCGGTTTTTGAGGGCTTTGACCGCCAGGGCCACCGCGGTATAGGTCTTACCGGTACCGGCAGGGCCTACGGCAAAGACGATATCGTTGTCTTCGGAGGCTTCGATCAGTTTTTTCTGGTTGCGCGTCTTGGCTTTGATCTGCTTGCCGTTGCGGCCGTACAGTATCGTTTTGTTGCCCCGGCTGCCGGCGCTCAGTTTGGACTCAAAGGGGTTGTTGCCCGCCATGAGGTCCTCGACCATCTGCAGGGGGAGCTCCTCGTGCTCTTTGAGGAGGCGCACCATGAGTTCGAACTTGGATTTAGCCTTCTGGGTATGCTTTTTATCACCGGAAAGCTTGAGGCTGCTGCCCCGGGAAGTCATCACCACTTCCGGGAAGGCTTTTCGGAGAAGGTTTAGTTTCGCATTATGTTCACCGTACAATTCTACGAGGTCTACCCCGTCGACGGTCAGAATGATCTCACTCAATACTTTTGTCCTCTTTTTGTGATATAATATCAGCCCCGGCATAGCGCCCTCCAAAAAAGGGCGGCAGCTTGGCGAAGCTGTGTACTTGGGAAACTTTCGGCGCCTGAAAAAAGTTCAACTTTGGCGGCTTCTTTAAACCGGGCTTAACATCCTTGCCGCCGCCGGGCTTCCCAGGTGGTAAAAGTAAGCATATTCCAGGAATGGGAAACCTATTCTGCCGGTTACGTTGTTGCCAGGTAAGAAAAATAAATTCTATTTTTGGCTCAAACCCTTTGAGAAGACCAACGGATCGGATATGCCTATTGTGACCCTTACTACTGATTTCGGATGGCGGGATTATTATCTGGCGATGATAAAAGGCGCCATGTTGTGCGAGCACCCCCAGCTCAATATTGTAGACATTACGCACAGCATTGCCAACTATGACATCGTCCAGGCGGCATTTCTTTTTAAAAATGCCTGGCCGAGCTTTCCGGAAGGAACCATCCACCTCATCAGCGTCAATGATTATTACGCGCCCCGGAAGCGTTACCTGGCCACCACCCGGCAGGGCCACTTTTTCATTGGGCCCGACAATGGTATCTTCAGCCTTATCTTTGAGGAAATGCCTCCTCATTTCTACGAGCTCGACTATGATGAGAACGGCCCGCTTTCGCTCAAGGATATCTATGCCCAGGCCGTTGGCTACCTCGCCCATGGCCGGCCGTTGATCGAGATCGGCCTTCCGGCCCAGGATATTGAGCGGCGCATCACCCTGCAGCCGGTCATCGGCCATTCGCAGATCCGGGGCTCGGTCATTTACGTCGATAATTTTGACAACGCCATTACCAATATTACCCGTGAGCTTTTTGACAAGGTAGGCGCCGGGCGCTCTTTCAAGCTTTACTTCAAGCGGCATGCGCCCATCAAGCGCCTCAGCCGGAACTACCACGACCAGCCGGTCGGCGAACCCCTCTGCCTCTTCAACCCGGCGGGGTACCTGGAGGTCGCCGTAAATATGGGCCGGGCGGCCACCCTGTTTGGGCTCAAGGAAGAGGAAACCATCCAAATCGATTTCCATTCATGATCAAGCGAATTGTAAAGCTCACCTTCCAGCCGGAAAAAGTCGATGATTTTTTGGCCATCTTCCGGGATAGCGGCGGCCTGATCCGGGCTTTTCCGTGTTGTCACCACGTTGAGCTGCTCCGCTGTACCGAACCGGATAATGTATTCTTCACCTACAGCTTCTGGGAAGACGGCACAGCACTGGAGCGCTACCGCCGGTCCGCGCTATTCCGTTCTACCTGGAAGCGAACCCGGCAACTGTTCGCAGGCGAGCCGGAAGCATGGAGTACGGTGGAGTGGGGAGGATAGGAACAAGTGAGCAGTGTATCAGTGTATCAGGAGATCTAAGTGAACTCTTCTCCTGTTCCTTCCACATTGAGGACTTTGATCACCATTGATGTCGGAACGCCCTGCTGGAAGCTCAGCTTAATTTCCCGCTGAAGGGCCTCCATGATGGCGTCATAATCTCCGAAGGCCTGGGTGCTGAGGCTGTTCACCTTTACATCGAGTTCCTCGTATCCGCGAAGGCGGGCGATAAAATCGAGGATCAGCCCCTCATAATCCCTGGTAAGCGGATACATGCTGATTTCTGCGGATGCTTTCATGCTTTTTAAGCGAAAATAAGCAAAATAATGAATAATGGCCAGCGAATTGCTGACGCCCCCTGTAGAACAATAAGAGGTTTTTACTATAATTGCGCAATTAATCTCTATTTTTGTAATCCTCCCCAGGAGGAGAAGGCCAATTAATCCGGCCGTATTTGGCAATGGGGAGCGGCCGGGGAAGCAAACCCGGCACGCTTTGTGAAAAACCTTCTTGAAGCGGGCTGGATGTCCAGAGCCGCTTCGAGTCAGTAATTGAAGAGTTTAGTTAAAGATAATGGTGGCAAAAAAGCGCAAGAATAAGGGGCAACTGAGCCTTAAATTAGGCCTGAACGACGAACGGGTACCCAAACTGTTGGGTATACTCAGCCTTTTCCTGTCCATTTATTTGTTCATCGCCTTCACTTCCTACCTGTTTACCTGGAAGGTGGACCAGGACCGGGTGCTCCGGTTTTCCTGGGGGCTGCTGTTGAAGAGCGAGATGGAAATGGCAAACTGGCTGGGGCGCCTGGGAGCGATCATTTCCAATATGTTCTTTTACTGGGGCTTTGGCCTGCCTTCTTATTTCCTGATCGCCATCCTCATTGTGGTGGGCCTGGTCCTGGTGCGGCGGAAGCCGATGAGCCTGGCCTGGCCCCGTATCCGCCTGTGGTTTTTGCTGATGTTGGTCTCTTCGGTATTTCTGGAATTTGTCGCCGGGAAAGCGGACTTTCCCTGGGGCGGCGCTTTCGGCGAAGGGGTCAGCGACTGGCTGCTCAGTTTTGTGGGAACCGCCGGAATGATCATCCTCCTGCTGTTCCTGGTTCTGGTGCTGGTAGTCTGGAATGTGAACCCCAACTTCAATGAGATAACCCCGCAGAATGCAGTCAAGGATTCTGTGCAATATATCAATGACTGGCTTACCGGGCGCCTGCCCGGCCAGCGCCGGCAGCAATCTGCTTCCAATGGGCAGATGGCTACCCTGCGCCCCGGAGCGCGTAACGACGACGAGGAAGAAGGTAGCGAGGAAGCCGACAGCCAGAGCCCCCAGCCCGCGTCCGGCAACGGTAAGAAACAACTCGCTTTCGAGCTTCCGGATGACATCAGCCGCCAGAAACCGGAATCGCTAAAGGTCGGTGACTCGGAGCTGGAGATCGACACTGCCTCCGGAGAAGCCATTCCTTCGGCGGGCAGCCCCGGGCCAGGGATCGGCGGGCCTACCGGCCCCAAGCTGGCCTTCCAGGAGGAAAACCAGGACCACAGCGAACCTTATGACCCCACCCTGGAACTTTCGGCTTATGAGCCCCCGGTAACCTCTCTGCTCAAAGATTATTCGGACCAACGGGTGGAGATCGACCGGGCAGAGCTCGAAGCCAATAAGGACCAGATCATAGAAACCCTGCTCAACTACAAGATTGAGATCACAAAGATACGGGCCACGATCGGCCCCACCGTTACCCTCTACGAGATCATCCCGGCGCCCGGAGTGCGCATTTCCAAGATCAAGAACCTGGAAGACGATATCGCGCTCAGCCTCGCCGCGCTGGGCATCCGGATCATCGCCCCCATTCCCGGCCGCGGGACCATCGGTATCGAAGTGCCCAATAAGAACCCGCAGGTCGTCTCTATGAAGGAAGTGCTGCAATCGGAAAAATTCAAACGCGCCAAGATGGACCTGCCCATCGCCCTGGGCAAAACCATTTCCAACGAGGTCTTCGTCGCCGACCTGGCCAAGATGCCGCACCTGCTGGTGGCCGGCGCTACCGGCCAGGGTAAATCCGTGGGGGTCAACGCCATCATCATGTCGCTGCTTTACAAGAAGCACCCCTCGCAGGTGAAACTGGTGCTGGTGGACCCGAAAAAAGTAGAACTCTTCCCGTACAGCCGGCTGGAGCATCATTTTCTGGCCTTCCTTCCCGGCCAGAACGAACCCATCACCACCGAGACCAGCCGCGTGATCCATACCCTCAACTCTCTCTGCATCGAGATGGACCAGCGTTACAACCTCCTCAAGAAAGCCGCGGCGCGCAACATCCGGGAGTACAATGAAAAGTTCGTCCAGCGCCGGCTCAACCCCAACAAGGGGCACCGCTTTCTGCCCTTCATCGTGCTGGTCATCGATGAGTTTGCCGATATGATCATGACGGCCGGCAAAGAGGTGGAGCTGCCGATCGGCCGCCTGGCCCAGCTGGCCCGGGCCGTGGGGATACACCTGATTATCGCTACCCAGCGCCCTTCCGTCAACATCATCACCGGGGTGATCAAGGCCAACTTCCCGGCCCGCATCGCCTATAAGGTGAGCTCCAAGGTGGATTCGCGGACCATCCTGGACGCCGGCGGCGCCGACCAACTCATCGGCCGGGGCGACATGCTCCTGTCCGTCAGCGGAGAGACCAAGCGGATACAGGGGGCTTTCGTCGATACGCCCGAAGTGGAAGAAGTGGTCGATTATATCGCTAACCAGCCGGGATACCCGGAGCCTTTCTTCCTGCCCGAATTCCACGGGGACGATGAAGAGATCGAAGGCGCTCAGGGCCTCACCTACGCCGAGCTGGACGAGATGTTCGAAGACGCCGCCCGGCTCATCGTGCAGAACCAGCATGGGTCTACCTCCATGATACAGCGCCGCCTCAAACTGGGCTACAACCGCGCCGGCCGCATCATGGACCAGCTGGAAGCCCTGGGTATCGTCGGCCCGAGTGAAGGCAGCAAGGCCCGGGAGGTTCTCATCTACGACGAGATCGAACTGGAGAAATACCTCGAGGATATCCGCAACCGGAAGTAATGGCTTGTGAAACCGAAAAAGTTTCGCGGGCGGATGGATGCCTATCGCAAAACTTTTTCAGCTTTTCCGGCGCGGATAGGCCGTACGTGCCGCATTTACACCGCCTCTCGAATTTAAGCATTATACCCTCCTCCAATAAGGCAATAGGTTTCAAATAGCAGTGCGCCGGCCCTTTAACCCCAGCGGCAAGAGACACCCGGAGGACCGGGCACCGCAAAAACCCAACTTATACCGAATCCCTCGTTCGGGGCAAGCCCCGGCCGTGTCCACTCCTCAACAGTAAGTTGGGCAGGTAAAGCAAATTCGGCTTTTGTTCCGGAAGAGGAGGAAAGCCGCCCGTTGGCGGGCTTCCCTCCCGAAAACGCGCTCTCATTCCTTATCCCTGCTCAGCATGACGAATTCGTTGACGACGATCTGGGACATTTTACGGCGGATGCCGTTTTTGTCCTCATAACTATCGTAAGTCAGCTTGCCGCGGATGGCCACTTCCTTGCCCTTTTTGCACATCGAGCCGATGAGTTCGGCCAGCTTGCCCCAGGCGACGCAGCGGTGCCATTCGGTAGTGGTGATCTTGTCTCCGTTCTGGTTGCGGTAGTAGTCGTTGGTGGCCAGGGAAAGGCTGGCTAACGTATGGCCGTTTTTGGTTTGAATGACCTTGGGGTCCTGCCCCAGGTGGCCGATCAGGGTGATGCTGTTTTTGATGTTTCGCATGATCTTTGATTTTAAATAGGTTAATAGATGCCCTGTCCGGCGAAGTGCGCCGGTTACGGGGGTGAACGTAAATTAGATTAGAAAACCAGTGCGTTGGGGGCGTGGGTTCGTTGTTTGGCGCCCGCGTTTCGGAGTTCGCCGAATACCGCCCGTCTTTGTCCCTCAGCGTTCGACTGAGCTCACGCCGAAGTCCGGGTAAAAATACCGAATCCCGAACACCGAACACCGAATACCGAATCCCGAATACCGAACACCGAACACCGAACACCGAATACCGAATACCGAATACCCCCCTAATTCAGCGGTATGAACTCATCGACGATGACTTCCGAGATGTACCGTTTTTGTCCGTTCTTGTCTTCGTAGCTGCGGTGGGTGAGTTTGCCCTGCACGGCGACCTGCTTGCCCTTTTTCAGGAGCACCTGCATGATCTCGGCCACCCTGCCCCAGCCGACGAGGTTATGCCATTGTACGTCTATCACTTTCTCGCCCTTGGGGTTCTGGTAAACATCCCGGGTGGCGATGGTGGCCCGGGCGATGGCGTTGCCGTCCTTCAGCTGCTTGAATTCTACGTCTTTTCCGAGGTTGCCGATCAGTTGGACTTTGTTGCGTAAATTATTCATTACTTAAAAGTTTTGAGGTTAATAATGGTTGGTTGCTGATGACAGTACAAAGATGTGGGGAAAGTCAAGCGCTAGTCGAAAAATAAATGTTTAATGCCGTTTGTAGTCGTTTGTAAACGGTTACAAACGGTTTAAGAGATTGAAAAGCAGCCATTTAATGACAATTGTCATTGTCTGCTCTTTCTGAAAGAAATAAATTGTTTTCCAGCCTCGCTTCACTGCCATCCGAAAGAGCTATCCTCACCTGCCATCGTCGAATATTTGAACAAACGCTAACCCCAAATACACCAGTCATGAAAAAGCTCTTCTCCAAAAAGGCCAAACGGCGGCTCTGCCTGTTCTTGTCCTTCCTGATTCTGTTTTACACCACTGCCTGTAATTATTTCAAAGTGAAAACTGCCGGGCCGGATAGCCTGGTGGAGTTGGGGGAGCTGCAGAAAAAATTTGTTGTCTATCAGCAGTTGGGCGCCGGATGGGGGCCGGCTTATATACTTTCGGAGCCGGAATTATCTGAAACCTTACTTGAAGGCAAGCTTGCGTTTGCCGATAAGGATACCATTTTTGATATCAGGTGGGAAGTAACCGACCCTTATGCTCCCCATGGTGCTTACAAGGCAGATACTATCGTATCATACGCCCCTCCCTTCTATTATAGGCCGGGGCGGCCTCGTCGATATAAGAGTAAGGAAAAGCCTATCCTTTCGGAAGTACATATCTACGTTTCGGGGACGGCGATCACTGAAGGATGGGCCAGTATACCGCTGAAAAACATCCGGGAGATCCTCATTATTGAACCGGACACCGGAAGAACGGTGGCCTCCTATTTATTTACGGGGGTGGGTATTATTGCCGGGGCTTTCGCAATTTTACTTATAATTTTGGCGCTCACAAAAACTTCCTGCCCCTACATCTACACCTACGATGGGGAGGGCTACCTTTTCCAGGGGGAGATCTACGGCGGGGCGATACAGCGCAATCTGGAGCGGCACGACTTCCTGCCCCTGCCCTTCCTGCAGCCGGTGGATGGCGCCTACCGCCTGCGCCTGTCTAACGAGCTGAAAGAACGGCAGTATACCAACCTGGCGGAACTGGTGGTGGTAAACCACCCGGAAGGCAGCGCAGTCCTGCTGGACAGCCGCGGCCGCCCGCAGCTTTTTTCCAACCCTATACCTCCGCAGCAAGCCCTCTCCGAGGGAGGCGCTGACCTCTCCGCCGTGCTGCAGGCCGCCGACCGCTCGGCTTTCCTGTTCAACGAACCGGAACCGGAAACAAAGGCCGTCCACCTGTCTTTCCCCAAACCGGAAGGCGCCCGTACGGCCCGCCTGCTGCTCAACGCCAAGAATACGCTCTGGCTGGACTACCTCTTCGGCGAATTTTCTCAGAAGTTCGGCAGCTTCCATGACACCTGGATAGAAAGGCAGGCCCAACTGCCCCCGGAAGTGCGCTGGCAGCAAACCATCGATCAGCAGTTCCCCCTTTCTATCTACCTAAATACCAGGAACGGCTGGGAACTGGTGGAGCACCTGCCGACCGTCGGCCCGCTGGCGCCCCGGGATCTTGCCATTCCCATTGACCTTAGTAAGGTTAGCGGAGATAAGGTAGAACTCCGCCTGCAAACCGGCTTCTTTTTCTGGGAAGTCGATTACGCCGCCATGGATTATACCGATCCGCAGGCGCTGGATATCCAGCGAGTGGCAGCCACCCTGGCCGTTGACCAGGAGGGAAATGACCATCGCGCCGAACTGGCCGCCGACGATGAGCGCTACCTCGCCCAGCCCGAGCCGGGCATGGTGGCTGAGCTGCGCTTTCCCGCTGTGCCGGTTCCGGAGGGGAAGGAACAATCCGTTTTCCTGCACGCCAAGGGCTATTACGAGCACGTGCGCGATTACCGTGGCATACCAGACTTTTCCGAGCTGAGGAAATTCCGGGCGCCGGGGCATTTCAGCG
>JAGFJE010000280.1 GCA_024103175.1 Phaeodactylibacter sp.
CCGCAAATTCTTGTTTCAAATTATAATCTGCGGCGACATTACGGGATATTCCAAATATTATTGCACCGTGAATTCATGGTTTTTTCCGATTCCACTAAAAACAAATAAGATCCGCTTAACAATGAAGAATTTTACGCCCTACCTCCTCTTCCTGGCCCTTTCCCTTTTCTCCTGTAAAAAGGACATCCAGCAGGAAGCCCTCACTGAGGAACGAGAACTGGACATCGTACATGTCACCCGGCACGACGGCCGCCCTTTCAGCACCGAAACCGGTAATGAGGCCGTTTCTTCCCGAACCTTCTCTGCCGGCCCCGGCGGAGGCGTCATGATGCAGGCCTTTTACTGGGACCCGCCGGCCGGAGGCGTATGGTGGGACACGATTACCAGTAAGCTGGAAGGCTGGTCCAGCGCCGGTATAGAATCAATCTGGCTGCCCCCGGTATCCAAAGCCCAGGGCGGCGCCTACTCCATGGGGTACGATCCCACCGACTACTTCGACCTGGGCAATTACAACCAGAATAACACAATAGAGACGCGCTTCGGGTCAAAGTCCGAACTGGAGAGCCTTATCGGCGAGGCCCACGCCCAGAATATGGAGGTGTATGCCGACATCGTGATCAACCACAACAGCGGGGGGCAGTTGGAGTACAACCAGTACACCAATGATTCTACCTGGACGGACTTCAGCGGGGTGGCTTCCGGCAAATTCCTGCGTTCCCAGCACGATTTCCACGCCAACTGGGTCCACAGCAATGACGAAGGCTACTTCGGCGGCTTTCCGGACCTCTGCCACGAGGTGCCCTATGTACAGGACTGGCTGTGGAAAAGGGCCGATGGTGTGGCCAAATACTACAAGAACGACCTTGGCTTTGACGGCTGGCGCTTCGACTACGTGAAAGGCTTTGCCCCCTGGGTCGTCCGGGAATGGCTCAACCACACGGGCGGCTTCTCGGTCGGTGAACTCTGGGATGCCAACGTGGACTACCTCAACTGGTGGGCCAATGAGGCCAACAGCAGCGTATTCGACTTCGCCTGCTACTACAAGATGAACGACGCCTTCGACGGCAACAACCTCTCCGTCCTCTACGACGACATGATGTGGAAGCGCAACCCCTTCCGGGCCGTCACCTTCGTGGCCAACCACGACACGGACGAGATCTGGAACAAAATGCTGGCCTACGCCTACATCCTCACCCACGAGGGCTACCCCACGATCTTCTACCGCGACTATGAAGAGTGGCTGGATAAGGAACGGCTGAACAACCTGATCTGGATACACAACAACAAAGCGACGGGAACAACGTCCATCCTCTACGCCGATAATGATGAATACGTCGCCCGCCGAAATGGCTACAACGGCCCCGGCCTGGTCGTCTACCTGAACAATTCCGATAACTGGCTGGAGAGATGGGTGCCGACAAATTGGTACAATACCCAGATCAAGGATTTCACCGGGCATTCCAACTGGTATCCCACCACCCAGGGCGGGGGTTGGGTGAAGATACAGTGCCCGCCGAAGAGCTATACCGTCTGGTCGCCGAATATTTAGGAAAGGCCTCAGGGGGGGAATCGTTGCCCGTTTTTCGTTATCAGTTGTCCGTTCTGGCAACAAACAACTGACAACTACCCGACATTCGCAGCCCCAAAGCCGCCTCAAAAAGCGCCCAGATTATAATATGCAACGAATGAAACAGCGATATGCACTATACTTGCCTTCGAAATGCGGCTGATGATAATTAAAGCCCATTTCCTCGGATTACGGAAAATACAGTTTGAGTAATAGGTAAGTGCCGGAGTTGCTAAAAAGAGCTCCGGCATTTTTTTTGCCTGAAGTGACGCCTCCCAACCCAGTTTCCCTTCTGACAGAGGTGTCGCTTCCTCAAAACGCCTGAGAAAACACCCGGCAGGCGACACCTCGGAGCAGGAAGAACCAGAGGCGTCACCTGAGGCGCGCCACCACCGTCGCCCCTTCCTTCACCCGCTCCAGGGCCAGGCCATGGCGGGCGAGGCTCTCCCGGGCCGAAGCCAGAGAAGCAAAATCCATTTCTATTTTCAGTTTGGTATCTGTAGGCAGGCCCGTCTGGTTAATGACTGATACGTCGAGTTCCTGGGTAAGGAAACGGGCCAGGTTGGCGGGGCTGATATACGTCAGGAGGGCCGTCTTGTTATTGTCATCTTTATACTGAATGAATTCTTTATCGGATACCGATAAATACGCTTGAAGAGCAGCACTATCCTTTATCACTATTTGGTAAGAATCCTGCACGTTGCCCCATTCCAGTTCCAGCCCATATCTGTCCTGAAGCGCTCGAAGGATAAGCGTTTTGCCGTCCTCCACGGAATAGTAGGCAGAAGTGAAGCGGATGTCCAGCCGGGTATCCTCCCTCCAGTCCTTCGATTGCAGCTGAGTGCTGTCCAACCCCAGCAGCACCGGCAGAATGCCAGACAGGGGATAATTTTGGAACCGGATCAGGGTGGCGCCGTTCCGGCCGTTCACCTGATGAAAGGATGGGCCAGACAAAGAAGCGGCGGCCTCAAGATCGAGGCTGTAAGGCCGCTCAAAGCCAATATTAAATGCGAAAGCTACGGGGAAAAGCATCAGCCGGCCCTCCTCATTTTCCACGACCAGCTTATCGAAATAGGCCGTGCTGGCGGGCTGTACCATGTAAAGGGCCCTGAGCAGCGCCGGGTTTTCCAGGCTGTCGGCCACATACAACTCCGGCAGGCCGTCCCTGGAGTCAATGAAGAGGTGGAAGCTGTGGATGGAAAGCTGCCGCTCGCCTACCTGAAGGCTAAGGCCCCTGCCGATGTTGGCGCGAAAATCCTGCCGGTGGTAATTCTCACTGGAAGGCGAGGCCACCATATCGCCCCATTGCAGGTTTACATCGGCGCCGTCAAAATCCGTAAATTCGGGGAGGGACAACCAGTCGTGCCCCGTACCCAGCAATTCAGAATGGCGGATCGCCATAGTCGGGAACAGTTGGTCCCGGTCGGTGAGCAGCCGCCGGCGGGTCTTAAAACCCGGAACGTGAACGATCTTATACAGGCGATTGGGGCGGTATAGTTCGTAAATGTGGCGGGTGGCCGCCGCCGCCGTATCGATCCGAAGCAGCGGCCGCCGCCCGGATTCCTGGATCAGCTGGAAGCCGTAGGCCTCCCCGTCATACTGCGGCCGCGGAACACTCACTGCCGGGACGTACTCCTCAAAGGGGTCCGCTACCTTGATCAGCACTGACTGAACGATGGTGCTGTCCGTTTTCGAAAACAGCCGGATGGAGACAACATC
>JAGFJE010000300.1 GCA_024103175.1 Phaeodactylibacter sp.
ATCCCGTTCCTCCTCCCAACTCTCCCGGGCGATAAACTCGCCATCTTTCTCCTCCAGGATAAAATGAAAAACAAAGTCCTCCGGCCGCTCAAAGGACTCGCCTAAGGAACCAAACCGCAGGTCGTTGAACTGCAGCTGCCCGTCGGGCCGCTCCAGGATGCTGTAGTAACCGCTGGAGAACCACCGCAGGATACGCACGGAGCGGTCGTCCTCGTGCCCTTCAATCAGGTGGTGGTTCTTGGGAATAACGGCAAAGGAAAGCACCTGCGGCTTGCTGTCCAGAATGGAATACATGCCGTGGTAGTAGGCGGTGTCACCCTCGGCCACGCCCTGCCAGAGGATGTTGTTGAAGATCGTCGGGCTGGTCATGTACCGCTCGTAGGCGATACCATCCCGCTGCAGGGAGCTTTCAAATACGCGGTCGACCTGCACCTTATTATAAAAGGTGAACAACAGATAGGCGGAGCTCACCCCGATGCCGATGTAGTTGAATACCGGCCGCAGGCGGTTCTGCCGGTTCAGCGTCAGTACAATGATCACGAAGATCAGGAAGGGCAGGGTGTAGATCGGGTCTACCACCGAGATGTTGTTGAAGGCCACCCGGTAGTCCCAGAACGGCTGAAAGAGCTGCGTGCCGTAGGTGGTACAGGCGTCGAGCAGAGGGTGGGTAAAGATGGCCCAGAAGAAGAGCAGGCTCCAGCCGCGCTGGGTGGCGCCGGGCTTTACCCTTCGCTTGCTCAGCCTTCGCTTCACCCAGGCTACCGCCGGGAACAGCAGGATGGCGGCGCTTACCGCCAGGGCGATTTGCATTACTTCCAGGGGAGGGATGGGCATAAATATGGCCCCCACCCCGATGAGCAGGACGAGGAAGAGCCATATTTTCAGGAAGTCCACCCAGAAGGTTTTCCGCTCATCGTACAGCCGGTAGACCAGCCATCCCAGCAGGAGGGGGGCAATGAAGGCAAAAGCGAAGGAGTGGGTGATCGCCCGGTGGAAGGCCAGGGCGCTCATATCGTCCGTCACCATATTGGCGAATACATCCAGGTCGGGGATGGTGCCGCCGATGGCGCCCCAGAGCATGGCGCGGTTGCCCACCTTGCGGCCCAGGACGGCCTCGCCTACCGCCGCGCCCAGGGTGATCTGTGTCAGTGAATCCATTGATTGGGTGTTATGCCGGTTATCCCCGGCAAAGATAAATATTAGGTAGAACAGATGAATAGCAGTTGTGTTCCGCGCCGCTTTGCAGCTCCTTTTATCTTTTGAAGCGCGTTCTGAACAATAGCGAAGGGAAAAAGAACAATATTGAAGGACGGAAGTAGCACGAACCTGTATTTTGGAAGCCTGATTTCCAATAAATGTAACGATGAAAAAACACTTTACCCTTATTCCTTTATTTTTATTTACGGTGTCATCCTTTTGGGCGCAGGATTGTCCTGTACCTTCCGCCAGCAACTATTTACATGGCAACAATATCCGGGCGGTTATTCCAGGTGGCGGCCGTTTATTCTTTGACGGCAATAATGCTGGTTTTGAAGTATCCAGCCAGGATGCCGAACCAGCACACACCATCTTCGCCCAGGGCCTGTGGCTCGGCGCCGTCGATGCTGCCGGTAACCTGAAGGTGGCGGCGCAGACCTACGGGAGTGATATCGGGCATTCAGACACAGACTATTTCGCCGGCCCACTCGATGAGGCAGGCGCTGCCAATGAGGCGGCTTGTAATCAATGGGACCGCGTGTGGTTGGCCTACCGCTACCAGATAGAAGCCCACCTCAAGGATATAACGGATAATGGAACGGTTGATACGCCTATCCCTGAGATCATGGGCTGGCCCGGGGCAGGCAACCCCTATTTTGCTGACATCTACGGTTTTGAACTGCCTGGTACGGACCAGGGGCTAGCCCCCTTTATGGATAGTGACAATGATGGCATTTATGACCCTATGGCTGGTGACCACCCGGCGGTTCTTCAATCCAGCATTATTCCTGAACAGATCACCTGGAGTATATTCAATGATGCAGGGGGTATCCATGCAGAAACCGGAGGAGAACCTTTACAGGTAGAAGTTCACCTGGCTACCTGGGCTTATTTCTGTGAAGATAACCCCCAGTTGAACAATACTGTGTTTACCTCTTACAAATTGATCAACCGCGGAGAGGAAGCATTAGACTCTCTGCACCTGGGTATTTGGCTGGACTATGACCTGGGGTGTTTCATAGATGACTACATTGGAAGTGCTCCGGCGCTCAATACGGTATTCGCCTATAACTCAGACAATGATGATGAACTCAACTGTGAATCATCTGGAGTTACTGGCTTCGGCGAAAACCCGCCGGTACAGGCCATGATAGTTCTCAACCAGGAGCTGTCTTATGCAACGTATTATTGCAACGGCTCGGTTGGCATGTGTCGTACTTTTGGCCCGGGACCGGGTGGATGGGCCCAACCCTACTATCAATTGCTCACGGGCAGCTTCTTATTTTTCGGTGGTGATGGCGCCAATCCCAATAACCCGCCCACCAACTTCGCCTTTCCCGGCGACCCCAACAACCCGGAAGAGTGGTCCATGGTGAGCGCAAGTTCAGCGTTGGAATCCAATGACTACAAGGTGCTCGGTAGCATCAGGCTAGGCAACCTCGCTCCCGGCGCTGCAGAACAAGTAGACGCCGCCTATTCCTTCTTCCGGGAGCCCGGCGCCAGCCACCTGGAGAATGTTACGGCCATGTATACAGGCATTGAGGATCTTCAATCCTGGTACAATGGACGGTTTGAAGACATTTGCAGCCAGCCGGCCTGTGAGGAGGATTGTGTCTGGCCCGGCGACGCCAATGCCGACGGAATTGCTAACTACTATGACCTGTTAGCTATTGCCGTTGGAGAAAATGCCCAGGGGCCTGGCCGTGACGGCCCAAACACCTGGGCCCCTTGGAGTAGTGAGGACTGGGTGGACGTACAGGCCAACGGAGCCAATTACAAACACATCGACGCCAATGGTAATGGAACGGTAACCTTCGAAGATTTCCTGGTATCCGGCCAACATTACAACCGTACCGAACCCGGCTATCAGCCTCCAGTAGCGGAATACCGAGAGGGGCCAGAACTAAACCTTTCCGCGTTCCCTTTTCAGTTTGACTTCAACAACCTGTCTGCTGGCCAGAGCACTAACACGGGGCGAATACAGTTGACAGAAACAGTGCCCGGCCTCTACGCTTTAGCCTTCTCGCTGGAGTATGACACCGCCTACTTCGAGTACATCCGGAGTACGTCACTTTCCACTGCTCAATACGGATTTGACATTAACCGCCGTTATTTTGCAACCAGCGAGGCTCAACCGGCGGCGCCCGGCCAGTTTGATTTCGCCCTGGCGGCTACAGACGACATCATCAGCGATGGGGTGTTGGGGGTGGGGCTCCTTCAACTTAAGGTTAAGGATGCCTTCTCCCATCCGTTGCCATCCAATACCACTCAGATCCGCTTTAAAAACATTAAGGCGATCCAAAGGGATGGCACGGAAATCGAGATCGGTGGTACAACTATTACGGCTACTTTCCCTGAAATCATGGTTGATACAGAGGAGCCCCCTCAGACTCACGGCATCCACCTCTTTCCCAACCCCACGCGGGGGCCTTTGGAGTTATACATTCCAGAACAGCGCATTTCGATGATCGAGCTGTATGATACCAGAGGCAGGCAGTTATGGAAAGGAGCGAAAGGCCGACAGGAAAGGGTGGCCTTAGATCTTTCTCATTTGCCGGAAGGGATCTACTTTCTGCGCGTGGGCAGTTGGGTAGAAAAGGTCGTGATCGGGCGGTAAAGATAAAAATGGATTATGCAGAGGCGCATACCCAAGCCCATCATTAGCTTTGCACCTCTGCATTAAAATTCAGAACCGGAAGCCCAGGGTAAAGGCGAACGTATTGAAGCTACCCTCGTTGATCACCAGTTGCTCCGGCGATTCGAAAGCCTGGTAAGGGATAAAGAGCTCCTCGTTCTGGCGCAGCCGGTAAGCGAAGTCCAGCGAGAAGTTCTTCTCGCGGATGCCGAAGCCCGCGCTGTAGGTTTTATTCGTCGTATCATCATTGGCGAAGGGCGACTGCTGAATGCCCAGGCCGGCGCGGAAGCGGAAGATCTCGTAGGCAATTTCGCCGCCGAGGCGGATGTTCATGGCCGGCTCGAAGTCATTGGCAATGCTGTTGTTGACGTCGCGTTCGGCGTCGATGAAGCCGTCGTAGCGGAACTCGTTATTGCCGTAATTCACGTATTCCACCTCAGCGCTCAGGAAGCCGTTTTTCTTGACGATCAGGCCGCCGCTGCCGATAACGCGCCAGGGCGTCCGCAGGCGGTATTCGAACAGGCCGTCCGGCGATTCGGCAAAACCATTTACTACTTCCCCATCCGGATAGGTGAAGTTGTAGGCCATGCTGGTGCGGAAGGCGTCCTCCATGCGGAAGGCGGTCGGCGTGTGCACGGCCAGCCCCAGGCGCAGGGCCTGATGGGCGCGGAAGATCATACCCACCTTCAGGTTGATGCCCGTACCGGTCGTATTGAGTTCTTCGGTGTATTCCAGGTCGTCGAAAAGCGGCACGTCTCCGTCGCCCGCGCCCTGGTCTTCCTCCCGGTAGGTTTTGTCTTCTTCATAACGCAGGAAGGGAACGCCGATAGTGGCCCCCAGCAGGATACGCTCCTTATAGTTGCCGGCAAAGGAAAACACCAGCTCATTGATCGACCCGCGGCTGATGACGTCCTGGCGGCGGAAGATGGGCGCCTCGGGCGCCAGTTCCATATCCGACTCATAAAAGCCGTCCTGCGGCTCCAGGTCGTAGAGGGCCTGGGCATCGATGGAGACGCCCGACTCGAAATCGCTGATCCCGTTCGGCCCGTTGGCCTGCTCCTGGTGGGCCAGGATGATCGACCCTTCGGAAACGCCTTCGTAGATGAACTCCTGGTGAAAATTGGCCAGCCGGTTGATGCCGATCCCGAAGTTGAAAGTAGGCCAATCGGGAGAACGGGGGTTGCCGGCAACAACTACTCCGAGTGCATTGAAATTGAAATTATTGCGGCTTTCCTTTGTAGCAAAACCATCCGGGTCATTGGTAAGGGTACTGGTAGTTCGGGCATTGTAAAAGGTGGGAGAAAGGACAAATTCCCCTCTGCGGTACCATCCCATCCCCGCCGGGTTGGTGCTCAGCACCGAAAAGTCGGCGCCCAGTGCGCCCAGCGCTCCTCCCGAACCGATGGAGCGGGCCGTGCCACCCACCTGGAAATTGGAATAACGCAGGGCGTCAAAGCTGTTCTGGGCCGAAAGGCCGAGCATCGTGAAAAGGTAAACCACAAAAAGGGAGAGCATGCGATTAGCCATTGATCTGTATTTTTTCTGTTAACGAATCCGGGGTTTGGGCAAAAAAAAAGTGGGTGGACACACATTCATGTTCTCCACCCACTTTTCTCAAATTACACCGGCGCCGAAATATTGATGGGTGACATCAGAATGGCTTCAGGCCAGTATCCTGTGAAGTGAAATGGCATTTTCAGGTTATGAAGCTCATTTGCTTCCGGCGCCTGTTACCATTCCATCTTCACTTTATTTTTGTACAGACGGTATTCTAAAAACTCAAATAAGGCTTAGTTCCCGCCACGGCGGCTGCTGGAACTCGAACGGCTGCTGCCGCTGCTTCGGCTGGAGCTACCGCTGCTGCTGCGGTTGAAGCTGCTGCCGGACGAGCGGCTGCTGCCACTGCT
>JAGFJE010000315.1 GCA_024103175.1 Phaeodactylibacter sp.
GAAGCGAATTTTGTGGGCCTGGCCTTTGAGCCGGAGGCCGAAGCGGTGGAGTTATCTTTCCAACCGGAAAATATCATCAGGAGCGTAGGGCAGATCCTCTGCCGGGTGCTTACTTTCACGCCTTCCGGTTATAAAGCCTGCCTGTCGGCTGAGCTATCCGGCGAGGCGCCGGAGCAACGTTTACGGATCAGCATCACCAATACAGGGGTTAACCTCGGGAATTTAAAAGAGATCACCGAAGGCCTGCCGATTCCGGTGAAGGCCATACCGCTGTCCGATAAAGGCACGCGTTTTGAAGTAAGCCTTGCAATGGCCCCGGAAGAGGAAACGGTAACAACACCCCGGGAAACAAAAGAAGCGCCGGATGTCCCTGTCCTTTATAAAAAACTCCGGCAGCGCATGCACGCCTACGCCACCAGCATAAAAAGCCTGGAAGCAGCCGCGGCCCGGGAACAAACCCAGCGGGAGGAGGTATTTCTGAAAAAGGTGAACGCCATCATCCTGGCCAACCTCGGCCGGGAGGATTTTGATGTCCGGGCGCTCGCCCGCAGCCTGGCCCTGAGCCGAACCCAATTGTACCGGCGCCTCCAGCCGCTGATACACCTGCCCCCATCCAGCTACATCCGTTACATCCGCCTGCAAAAGGCAAAGGAGTACCTCGAAAAAGGCGAGATGGATGTGGGCGAAGCCTGTTTCCGGGTGGGCTTCGTCAGTAAGAGCCATTTCACCCGGGCCTTTCAACGGCAATTCGGGTTCAACCCATCCTATTTTCGAAAATCCCACACCAAACAAAAAACACATCATGAATAAAGCAAAGAGAAACCGGGCATTCATTCTGGAGTACTACAAGGCGCTGGCGGGAAAAAGGAAAACAGAAGAACTGATCCGAAAATATGTATCCGATGAGAAGCTGATCGAACACATTAAGTTTTTTGACAAGACTTTTCCCAATTACAACGCTGTCGTCGAGGAGATCTTTGCGGACGAGGACAAAGTCTTCGTCCGGGCCCGTATGTCCGGCAGGCACGAGGGAAGCCTGGATGACATCCCCCCCACCTTTAAGCATTTCAAAATGCCCTTCGCTCTCTGCTACCGGATCAAGGATAACAAGATCACCGACCACTGGATGATCGCCGACCAGATGGAACTGCTGGAACAGCTGGGCCTGGCCGCAAGCATGAAACCGGAGTTCGAAAAGGTTGAATATATTCCTGAAACGGAGGAAGGTTGATTGGTGTGATTCGTTGATTCGTTGATTTTTACCCGGCCGAGGTACGAGGACGGGCGGGATTCGTGATTTGTTGATTCGGGATTAGCAACAGCGTCGGGCTTCCTGGGCTCACCTGCTTCCATGAGCCTCTTCTGAGGCCACCCGCCTAAGGCTGGACACTACTGATAGCCAAAGGATGGCGGAACGTCCAAAGCCATTCCGACTTCCGCATTCCGACTTCCGACTTTGTCCAACGCTAGAATGGTGGCCTCTTCTGAAAAATACCCCTTGATCTTCAGGGACTTGCGAACAGCGAACACCGAATTGCGAACACTCCCAAAAAGCCCTCTATTTTCAGCGGTAAAAATTCCGAACAGTGCCTATCAACACCCCAACCAACGTTCTGCCCCTCCCGGCCGCACCTACCAGGGCCCATCACCGGGCCAGCACCCGCAGTACCCTTCGCTTTTCTCCCAGGCCTACCACCAGGGTATATACCCCTCCCTTCGGCACGCCCCCCCGACCCCCCTCATCCACACCCTTCCATTGTCCCACCAGCCGCCCCAGCCCGTCGTACACATCGACATTGTAGGGCAGCCCCCCTGGGCGCAGGAAAAAACGGCCGTTCCCGGGATTGGGAAAGACGGTAACTTC
>JAGFJE010000339.1 GCA_024103175.1 Phaeodactylibacter sp.
GGCCCACCCAGGAAGCTCCTAACCTGGCAATGGCTAATATAGGGCGAATGCTCCTCAGGTAGCCAGGCCGGGGGTGGAAATTTGGCTATCCCTCATATTATAGATAGTTAAGTTACCGCCTATGCGATATTTTCGGGATGTAATCTGGCGAGTTGAGATGACACCTTTATGCCCCTAAATCGGCAGAAATGACTCTTGCCGGTAGGAAGCAGGGGCAAAAAGATGTCACCTCAACGCTAAACACAAACGGAACGAAGTTCCGGAGGCACTATGGACAGTCAGGAATTATTCATTATATTACCGGGGATAAAAGAGCCTTTGGTAACTATGAATAGCCAATCCAAGATCGCCGTCTTAGGCCCCATTCCTTACGACAACATCACGACGAGTAAGGGTAAAGTCATTGTGAAATATGGCTGTGTGACCCACCCCGCCATTGCCCTGGCCAAATTGCTGGAAGGAAATGGGGTGGTCTTTCCCGTGACCCACATCCGGAAAAGAGATAAGGTTGAAGTAGACGCATTACTGTCCGCTTATAAAAATATCAGCCTGGCGGGCGTCTATTCCCATCTCGACCAGGGCGATGTCATTCAACTGAAATTCGTCGACCAGAACAATCGCCTGGAAAAGCAAACGGCCTTTATGCCGCCCATACGGCCCGAAGATATTGCCCCTTTTATCGATTGCGATGCCTTTGTCTGTGTTCCTATTTCCGATTACGAGGTGCCGCTGGAGACTTTACAATACATCAAGGCGAACCGCAGGGAAGACGCCATTACCATATTTGACGCGCACGGGCCTACGAGCACTGTAACGACGACCGGAGACCGCCTCCGCCGGTTTTGGGTCGAAAGGGACCTCTGGCTTCCTTATATAGATGTGCTTAAGATGAATATCGAAGAGGCGGGGTGTTCCTGGTTCAAAAAAGAATACAAGCCGGAGGAATTGACAGCGGAATACTGGGAGCTTTCGGAAAGCGAAATGGCCGAATTTGCCCTGCACGCCCTGCAGCGCGGAGTAAAGGCGGTGGTGATCACGCTCGATGCCAGAGGCTGCATGGCGTATTCCATGCCCGGTGGGCAGTTCAAGGCAGAATTCGTACCCTCCGTTCGGGTTGGTGAAGTGGTCGACACTACCGGCTGTGGGGATTCTTTTGCCGGCGGTTTTGCTTTTGGTTTGTTGCAGGACAGAGGGGATTACGTCCGCGCCGCTCAGTATGCCAACGCCCTGGGCGCCATGCGTACACAGGGTACGACTTTTGAGGTGTTCAGGCCGCTGGAGGAAACCAATGCCCTGATCCGGAAAAATTACCGGGATCAATCCAGGGTGTAAGAGCTTTACCATTCACTACCAAGTATCAACCGTGCTGCAGGAATTTCTTCATTTTCTGGAAAAGGAGGAGTTGCTTGAACCGGGCAACAGGGTGCTGCTCGCCGTCAGCGGAGGGCTGGATTCTGTCGTTATGGCGCATTTATTCAGAGAAGCGGGCTTTGATTTTGGTATCGCACACTGCAATTTTCAGTTGCGCGGCCAGGACGCGGATGAAGACGAAAGGTTTGTACATGAACTGGCGGAAAGCTGGAGCGCGCCCTTCTTTTGGCGAAGGTTCAATACAAAAGAATACGCCCGGACAACCGGCCAATCGATACAGCTAGCCGCCCGAGGGCTTCGGTATTCCTGGCTGGAGGAAACCCGGCTGGAAAAAGGCTTCACCCATATCGCCACCGCCCACCACCTTAGTGACAGTATCGAAACCCTGCTTTACAACCTCACCAAAGGCTGCGGTATGCGCGGCCTGCATGGCATACCGGTGAAAAACGGCTTCATCATCCGGCCCCTGCTCTTTGCCAGCCGAAACCACCTGGAACAATATGCTGCCGGCAAAGGGCTCTCCTTCCGGGAAGACGCCACCAACCAGGAAGTTAAATATTACCGCAATAAGATCCGGCACAACGTCATTCCCGCCCTGAAAGTGATCAATCCCGCTTTCGAACAAACTATGGCCGAAAATATCGGCCGGTTCCGCCAGATCGAACAACTACTGGACTGGGCCATGCGGCATATCGCCCAGGAGGTGATCCTCTCTTATGGCATGCCTTTTCGGCTGAGCATTCGGGAGCTGGACTCCTTCGGCCCCGTTCTGCCTACCATCCTTTTTGAATTGCTTTATCCCTACGGGTTTAATTCCAGCCAGGTGCAGCAATTGGCGGAAAGCCTCGATAATGTTGGCGCTATTTTCCTCTCCCGGGATTATCGCCTGTTGGTCGAACGGGAAGAGCTGGTAGTGGATAAGTTGCCTGTAGAAAAAGGAACGGAACCCCCGGAGATCCAGATTACCACTGACACCACCGAATTTCCTGTACCGGGAGGCAGGCTGGTTATTGCCCGCCACCAGGGCCGGCCGGCTGCTTTCCCACCGACAGAATGGGAAGTTTTTCTGGACGCCGGGCGCCTTCAGTTTCCGCTACTGCTGAGGCACTGGAGGGCGGGCGATGCTTTTCAACCGCTGGGGATGAATGGGAAACACCAGAAGGTCCAGGACCTATTCAGCAACCAGAAGGTAAGCCGTTTTGACAAGGAGAAGGCCTGGATACTGGAAGACGCCGCCGGGCGCATCTGCTGGGTGGTTGGTTACCGCATCGACGAGCGCTTCAAGGTCCGGCAGGATACGCAGGCTTACTGGGCTTTGAAATTCATAAAAAGATAAAGATTTTTGCATCTCAATTGGCTGAATTATGAAATACCTTACCCTGTTATTCTGCTGCTTGTATGCCGGGGCCGCTCCCTTTTTACCCGGAGGATAGTTAACATAGAATGAAAAAAGCTACAAATATCGAGTTGGGGTTGATGCAGTACAAAGAACTGCTGAAAGTGAAGCGTGAAGGAGAAAAGCGTTACCTCTTCGATCCTATCCGAAAAAAATGGCTGGTGCTCCAGCCCGAAGAACTTGTCCGGCAACTGGTAATTCACTATCTTCTGGAGGAAAAACAGTACAACAAAAACCGCATCAACCTGGAGCGCGGGTTCCGGGTCAATTCACTCCAGAAGCGTTTTGACCTGTTGGTGTACGACCGGGAGGTAAATCCCTACCTGCTGGTAGAATGCAAAGCGCCCCGCGTGCCCATTACCGATGAGGTTTTTGAACAGGCAGCCTGGTACAATACAGAATTAAAAGTGCGATATTTGCTCGTGACCAATGGCATTGAAAGTTATTGTTGTGCGATAGATTATGATAACCATTCCTATGAATACCTGGAGGCTGTGCCGGATTACGCCTGAAGTGATCAGGCCTTTCGGCAAACAGTAACCTCCGGGCTGTTGTTTTAATGGGAAAATAAGCTCTGGCCAAATTATGGAAACCGAAACCATCCTTGTTACTGGAGCCAATGGACAAATTGGCACCGTGCTCACCTCGGAATTGCGGCGGCGCTATGGCGCTTCCGCCGTATTGTCGACCGACATTCGCCACCCGGGCAGCAACAACATCCTCTTTGAAGAACTCGACGTCCTGGATAAAGACAGGCTGTCGGCCTTGATCCGAAAGTACGAAGTTCGCCAGATCTATCACCTGGCGGCCATCCTTTCGGCCAAGGGAGAACAAAACCCCAAATGGGCCTGGGAGGTCAATATGGCGGGGCTGTTCAATATCCTGGAGGCGGCGAAGGAGCACAACCTCCGGGTCTTTTTCCCGAGCTCCATTGCGGTGTTCGGAGGAATGACGCCCAGGGTGGATACGCCGCAGTACGCCGTCCTGCAACCGGAAACCGTCTACGGGATCAGCAAGGTTGCCGGCGAGAGCTGGTGCCAGTATTACCACCAGAAATATGGAGTGGATGTGCGGTCGGTCCGCTATCCCGGTATCATCGGGTACGAATCTCTGCCCGGGGGAGGGACGACCGACTATGCCGTCGAAATATTCCACTACGCCGTAAAGGGGGAACCCTATGAATGCTTCCTGGAGCCCGGCAGCCGCCTGCCCATGATGTATATGCCGGATGCCATCCGCGCTACGCTGGAACTGATGGAGGCGCCTTCGGACGCTGTACAGATCCGGTCGAGCTACAACCTGGCGGGAACGAACTTTACCCCCGCCGAAGTGGAAAAGGAAATACAGAAGCACATTCCGGAGTTCAAAGTAAACTATAAGCCGGATTACCGCCAGCAGATCGCCGCCTCCTGGCCGGAGAGCATCGACGACAGCTATGCCCGCGAACACTGGGGCTGGAAACCTGAATTTGGATTGTCCGAGATCACCGTCGATATGCTGGAACACCTGCGGGAATACTACGCAGCATCCGTATCATAAGAAGGCCCCATGAAGCGAGTCCTTTGTTTTTTTGTTGGCGCTTTATTCTTTGTTTCCCTTATGCCTGCACAGGAAAAACTGGAAACGGCGGCACCGCTGAAAGTGGGGGTTGTTGGCCTGGTGCATACCCATGTCCATTGGATACTCGGGCGGGAGAACCGGGGCGATATCCAGATCGTCGGAATCGCCGAGCCAAACCGGGAACTTGCCCAACGCTATGCTAAACAGCATGGCTTCAGCATGGATATCGTGTATCCTTCCATAGACGAAATGCTGGAAGCCACCCGCCCGGAAGCCGTCACCGCCTTCAATACGATCTACGGCCACCTGGAAGTAGTGGAAAAATGCGCCCCCAGAGGCATCCACGTCATGGTGGAAAAACCCCTGGCGGTTAGCCTGGAACATGCCCGCAGAATGGAGGCTCTGGCAATAAAGCACGGTATTTTATTGCTCACCAACTACGAGACGAGCTGGTACGGCAGCAACCACGCGGCTAAAGAAATGGTGGAAGGTGGGAAAATAGGGCCCCTGCGCAAGATCGTCGTGCACGACGGCCATCCCGGCCCGAAGGAGATCGGCGTCAATAAAGAATTCCTGGAATGGCTCACTGACCCTCGCCTCAATGGGGGAGGGGCCCTCACCGATTTCGGCTGCTACGGCGCCAACCTGGCCACCTGGCTGATGAACGGCCAACGCCCGCTGTCGGTCACTTGTGTCACCCAAAAGTTTAAACCGGATGTCTATCCCAAAGTAGAGGACGAAGCAACTATAATCGTCACTTATCCGAAAACCCAGGCCATCATTCAGGCTTCCTGGAACTGGCCCTACAACCGAAAGGATATCGAGATATACGGAACCACAGGGTACATCTTCAACCGGGACAGGGAAAACATGGGCCTGCTCTTCAGCGAAGCGGAAGGGCCCTTGAGTAAACAGGCCCCAGCCCTGGAAGGCGCCTATTATGACCCGTTCGCCTTTCTGGAGGCAGCCCTTAGAGACAAGGTGGAAATCCTGCCTTATGATCTGTCCTCCCTCGAAAACAATATGATCGTAATGGAGATCCTCGAAGCGGCGAAGCAGTCGGCAAAAAGAGGAGAAACGGTTAGGTTGAAATGACAATCCGGCCGCATAAAACTTTTGTGGGGTTTTGAGTTTTTGTGCTTTCGCGGCAAAAAATTCCAAAACCACCAATTTAAAAATTAAACCAAAGCAAACTCATGTACAAAACCGTAGAACCAGCACTCGAAAAAGAACTGCAGGAGATCAAAGAACAGGGCCTGTACAAGGAAGAGCGCATCATAACCACCCCCCAGTCGGCGGCCATCAAGACGCAGAGCACGGGCGAAGTGCTTAACTTCTGCGCCAACAACTATCTGGGGCTTTCTTCCCATCCCGATGTGATCAAAGCTGCTAAGGAAGCCATCGACACCCACGGTTTCGGCATGTCCTCGGTCCGGTTTATCTGTGGCACGCAGGATATTCACAAGGAACTCGAGGGCAAGATTGCCGAATTCCTGGGTATGGAGGACGCTATTCTCTATGCCGCCGCCTTTGATGCCAACGGCGGCCTGTTCGAACCGCTGTTGGGCGCCGAAGACGCCATCATCTCCGATGAGCTCAACCACGCTTCCATCATCGACGGCATCCGCCTGTGCAAAGCCCAGCGCTATCGCTACAAACATAGCGATATGGCGGATCTGGAAGCGCAGCTAAAGGATGCCCGGGGCGCCCGCCGCCGCATGATCGCCACCGATGGAGTCTTCTCTATGGATGGCGACATCGCCCGGCTGGACAAGATCTGCGATCTGGCGGAAAAATACGATGCCATGGTTATGGTCGACGACTGCCATGCCACCGGGTTTATCGGTAAAACCGGCCGCGGTACTCATGAGTTTCACAACGTAATGGGCCGGGTAGACATCATTACCGGCACTTTCGGAAAAGCCATGGGCGGCGCTTCCGGCGGCTTCACCGCCACTAAGAAAGAGATCGTCGATATGCTGCGGCAGCGTTCCCGGCCGTACCTGTTCTCCAATACCCTGGCGCCGGCCATCGTTGGCGCTTCCATTACAGTGGTCAACCTGCTGAGCGGCAGCACACACCTACGGGATAAGCTGGAAGGCAACACCAAATACTTCCGCGAAAAGATGACGGCCGCCGGTTTCGACATCCTGCCGGGAGAGACGCCCATCGTTCCCATTATGCTCTACGACGCCAAGCTCTCCCAGGAGTTCGCCAACCGCCTGCTGGATGAGGGCATCTACGTCATCGGCTTTTTCTACCCGGTGGTGCCCAAGGGCAAGGCCCGCATCCGTACGCAGATCAGCGCCGGACACGAGCGGGAACACCTGGATAAGGCGATTGCGGCGTTTACCAAAGTAGGGAAGGAGTTGGGGGTATTGAAATAGGGGTGTACCTTTGCGCGCATGAACTACATCATCGTCATGCCGGCATACAACGAGGAAGCGTTCATCGGCCTATCGAGGCGTTTTATATTGACGATAAATCTTGAGGGCCAAAACCAATTGGGGAGCAATTCTTTCCCTATCTAGCTAGACAACAAAGAAACCTCCTAAACCTGACTGCAGAAAGGCAAACCTTTGAAAAGGGATGATCTTTCGCCTTTCAATCATTATAAGGAGAATGCTAAAGCCTAAATGGAGCTATAATATTCGGTATTCCCACCAGTATGAATGACCCGCAATATTGTAATTAATTTGTCTTCAACCGTATAGACAAATATATATGGAAAGCGTTGGAGGACACCGCGCCTGATGTCGCCACGAACGGTTGAATATAGCTTTGGATGGACTTCTAAAGGCTTTAATACGGCTTCAAACTCATCAAGAAATTCGCTGCCTAAACCGGGCCTTTGTCCATTGAAATAATCTCTGGCGGCTTCCAAATCTTCATAGGCTTCCTGAGTGATCTGGATAGAGTAGACCATTATTTTCTAAGGTCTGCCATAACGTCTTGAAAGGATTTGGTTTGGGCTTTTCCTGTTCGAACATCGTCACGCAACTGTTCTATAGCAACCCATTCTTCTTCACTGAGAGCTTCTGTTGCCTCATGCGCCCAATCCGGAATATTATCTTCCGTTGTCACAGAGAGTAGAGCCATAAATCTGGCCTTGTCACGCTCTGAGAGTTTGTTGTATTCCTTAACTAAAGTCTCGACACTCATACCTACAATAATAAGTCTTTCTCTTGTTAAGAACAAGATTGGCCTTGAAAAAGATTGCATAGGAAAAGGCTTTTGCATACCCTTTCTTTGAGCAAAAAATGTGCCGGGCCCTATGAAAATGTGGTGGAAATACGATGGAAATGAATGCCGCGCTCTGGTTCGGACTACATTTCCACCGCATTTTCACGCATTTTTATGCTGGAAGGACTCTGCCAATACAGCCCCGTCTGGGCCTGGGCTGTCAGCCGGCACGTCATCGCGCATTTCAGGCCAGCTGCAAAATTCACATCTTTAGTATGCGCTTCGTCTTCTGCCGCCCGTCCAGTTGCAGGCGGAAGTAATAGTTACCGGCAGGCAGCCCGTGGGCATCGAATTTCACCTCGTGCTGCCCGGCGGGCAGGCGTTGGTTGGTAAGTACCCTTATCTCATTACCCAGGCTATTGAAAATGCTCAGCTTCACCCATTCGCCATCGGAGCGGAAACGGATGTTGGCCCAGTTCCGGAACGGGTTGGGGAAGCAGTTCACTTCGATCTCCTTTTCAAAGTCCTGAGCTTCCTGCGCATTGACCGCGCTGCAGGGCTGCAATACCGGCAGGTACTGAAATTCTGCGTGCAGCAGGTTGCGGATCTGCTCTTCCTCCACTTCGAACCAATCCATCAGCACCGAACCGTAGACATCCCGGAAGTCGAACTGCATAGGCACGCCCGCCTGTTGTTCCACCTGGTCCGGTATTTCCGGGTTATCGCCCAGCACGCCGGGGTTGACGCAGGGGCCGAACACCATCAGCGGGGCCGCCGAACCATGGTCGGTGCCGAAGCTGTCGTTGGAGCGGATCTGCCGGCCGAATTCCGAGAAGGTCATGCCAATCACCCGCTGTTCGAGGCGCTGCGCTTGCAGGTCGGCCTGGAAGGCGGCGATAGCCTCCGACAGGTTTTGCAGGAGTGTGGAGTGTTCGCCCACCAGGGGTTTGCCTGCCTCGATCTGATTGGCGTGCGTATCGAAGCCGCCGATGCTTACTACATATACCTTTGTTTGCAGGCCTCCGGAGATGAGCAGTGCCACATTTTTCAGCTGCTCGCCCAGGCGGTTGCCTTCCGGATAGGCCGCCATGTTGGCGCCCATCTCGGCGGCTTCCGTGATGCTGTCTGCATAAGCATTCGACTGCGCGATGGTCGTGCGGAGGAATTCCAGCTCTTCGCCGTAGGGGGTATCCGGAACCTCGCCCGGCTCGCCCTGGGTCAGCGGTTCCAGGGAGAAGGGGTCGTTGAGGGTCATGCTGAAGTTGGCGGCCGTGCCCTGGCAGGTCTCCGAAACGATGCTGCCCATGGTGATTGCAAAAGGATGTGGATATTCCTCACTGGGGTAGCCGTCGGGAAATGCGGCGTGGTTGCTCTCAAAGTACCGCCCCAGCCAGCCCGTCGTCCAGCTTTCATCGGCGGGGGAGCCGCTCGTCCAGATGTCGGTGGAGCGGAAGTGGGAGCGGTTCTGCTCAGGGTAACCAACACTCTGTATGATATTCAGCTTTGAATTGTTGTATAGGTCGAGTACGCCGCCCATCTGCGGGTGGAAACCCAGTGTATCTGTCATACCCAGGATCTCCACTTCCGGAATGAGGATATTGAGGCGGGCATTCGCCAGGTGGTCATACTGGTCGAGCGGGATGAGCATATTGAGGCCGTCGTTGCCGCCATTGAGCTGTATGATGACCAGTACTCTGTCATTTTCCATATTGAGGTTGCTGAACAGCGAACGGCGCGGCATGGCCGAGAGGCGGAAGCCGTTAAGCAATATGGGAAGGCTCATCGCCGTTCCGGCGGCTTTCAGGAATTTTCTTCGTTTCATATTGGGAAGGTTGAAGGTTCTTGAAAATAAAATAAGGCGCCAGGATAGGAATGAGGCTATTCATTCCTTCATTAATTCATTCCATCATTCCATTAACTCAAGTAGAACTCCGGCATGCTCATCATGGCCTGCAGCAACTGCCGCAGCTTGGTGGCAACGGCCTCCGCCAGTTCCTCATCGTCCGGGTTGGCGAGGTAGAGGTTGTACTCCACCGTCCACTCGAAATCGGGAAGGCCGGGGATCAGCACCTCCTTCAGGGCGGCCTTCTGGCTGTCGGTAATGGGCTGTGGGAAAAGGATGCGCACGAATTCCTCAATGAGGGCGTTCGGGTCGTTCGGGTTTTCGATGGTTTCTACGAAAACCAGCGGCTCGATCCGGATCCGAAAATCGCCGGCGGTGAAGCCGTTGACGGTTATGGTGTCCGTCACCAGCATGCGGACGGGGAGGGTGGAAGCGTTGATCCAGGTACGGTAGTACTGCGGTTCCTGGTAGTAGGCCTTCCAGCCGGCCACCTGGGGGGGAGCGTAGTACTCCATTTGCTGCAGTATAGTGCTGTCGAACAACCTAAGATAGGCTCTGTAGCGGGGCCCCAACCCCTGGGGGAACTCCACTTCGAAAGGTTTTATGGCGGACATGACGAAATCCAGCGGGTTCTTGATCATCGGGCCCACGTTGAGCATGTCGAAGAAGTGGGCGCTGCTGAGCAGGGCTTCGAGCGCCGGGCGGATCTCGTAATCATTGTCGGCCAGCACCTGCGCCATGGGCTGAATGACCTGCTGCTCGGCGTTGTCGTCAATGACGTAATAAATGAACCAACGGTAGAGTTTGCGGCATATGAAGCGCGCCACCTCATCTTTCTGGAAGATGATATCGATCAGGTGGGCGTATTCCTGTTCGCCCATGTTGTCGATAACGGTATTATCGAAGCGGTGGGAGAGCTGTTTCTGGGTGGCGTCGTGCCGGAACGGCAGGAAGGCGGCCCCGACGGAGACATCCGGGTTGGTGGCAAAGAAACCCACATCCCGCCAGCCGGTAAGGACTCTGGCCATTTCCCGGATATCGTCTTCGGTGTAATTCGTATAATCTCCGGTATCTGCCAGGGGGCCTTTTCCTATGGTGAAGAGTTCCAGCAGCTCTCTTGCAAAGTTCTCATTAGGGGCTGTTCGGGTGTTCTGATTGCCGTTGAGAAAGCGGAGCATGGCCGGGTCGACCGTTACCTCCTTTACCAGTTCCCTGAAGTTTCCCCAGGCATACTTGCGCAGCAGGCTGATGTGTTTGTACAAATACTTGGCGTCATTGATACCGCTTACGGCAAAGTGGTTGTGCCAGAAAAGGGTGAGCTTTTCCCGGATGGAAACGCCTTCGTTGAGCAGCGTCTCCATCGTCCAGGCCCGGAGGCTCTGCCGGCGGTAGCCGCGCACATTGACGCCGTCGTAATAGGGAGCGTCCACCCAGGTTTGCCCTACCGGCACCTGAGGGTCGTCCTGGAAAAAATGGTTGAGCGGTGGTTCGGGCATCGGCAGGGAAGAAAACAGTTGGCCGATGGTGGCGTCCAGCCCTTCGCTTTCCGCTGTTCTGATCTGTTGATAGCTGGGCCCAAACATTGTGCGGCGGAGCAGGTGGGCCGCCTGCTCGTATCCCCAGGGGCCGGTGTAGGGCTCCAGGCCGGAGGTGACAAGTGGTGCTGCTGTTGCCTTGGTTGGCCTATCAGGCCTTCTGCCTAAAAGCGTGGCAATGGTAGCTCTTCTGTCCATAACAAAGGTATTTAGGATGTTGATGAATGCGCTTAGCTTCTTCAGGTAGGACTTCTCTAAAGGACAAAGGTTTAACCGGGGAGAAATATACGTCCTTAACGATGCCTTCTTCCAGATTAGTATTTTTCAGATATGGAATTCCTGATATTATGCTTTGAGGGAAGGCTCTATTCCACCGGTATTGCTATTCAATAGCGGCGGCCTTCCCCGCATCCCGGGAAAACCTGCCGCCACTTCTTGTGAATCCTGTCGATCTTATTTTATCTTTGTTGCCTGTCTTTTAGCTGAAAAGCCTTTAGCCCCCTGCCCATAGCCAAGCCAATGCCGCTGAGGTTTTTTGGGCCCTCCGGCGCGTAAAATTTTGACTAAAAAAATTCCCTGATGATAAAAGCTTGTATTTTTGACCTCGATGGGGTGATCGTGGATACCGCCAGGTACCATTTTATCGCCTGGCGCCGCCTGGCCAACTACCTCGGTTTTGATTTTACTGAAGAGGAGAATGAAAAACTCAAGGGCGTAAGCCGGATGGATTCGCTCAACCTTATCCTGCAGTGGGGAGGTATCGAAAAGACGGAAGTGGAGAAAGAAGAACTGGCCGAACTCAAAAATGGGTGGTACCGGGAATATATTCTGCGGATGGACTCCAGCGAGATCCTGGAAGGGGTTTTGCCGTTTCTGGATAGCCTCGGAGAGGAGGGAATACGCATGGCGGTCGGTTCCAGTAGTAAAAATGCCGGAACGATATTGGATCAGATCGGCCTCACGCATCGTTTTGAGGCCATTATCGATGGGAATAAGATCACCCGGAGTAAACCGGACCCGCAGGTGTTCGAACTGGGAGCGGAGGCCATGCAGCTGCAGCCCATGGAGTGCATCGTTTTTGAAGATGCAGAAGCTGGAGTCGATGCCGCGCTCGCCGGTGGGTTTCTGGCGGTGGGGGTAGGCAAGGAAGAAAACCTGGGCCATGCCCATTTCGTGATCCCCAATTTTGTCGGCCTCCGTTTTCAGCATATCCTGGAAGGAATAAAAAAGGCTCATTGATCATTACAGAACATTAAACCACAATAAAACACATGAAAGAATATCTCAAACACGACGAATGGAGTATCATTGAGGAGGGGTTTAATAAGGAATACAACCGCATTTCGGAAAGTGTTTTCAGCATCGGGAACGGCCGCTTCGGCCAGCGGGCCAATTTTGAAGAGGATTTTTCGGGCGACAGCCTGCCGGGCAACTACGTGGCGGGAATCTATTATCCCGATAAGACGAGAGTAGGGTGGTGGAAGATCGGATACCCGGAGTATTTCGCCAAGGTGCTCAACGCCGCCAACTGGATCGGCATAAAAGTTGAATTTGATGGCGAAGCGCTGGACCTTGCCAAGTGCAAGGTCGACGAATTTCGCCGCGAACTGAATATGAAGGAGGGGTACCTGGAGCGCAGCTTTACCGCCACCATGGTCAGTGGCAGAAAGGTAAGGGTCCATGCCCGCCGCTTCTGCAGCATCGTGGATGATGAAGTGGGCGCCATTCGCTATGCCATCACCCCCCTGGACTTTTCCGGCACGCTCAGCATAACGCCTTACGTCAATGCAGATGTTATCAATGAAGACTCCAACTACGATGAGAAATTCTGGGTGGAGGTCGATAAAATGGTGAAGCGGCGCTCGGGTTATGTGCTGGCGGAAACCAAAAAGACGGAGTTCCAGGTTTGCACGGGCATGAAGTTCGCCATCTTCCAGGACGGAAAGGAAATGGATTTCAATTCCTTCCGGATACAAAAACTGAAATACATAGGCTGCACGGTCGACCTGCACTGCGAAGAAGGCAAGGAGATCGTGGTGTATAAATACGCCGCCAACGTTTCTTCCCTCAATTACGATAAGGAAGACCTGATGGATCAGTGCAAGAAGGCGGTCAAGCGAGCCTATAAAAAGGGCTTCGAACAGCTGATCCAGGAACAGGCCCAGGCCTGGCAGAGCAAATGGGAAGAAGCGGATATCCGGATCGAGGGGGATGTCGCCGCCCAGCAGGGTATCCGGTTCAATATCTTTCAGCTCTACCAGACGTATACGGGGGAGGACGAACGGTTCAACATCGGCCCCAAGGGATTCACCGGCGAGAAGTACGGGGGCAGCACCTACTGGGATACGGAGGCTTACTGCTTCCCCTTCTACCTGGCCACCGCCGAACAGCACGTGGCCCGCAACCTGCTCATCTACCGGTACCGCCACCTGCAGAAAGCCATCGAGAATGCCGAAAAACTGGGCTTTAAGGACGGCGCCGCCCTTTATCCCATGGTGACCATGAACGGCGAAGAATGCCACAACGAATGGGAGATCACCTTTGAAGAGATCCACCGCAACGGCGCCATTGCCTACGCCATTTACGATTATGTGCGGTACACGGGCGAGAAAGAATACCTCGTCAACTACGGCCTGGAGGTGCTCATCGGCATCGCCCGCTTCTGGGCCCAGCGCGTTCATTTCTCAGAACGCCGCGGCATGTACGTGATGCACGGCGTTACCGGCCCCAACGAATACGAGAACAACGTCAACAACAACTGGTATACCAACTACATCGCCCGGTGGTGCCTGCAGTACGCCATGGAAGCCATAGAATACGCAGAGGAAAATGCTCCCGAAAAATTCGCCGAGCTGGAAGAGAAAATGAAATTCTACAAACATACCGAGACCAACAAATGGAAGGAAATCGCCGGGAACATGTACCTGCCCTACGATGAAAAACTGGACATCTTCGTGCAGCACGACGGCTTCCTGGATAAGGAACTGCTCACTACGGCAGATCTGAAAAAGAGCGACCGCCCGCTCAACCAGAACTGGTCATGGGACCGCATCCTGCGCTCTGTTTTCATCAAGCAGGCCGATGTCCTGCAGGGGCTGTACTTTTTCGAAGACCATTTTGATGAAGATGCCATCCGCCGCAATTTCGACTTCTACGAACCGCGTACGGTGCACGAGTCTTCTCTTTCGCCCTGCGTCCACGTAATCCTGGCCTCCAGGCTGGGGAAAGAGGAGAAAGCTTATGAGATGTACCTGCGTACCGCCCGCCTCGACCTGGACGACTACAACAACGATACCGAGGACGGCTGCCATACCACCAGCATGGCCGGCACCTGGATGGCATTCGTCAAAGGGTTCGGGGGCATGCGCGTGTACGACGATAAGGTGCAGTTTAGCCCCTTCATTACCAGCAAGTGGAAATCCTACACGTTCAAGGTGCGCTTCCGGGACAGCTTCCTGGAGGTAAAGGCAGACCAGGAAAAGGCCACGATTATCAACCATACGGATAAGGCCTTGTCCATTAAGGTCTACGGAGAAGACAAGAACCTGCCGGCCAACGGCATTATTGAAGTAGAACATTAATCCTTGACACTAATTATATACTACCATGAAACAGATCCTTTTGGCTATTTCTATGTTAATGCTGTGGTCTTGCACAGCGGACAACAATGCTCAAAACCAGGAGGAGCAGCAACAGGCGGCTTCCTCATCGGGAGAAGCTGCTACCGGCTCATTCCTGCCCCCAACGCCCCCCGGTGGCCATCCGATGGCGCCCCTGCTCATGCGAGACTTCTGGGTCTTTGAGTTTTACGTTGTGGATGATGCGGCTTCCAGAGCCGCCAACAAGGGGCGCTGGTTCCGCTTTTTTGAAGACGGCACTTTTGAGTCAGGGCACTGGCAGGAAAAAACCGGCAACGGATCCTGGAGGTTGCAGGATGAACAGGGGAAAGTCATACTTTATCTGGACAACGTCGTCGATGCTCAGGATGGGCAATGGGAGATCCAGGGCGTCAACAAAGACCAGGACACCATGACCTGGGTGGGCATCAGTAAAACCAATACTGCCGGTGTGATCTGTAAGGTGATCAACCTGCTGACCCGGCCAACGAAGGCGCAGTTTGGAGTAGAATGACCCCTCGGACGGGCTACCTTTAGGCCTGCTCCGTGGAATTTTCAATTATTCCACAGGACAGGCCCGTAACAAGCAAGTGTTGCACAAAAAGAAAATGGCGCACGGCCAAATGCCGGTGCGCCATTTTCTTTGCGAAAAAGGCTCGTTTAGTTCTTGATCAGGTCATAAGTATACCCTTCCGGATACAACTTCATCGTTACGGTGTAGTTGCCGTCTTCACCAACGGGAATGTCGGCCCCGCCGCGCTCCAGCGAACCGTCCGTATCATTATCCCCGAAGTTGATGGGCCAGTCGTCATTGGCGCGGAACTTGATGGCGCCGCCCCCCGTCAGGTCGATGGTGATGGTCCATTCGAAGTCGTTCTGGAACGTCATATCCGTATCGCTGTCCCATCCGGTTGGAGTGGCGCTTCCGATCAGGCCCCAGTCTGTTTTGGTGAACGTGGCTGACCGCTCGTTGAAATCAATGCGAATCAGGTAGAAACCGCTTTCATTCACGGTAGCATCCTGTTCCCCTTCCTGAATAATGGAGCCCGGGTTGTTGGGGTCCATGCCCCAGTCGCCGGGCCAGTCCTGTATTTCCAGGAACTTGAAGCCGGTGCCGGCTTCCAGGGGGGCGAATATTTCAAATGCGCCATCGGCCACTTTCATAAAGGGGATGGAGGCGTCCGGCGTCCAGGCGCCGTGAGCCGCCAGCCCGCCGACCAGATAGAGTTGGTCCGGGAAAAGGCCTCTGATGAATTCAAAGCCGTACTCGAGGGTCTTGTCATTGAAGGATACCTTATAGATGGCATCCGACATGGTGAATTCGATATTGGGCCCGAATTCTTCAGCCACGCCATCCCCCTCAGCGTCGCCCCAGACTTTCCCCATAGAGGCGGGGCCTTCGGAAAACCGGTATTTGTCGCCCGGAGAGAGGCGGATCTCCGGCAGTTCCCAGGTGTTATCCGCAACCAGGCTGAAGGCGTATTCGTCTCCGTAAAAATCATTGAAAGTGCCATGGAGGTACAGGCCGCTGATGTTGGTTTCGAATTCGACCAGTGGGCTGATCGTGTAGGCCAGCGTTTGATCGTTAAAGCGGAACCTGGCCTCGCCGGTAGGGGCACAGCCGGCCGGCGTATTCGGGCCGCCGCCGGTAGTTATTTCCATAATGCCGTCACAATTGGAGTCGCCCCAGTCTTCGTCCGTCCAGTCCGGAGTATTCTTCAGTTTATATTCTCCGCCCTGGATGTCAACAATAATTTCCCAGGTGTAATCCGCAACCAGGGTCATTTCATCAGCGCCCCAGCCGTTGAAGGCGCCGGCGATGTACATCTCGTTGTTGTTGGCGGCAAAGGGGAGCAGCGAGATCTCAAACTTGGTCTGCCGCGTCGTTTCCTGCCCCTTGGAGTCAGTTACACTTATGTCGATGGTGTAAACGCCAGGCCCCAGTTGTTCGGCCGGCACGTCAAATTCGCTGCCCAGGATGACCAGGGAGTCCCGGACGCCGGACAGGCCCTTGGTCACGGAGGCCAGCTGCGCGAATTCATCGCTCAGCGATACCGTCGCCGTCGCCAGGGGAGAGCTTTGGCCATCGGCAAATTCCACCTTGATGTCGAAGTTGCCAATGACAACCTTGGAGTTGTTGGCCGGCGAGACCGAGACGATCCCCGGAGGGAAGTCCGTCAACGCATCCACGTCGATCTCTTCTTTGGTGCAGGAAAACACCAAAGCTGCCAGGCCGATGAGTAGTGATAATATTTTTATGGTCCTTTTCATTTCTTAAAGCTATTTAAATCTCACAAAAGTTGGGCCATGAAGCGCCGGGGAGCGGCTGCCTCATGGCGGAATTATTTAATAACCCGGGTTCTGCACCAGGTTCGGGTTGGCCAGCAGGTCATTGGCCGGGATGGGGTACAGGTCGCGGAAAGCCTCTGTAGGCTCCCCTGCCGGAACGCCTCCTTTCCAGGGCCAGACGCCGTTCTCGGTAAACTGGTTGAAGCGGATCAGGTCCTGCCGGCGGTGGCCTTCCCAGTAGAGTTCGCGGCCGCGCTCGTCCAGGATGAAATCCAGCGTGAGTTCACCGGCGGAAATATTGCCGGAAGCGTCGTTATAGGCACGCGCCCTCAATTGGTTGACATAGTCCAGCGCCAGGGCCTCGTCGCCACCTTGTCCGCCGCGCAGAACAGCCTCGGCGTACATCAGGTGGGCGTCGGCCAGGCGGAACATCGGGTAGTCCGTATCAGCAAAGGTCAGGTCGGAACCCGGCGTGCCTTCAGAAGTAACGTTCTGATATTTGGGTACGGCATAGCCGTTGGTAAACTCGGAGAGTGATTCGATGGATTTGGTCTGGCCATCGGTGTAGAAAATGGCGCGTTCGTCGATACCTCCCGTCTCATCCGGAAACAGGTCGACCAGGGCGCTGGTGGTGCGCAGGCCGCCCCAGCCGTTGTTGACCCCGTAGTTGGCAGCGTCCATATTGCCGCCGATGGCGGCGTGTACCAGGTAGGTCGTTCCACCGAAGGTCTGTGTGGCTTCACCGTCAAAATTTACGGCGAAGATTACTTCCGGCGACAGGTGGTTGTCCGCCAGGAACATGTGATGGTAATTCTCCTGCAGGCTGTACGCGCCGGAGGTGATCACCTTATTGCAGGCGGCAATGCACTCGGTGTAGTACGGCTTGCCGGTATAGACCTCTCCGTTGAGGAACAACTTGGCCTGGAGCATCCACAGGGCGGCCCGGTCGGCGCGGCCGTAGGGGGCGGCGCCGGGAGCGACCATGTCGTTTTCGATCTCCTGCAGTTCACCGACGATGAAGTTGAATACCTCCTCGCGGCTGGCCTGCCGGGGGGCGCTACCGCCCACTGCCTGTTCTTCAGTGTAAAATGGAATATTGCCGAACAGGTCGATACCGTGCCAGTAGCTCAGGGCGCGCAGGAAGCGGGCCTCCGCCCGGAAGGCGGGCATTTGAGCCTTCACTTCTTCGCTGACGCCCCGGCTTTCCAGTTTGTCATCGGTCGATTCGCGGAGGAATTCATTGGCGAGGGAAACCTGGAAGAAAATGCGGTAGTAGGTTGCCCGTACGAAGGGGTTGGCGCTGCCCCAGGCGTGGTCGTTCAGGTCGAACAACCCGACGTCCTGTATCCAGGCAATAACGGCCTCGTCGGTCGGCAGCTCCTGCAATTGCCAGTATTGGCGAATGTATTGGGAAAAGCCTTCATCTATACCCTTGATATCGGCATTGCCGGCAGGGCCCTGCTGCCCGGTGACGGACAAGCCGGCGTAGAGCCGGGTGAGGAAGCGCTCGTAAGCATCATCCTCGGTAAAGAAAACATCCGGCGTCAGGTCATTTTGCGGCGTTAATTCCAGGTCCGTGCAGGCCGACAGCACGCCCAGAATAAAAATCAGCGATATATTAACGATCTTTTTCATGGATCTTCTTTTTTTAATTCAATGATTAAAGCCCGAGGCTCAATCCAAAAATGAAGCCGCGCGGCCGCGGATAGGGGGCGTTGTCAATTCCGTTGTCTACTTCCGGGTCCAGCCCGGTGTACTCGGTCAGTACAAACAGGTTCTGTGCCGTGGCATACAGGCGCAGGCTGGAAAGCCCGCTCTTCGGCAGGAACGTATAACCCAGGGTTATGTTGTCCATCCTCAGGAAGGAAGCGTCTTCTATATAGTAGTCGGAGAAGAGCTGGATGGTGTTGAATCCGGTCTGCAGGGCAGACTGGTGGATGTTGTTCAGGAAGTAACGGTCATTGCCGATCCCTGTGCCTTCTACCCGGCGGTAAAAGCCCCGGGAGGAAGCGTTGTTGTTGTAGACGTAGTTGCCGATAGCGCCCCGTAAGGTGAAGGCAAGGTCAAAGCCTTTAAAAGCGAAGTTGGAGGTAATACCGTAGATTACATCCGGCGCCGGAGCATTGAGTATGCGGAGGTCCTTTTCGTTGATGATGTTGTCTCCATTCTGGTCGACGTACAGGTCGAGGTCATCCGTTTCTCCGTCCTCATTATGGTCTACCCCGTCGCCGAGCGGAAGCCCGTCGGAACCGAGCCTGTGCTCGTAGACAAAGAAAGAGTTGACCTGTTGGCCCACCTGAATGATCTGGATGTTATTACCAACGCCGCCGTTGATGCCGCCGGTGCGGATACCGGCGCCGGCGATGTTGCTGATAGCCTTCACCTCGTTGATGTTGTAGGCGATGTTACCGGTCAGGTCCCAGGACAGGCCCGGCTTGTTCAGGATCACTCCGTTCAGGGTCAGTTCCACGCCCTGGTTGTCCAGCTCGCCGATGTTGGTCAGCACGCGGTCCGACAGGTTGGTGCCGGCTGCAATGTCCACCTCGAAGAGCAGGTCCTGAGTTTTCTTGTAGTAATATTCGAGCGCACCGTTGATCCGGCCATTGGAGAAACCAAAATCAAGGCCCACGTTGTAGGAGGTGGTCTCTTCCCACTTCAGGCCAGCGTCGTAGGGGTCGGGCCGTGCGGTGTTAACAAATATGGGCGTGCCGTCGGCAGCCGTACCGATCTGGTATTGAGCCCTGGCGTCGCTGAAGCTGTACTTGGGCAAGTAGCGGTAATCGCCGATGGATTCGGTACCCGTGACGCCATAGCCCAGGCGAAGCTTGAGGTCGGAGAATATCCCTTTCAGGCCACTGGCAAAATCTTCTTCCAGTATACGCCAGGCGAATGCGGCGGAGGGGAAGAGGCCCCAGCGGTCTTCCGGGCCGAAGCGGGTGGAGCCGTCCCGGCGAAGGGTGGCGGTGATCAGGTACCGCTCGTCAAAGTTGTAGTTCACCCGGCCGAAGAAGGAGATCAGGCGGTTCTCCCAGATGGTATTCATCGGGAAAATGTCTTCCGCCAGGTCGGGGCGGTTGGCGCCGAAAGCGTCCGTCGACAGGTTCTGCCCTTCGAAGAGGGGGTATTCCTCGTTGAAGTCCTGATAAGAATAACCGGCGACGAGGTCGAGGCGGTGGAACTGGCCGAGGTTTTTCTTGTAGTTCAGGTAGGCGTCCAGCAGATAGTTGGTCCGCGTGTAGTTTTCGATCTTGATCCGTCCGTTGAAGTTGGAAACCTGAGTGTTGACGTAGGTCGACGGTTCAAATTCCGTCCTTTCGCCCTTGTTGACGTCATACCCGAGGTTGGTTTTGAAGCTGAGCCCCGGAATCAGGTCGTCAAATTTATATTCGAGTTCCAGGTTGCCCAGGCTCCGGAACGCATCGCCCACATTGGTGCGTTGCTCAACGGCCGAGACCGGGTTGCGCGGCGCCAGGGCGTTGCCGTATTCAAAGAAGCCTCCGAATGCAGTATTGTCCGGGTCGCGTACCGGCTGTGTGGGGTCAAAATCCCATGCCGCGCCAAGCCCCGGGTCAAACAGGTCCTGAGTCTTGGCGCCCCGGATATTGGTATTGATGACCAGGCGGCCGTCAAAGAGGCTATGGTTGTAGTTGGCGCTGAAACTCAAACGCTCCGTCTCGGAGCCCCGGATGATGCCCTCCAGGTTCTGATAGCCGGCGGAAAGGCGGTAGCCCATGTTCTCTCCACCTCCGCTCATGCTAAGGGAGTGGTTCTGCCCATTGGCTGTGCGCAGCATTTCATCGAACCAGTTGGTGTTGGCGTTGCCCAGTTGCTCTAGGCGGGCCGGAGCAATAAAGGTCACTACATCGCGAAAGGCCTGGGCGTCCAGCACCTGCGGGTCGCCGGCAATCTGGTTAATGGTGTAGTACCCTTCATAATTAATTCGGGGGCGGCTGCCGGATTTCCCTTTTTTGGTGGTAATAATGATAACCCCGTTGGCGCCCCGGGAGCCGTAGATGGCCGTGGCGGAAGCGTCCTTCAGGACGGTAAAGGACTCGATGTCGCTCGGGTTGAGGAAGTTCAGCGGGTTGCGGCCGCCGGCAAAGCCTTCGTTATCGATGGGAACCCCGTCGATGACGTACAACGGCTCATTGCTCGCATTGATGGATGTACCGCCGCGGATCCGAACCTTGGTCCCTTCCCCCGGCGCGCCGCTGTTGGAAGTGATCTGCACCCCGGCCACCTTTCCGGCAAGCAGGCTCTCCGGGGAGACAATGGCGCCCCGGTTGAAGTCCTTGTCAGAGATCTTTGCCACAACGCCCGTGGCGTCTTCCTTGCGGGCTGTACCGTATCCGATGACGACAACCTCTTCCAGTACTTCCACATCTTCTCCCAGCTGGAAATTCATAGTTACTTCCTGCCCGTCCACCACGGTAACGGTTTTGACCAGGTCGGAATATCCGGTATAAGAAGCACGCAGTTGCTGCTCCCCGGCCGGGACATTCTCCAACACGTAGTTTCCATCAAAATCGGTGGCTGTCCCCTTACTGGTTCCAACCAGCAGAATGGTGGCGCCGATCAGGGCCTCCCCATTCTCATCTGTCGCCGTACCCTTGACGGTGCCCTGCCCTATAGCCTGGTTGGCCAGCACAAGCACCGCTGTCAGAGCTACGATCATGCGTAGAAAATTTTTCATAAGAGCTACAGTTTAGATTTAGTTTTTGTTTGTCATGGCAAGAATGCCGTTGAATCCTGAGAGTCAACCTGGTTGCACTTCAGGAACAGCTTGAAAGAATAGGCGTAAGATGTTGATCTTGTGGAAAATACAGGTATTGAGCAATAGATGACGGAGGTGCTTAGCAAATTAATTCGCCAAGCGCAGGGCAAATATATCTTTTGAAAACCATTTTGCCTACTTAAAATAAAAATTATTTCCAAGTGACAAACAGTATTGCAAAAATAATTGCAAATACATACTCCGTCAACTTCCACTTAATTTTGTGGTGCCAAAGAAAGAAAATTTTTGGGAAACGCGAAATGATCTTTGTCAGCGGTTTATGGGTTTCCGGGCCGGGTTTTCCTTCCAAGCCCAACCTGGAAGGAAAACCCGGCCCGGGGACAGGGCCTGCCCCTATCGCCTGGCAACCCGCAGGCTGCCGACCTCCTCTTCGAAAAGCAACTGAACCAGGTAGATGCCGGAGGGCAGCGTTCCCATTTCTATTATGTAGGGTTTTGAGTCCAGGGGGCGCCAGCTGGTGATCATTTCTCCACTGGCGCTCAGCAGGCGGTAAGCCCGGGGTGGGGCAGGGGCCTCCAGGAACAACTGGCCTTCAACCGGGTTGGGGTATGCTTTCACCCCTTTTTCCGCCAGGATGCTTATCCCGGTGGTTATTTCCAGCAGAATGGTTTCGGATTGTGCCATACAGCCATTGGCGTCCGTGGTTTCCACGGAATATAAGCCGCTTTCTTCCGCCGTGTAGCTTTGGCCGGTAGCGCCGGAGATGGGGGCCCCGTCTTTATACCACTGGTATGCCGATGCCGGGCTGCTGCTCAGGGTATTCCCCTCTACCGTCAGGGTAGGGACAACCGGGGCATTGAAAGTAACTTCCAGGGGCTCCAGCCTCAGGGAGCAATATTCGGTATAAGCTTCAATCTGATAAAACCCAGATGCACTGATGGTATATGTGTGGATAAAAGAGTCGAGGATGGCGCCGTTTCCATCGGAAACGATATAGTACTGGTTGCCGGAGCCGCCGGCGTCGATCGCCACCGTATCGCTTCCTGCGCAGAACGACTCCGGGAGGATAATGTTGAGTACGGGAGAGGGCATTTCCCCCAATATGACTTCCAGCTCTTCCGAGAGCCTGCTGCACCCGTTACTGAACACCTCGACCTGGTAAAACCCGCCTTCACTTATTTCAAGCGTTTCCGAGTGCGGGCCCTCAAGGGCCTCTCCATTGAGAAACCAGTTGTAATTGTCCCCCTGTGAAGGGGTTGAGATGGCCGGCGGGGCTTCCCCGCAGTAGATAAAGGGGGATTCCGGCAATTCAGCTTCCGGGAGGGAGAAGAACTCCAGTTCGAGAGCCTCCGAAATTTTGGTACATATTCCGTTGCTTGCCACCAACTGGTAAGCGCCCGGCGCCACTGCGGGCAGCCCGGCGCCGGAAGCGAGGTGTTCGCCGTCGAGCAGCCATTCGTAAGACAAAAGGCCAGGGGCGCCGGCCGCCAGGGAAATGGTGTCTCCCTCGCAGGCGGAGAGCGAGCCGGAAACCAACTCTATGGCGGCATCAAAAGGTTCCGGCGCCCGGAAGCTGATGCTGTCGGCCGAAAGGACGAACAGGCCGTGGCTGATATCGGAGGCGATGATGTTGCCGGAAGGAAGGAAGGGATACACGCCCCAGCAGCCCTGGTATCCCGAGTAGTTCTGATTTTCAGGATAAGTGTCATAATATGCTATTCTTTCCACTGCTTCCGGGTTGGAGAGGTCAAATATCTGTACGCCGTCGTGATAATAGGAAACGATGGCGTACTGCTCCCGGACAAAAGGATTGTGGGCTATGCTGTTGGTAACTTCCGGAGCGAGCAGTTCCGACCGGAAGAGGTCCAGAAGGCGGATATTGCTGAGGTCCGACACGTCAACCAGCTTTAGGCTCGTGCCGTGGGTCTCATCGGCAAAGACCAGTTGCGCGCCGTCTTCGCTGAGCCAGCTGGCGTGGTTATAGCCCTGTTCTGGATAAGAAGTCAGGTTGCCCAGGACCTGGATGTTATCGAAGTCGGAAAAGTCATAAGCCCAGAGGCCGTTGCCGCCGTGGGAACAAAAGGCGATGTGGTTGCGTACATATATGTCGTGGAAATACCCTCCGGGCAGCGTTTGTGTGCCCAGGAAAGCGGGTTGCCCCGGATCCTCGGCAAGGCTGTAGGCGGCAACGCCATTGAAGATGGCGTTGGACCCCGCCAGATAGAGGCGGGCGGCCGGGACGTCGATGAATACGTTGTGCGAGCGGGTGAAATTTTCATTGTCCTGGAAAACCAGCGATACGGAACCAGGCAGCTGGCTCAGGTCAAAAACCATCAGCCCGTCGGTTCCCTGGTCGGCTACAGCGTAAGCGTACCGGCCGTAGGTTTTGAAGTCCCGCCAGACGGAATTGACGCTGCCTTCAAAACGGGCTATTTCTACCGGCCCTTCCGGGCCGGTTATGTTGATGAAATGAATGTAGCGGGCGGAGCCCATAATGGCATATTCATTGCCTTCACAATCAGCGTACCCCCAGATGTCGTTGTATTTGATGCTGCCGGCGGAAGGCAAGGAGGGGTCGTCCCACCCGCCGAGCAAAGACATGTTGAGGCTATCCTGGGCGTGAAGGAAAACGGGCAGGCAGGAGAAAAGGAAGAGTATGGCTTTGTTCATGAGTAATTGTTTAAATTTGCTGCCAGATGGCATTTCGGCTAAAAAATGAATAAAGATAAAATTTTAGAGGTAAAAGATCTCCGGACTTCCTTTTTTACAGATGAAGGAGAGGTGAAAGCCGTAGACGGGGTGAGCTTCACCATTCACCGGGGAGAGACGGTAGGCATCGTCGGGGAATCGGGGTCCGGAAAATCGGTCGCTTCCCTCTCCATCATGCGCCTGGTGCCCGCCCCCGGCGGGAAAGTCATTGGAGGGCAGGTGCTGTACTTTCCGGAAGGACAGAAGGATGGAGTAGACTTGCTGCAGGTTTCCCGCCGGCAGATGCAGTACTACCGGGGCAATGAGATCTCTATGATCTTTCAGGAGCCGATGTCTTCCCTCAACCCGGTCTTTCGCTGCGGCGAACAGGTAGCGGAAACGATCCGCATTCACCAGAAAGTGGAAGCCGGCCTGGCGCGGGAAAAGGTGTTGTCCCTTTTCGAAAAGGTGCAGTTGCCGGAACCGGTACGGATCTATGATGCCTATCCCCACCAGTTATCCGGTGGCCAGAAGCAGCGGGTGATGATCGCCATGGCCATGTCCTGCTCCCCCGGCATTCTCATTGCAGATGAACCCACAACTGCCCTGGATGTAACCGTGCAAAAGGCCATCCTGGACCTGATGAACAACCTGAAGCAGGAGATGCGGTCCTCCATTATATTTATCACGCACGACCTGGGCGTCATCGCTGAGATCGCCGACCGGGTCATGGTCATGTACCAGGGGCGTATCGTGGAGGAAGG
>JAGFJE010000341.1 GCA_024103175.1 Phaeodactylibacter sp.
GTAGGAGAGCCATCCAGATTAAGGTAGGACTGTCTCCGCCCGCCGAAGCTTTATGCGAAGGCGGGGACGATTCCATCGATGGTATCCGTTTTCGCCAAGGCTTCAGCGGACGGGGAGAGAGCACATCCGTTTGGCCGCATTCACCGAATGCAATCGCCCCTCCTTTGGAGAGCCTGTCTCGGCATGACGCCGGGAGGCGGGGGAGGCTTGCATCCTGTCAAATGCCCGGCGGGCGCTTTAGCGGGAAAAGGTAGGCCCCTGGCGCGAAAGCCGGGCCCATCTCCATGAGCCCGGTAAAATGTCGCTCACCGGCCGCCGAAGTGAGACGAAGGCGGCGCGCTCCAACTGCTTCACCGAATGATCAGGAGTAGGTTGATGTGTAGCCGAAATATTTCCCGGCTCATCGAGAAGTTGTTTTTGCAGAGGGGAAAGTTCCGGTGAAGGTTCATTAACCTCTTGGGCTGCAGGAAGCGGGCCCAACCAGGAATTAGCGGGATAGTTCAATTTTCTGTGTCTTCTGAGGCTACCCGTCTAACGTTGGACACTATAGATAGCCAAGATGTTGCGGAACGTCCAAAGTCATTCCGACTTCCGATTTCCGACTTTGTCCAGCGCTAGACTGGTAGCCTCTTCTGAAAAACATCCCTTGATTTTCAGGGACTTGCGAACGGCGAACAGCGAATTTCGAACACTCCCGAATTAGCCCCGCGGGCTGCAACCGCGAACCGCCCTCCCCCTTCAGCCCCATCCTACACCTCCTTCATCGACAACTGCACCCTTCCCCGCTTCAAATCCACGTCCATCACCTTCACTGTCACCTCCTGCCCCAGGCTGACCACATCCGCCGGGTTCTTAACGAACTTATTGGCCAGTTGGGAGATGTGCACCAGGCCGCTCTCCTTGATGCCGATGTCCACAAAAGCGCCGAAGTTGGTGATGTTGTTGACGATGCCCGGCACTACCATTCCGATATGCAGGTCTTCGATCGACTGTATGTTGGCGAACTCGAAGGGGCGGGCGGCGCCGCGGGGGTCCAGCCCCGGCTTTTCCAGTTCCTTCATGATGTCGGTGAGGGTGGGCAGGCCGACGCTGTCGGTGACGTACTTTTTTAAATCGATTTTTTTGCGCAGGTCCGGCCGCTGGATGAGGTCCTCCACGCTGCAGCCCTGGTCGCGGGCCATCTGCTCCACGATGGGGTAGCTCTCGGGGTGCACGGCGGTATTGTCCAGCGGGTTTTTGCCGTCGCGGATGCGGAGGAATCCGGCGGACTGCTCGAAGGACTTTTCGCCCATGCGGGCCACTTTCATCAGCTCTTTGCGGGCCTGGAAGGCGCCCTTTTCAGAGCGGTAGTCGACGATATTCTGCGCCAGTGCCGGCCCCAGGCCGGAGACGTAGGCCAGCAGGTGCTTGCTGGCGGTATTGACGTTGATGCCTACCGAGTTGACGCAGCTTTCCACCACCTGGTCGAGGCTCTCCTTGAGGCGCGTCTGGTTGACGTCGTGCTGGTATTGCCCCACGCCGATCGACTTGGGGTCGATCTTGACCAGCTCCGCCAGGGGGTCCATCAGGCGGCGGCCGATGGACACGGCGCCGCGCACGGTGACATCCTGATCGGGGAATTCCTCCCGGGCCACATCGGAGGCGGAGTAGATGGACGCGCCGGCCTCGTTGGCCAAAAATACCTCCACCGGGCGGCCGAACTTGAGCCTGCGGCAGAAAGCCATCGTCTCCCGCCCGGCGGTGCCATTGCCCACGGCGATGGCCTCGATACCGAATTGCTGTACGAGATGCTCCAGGGTGCGGCTGGCATTGTATTCGTCCGACTGAGGCGGGTGGGGATAGATGGTGGTGTTCTGCAGCAACTGTCCGCTCTCGTCGAGCGCCACCACCTTGCAGCCGGTGCGGAAGCCGGGGTCGATGCCCAGGGTGCGCTTCTGGCCCAGGGGTGCGCCGAGCAGCAACTGCCGCAGGTTGGTGGCGAACACTTCGATGGCTTCCTCGTCGGCCTTTTCCTTGGAGCTGTTGCGGAATTCCGTTTCAATGGACGGCCCCAGCAGGCGCTTGTAGCTGTCGTGCAGGGCTTCTTTGACCTGCCGGCTGGCCGGGCCGTTGCCTTTGAGGTAGATGCGTTCCAGTTGAAAGAGGGTGTCCTCCTCGTCCGGGCTGATGCTCACCCGCAGGAAGCCTTCCTCTTCGCCGCGGCGCATGGCCAGCAGGCGGTGGGAAGGGCACTTTTTAAGCGGCTCTTCGTATTCAAAATAATCGCGGTATTTGGCGCCCTCCTCCTCTTTGCCGCGGGCCACTTTTGAAGATATAACCGCCCCTTTGCGGAAGAGGAAGCGCACTTTGTTGCGGGCCTTTTCATCTTCGTTGATCCACTCGGCGATGATGTCGCGGGCGCCCTGAAGGGCCTCTTCTACGGTGGGTACTTCGTTGGTGATAAAACTGCCGGCGAGTTCCTCTATTTTGTTATTTTCCTGCCGGAAGATCACTTCTGCCAGCGGCTCCAATCCCTTTTCGCGGGCGGCGGAGGCGCGGGTCTTGCGCTTGCGCTTGTAGGGCAGGTAGAGGTCTTCCAGTACGGTGGCGTCCCAGGTTCCTTCGATGCGGCGGCGCAGCTCGTCGGTGAGTTTGCCCTGCTCCTCGATGGCGTTCAGGATGGTTTCCCGCCGCTTATCCAGTTCTTCCAGTTTTTTGGCCTCCCGCTGTATGTCGGCCACTTCCACTTCATCGAGGGAGCCGGTGGCTTCCTTGCGGTAGCGGGCGATGAAGGGGATGGTGGCGCCCTCCGATAGCAGGCTGAGGGTGTTGCCCACCTTCCGGATGGGGATGTTGAGGCGTTCGGCTATGCGTTGGCTGTGGGTGTCGTTCATTATGTTGTGATCCGTTTTGAGGCAAGCATCTTTCCTTCTTTGGCTAATCCTTTGTAACACAGGATCTGTCAAAGAACCAATTCTTTTAGGCGTAACCCGTATGGGCTCTTTCATAAGGAGGCACAAAACCCAGAACGATAGCTTTCCGGTCGACTCCTTTTGCAGTTAATTCATCAGCAACATTCTGATCAGTCCAGTTTTGCTGCAACCAAGGTAAAAATCTTTTGCCGGCATTTTTATCGCAAAGGTAATGAATAACCTTATTTTCGGCATTTCATTGCAATTCACCGGTTTTTTGTGAACGCCCTGACAAAAGAGAAACATTTGAACAATTATAATGAATACACTCTTTACTTTCGCAGGCGGTTGGTTTGTTTGGTGAAAATTGATCTTCGGCGTTTGATTTCCGGGGCCTTCTCATTAGGTTCCAGAGGAGCTGAAGCTGTAGCCCGGGCTTGGAGAAGGATCAACTTCCACTTTGTGGCCCCGATGGTACATAGAAAAAACTCTGTTATGTATAAACTCGTACTTTGCTTTTCTTTCCTCTGGCTTTCCACCGGCCTTATTGCACAAAATAACCGATCCATATGGCAGGATGCGGAAGAACCCAGCCGCCCCGGCGCTGAACGGGTGATCGTTCCAAAGAGCTACCGCGTGCTGCAGCTCGATACCGAAGCCATGCTCCGGCATCTGGCCGGCGCCCCCGATGAATCGGTTGCCAACGCCGCCGTTTCCACCTACACCCTGAAATTGCCCCGCCCCGACGGGCGGATGGAAACTTTTCGGCTCTGCGAGTCGCCCGTTATGGCGCCGGGCCTGGCAAAACGCTTTCCGCAGGTCAAAACCTACCTGGGCAAGGGTGTGGACAACCCCACTGCCCTGGCGCGGATCGATTATACCCCTCACGGCTTTCACGCTATGGTGCTGGCCGGGGAGGACGCCTATTTTATAGACCCTTATTTTCACTTGCTGAACGAGGGCGCCTATCTGTCCTACTACAGGCGTGATTTTGAGAGCGGTGAAAAATTCGAATGCCTGACGGAGGAATCCCTGAAAATACCGGAACCGGGCCCGCAGGATGCCAAGGTCCTGGGCAGGACGGGAGAGGAATTGCGGACGTACCGCCTGGCGGTATCCGCGACGGGAGAATACACGCAGTACCACGGGGGGACGGTGGAAGGCGCCCTGGCGGCCATCGCTACCACGATGAACCGGGTGAATGGGGTTTACGAGCGGGACCTATCGGTGCGCATGATCCTCATCGACAGCAATCATCAGGTCGTCTTTCTCAACGCTTCGGAAGACCCCTTTTCCGGCTCTGATGTTTCCAAACGAAACCAGAATCAAACCACGCTGGACCAGGTTATCGGCTCTGAAAATTACGACGTAGGGCATGTGTTCGACCGGGGCGGCGGCGGCGGGGTCGCTTCCATTGAGACAGTCTGCCGTTCGGGGCAAAAAGGCCTGGGCTATACCGGCCTGGCCAATCCGGTGGGCGACCCCTTCGATATCGACTACGTTGCTCATGAACTGGGCCACCAGTACGGCGGGCTGCATACATTTAATTACTGCGAGGGGTCTCAGGGTGAGCGCCCTTATGAACCGGGCAGCGCTACCACCATCATGGGGTACGCGGGCATTTGCGGGGCCGACAATATTGCCAACAGCAGCAACGACCATTTTCACACCGGCAACCTCGAAGATATGATCCCCTTCGTAGAATCCGGGTTCGGGAACACCTGCCCGGAAAAAATACCCACTTCCAATACGCCTCCGTTGGTGGAAGCCGGAGAATCGGGGTTGTTTATTCCCATGTCCACTCCGTTTGAGCTGACGGCCTTCGCTGCCGATATGGAAGGCGATTCCCTGACTTACTCCTGGGAACAGATCGACATTGGCCCCAGCACTCCGGTAAATGCCCCTCAGGGCAATGCGCCCCTGTTCCGCTCCTATGCCCTTTCCACCAGCCCTACCCGGGTCTTTCCCCGCATATCGAGCATCGTCAATAATGTACAGGTGTTTGGAGAACTCCTGCCCGGCTATGCCCGCCCTATGAATTTCCACGCCACCGTTCGCGACAACCACGGGTTGGGAGGAGGCATAGCCTGGGATGAACTTACCCTGCAGGTAACCGATGAGGCGGGCCCCTTCCGGGTGCTATCCCAGAACAGCCCCACCACCTGGCCGGCCGGCTCCTTCCAAACCGTCGAGTGGGAGGTGGCCAATACCGATCAGGCGCCGGTAAACGCCGCCCGGGTGAACATCTACCTTTCTGCGGACGGCGGCTTTACTTACCCCATCCTGCTGGCCGACAGCCTGGCCAATGATGGCAATGCGCTGGTGTTCCTGCCCGACACGCTGCAGGGCGGCCAGTTCCGGGTGAAGGTAAAAGCGGTGGGCAATGTCTTTTTCGATATCAACAATGACAACATAACGATCACGCCGGCGACGGGGCCTGGTATTTCCCTGGGGACTCCCTCCATCAGCCGGGTGGCCTGTGGCGAACAGAGCCTGGCCTATGACATACTGCTGATGCCGCGCCTGGGATTCGATGGGGAGGTAACCTTCAGTGTGGAAGGCCTGCCCGGCGAGGTAGAAGCCGAAATCGAGGTTCCGGATACCCTGCCCGCTCAAACCATGCTCACCCTTTCCAATTTTGACGGTGTGGCGAGTGGCATTTATTCCTTCCGGCTTATCGCCAACGGGGATGAGGTTGCCGATACACTGGAACTGTTCTATGAACTCTACACCGGCGCTCCCGGGCCAATATCCCTCCTTTCCCCCGTAGAGAATGAACCGGAAGTTTCTACCCTTCCTATCCTTAGCTGGGAAGCCGAACCCAATGCCGCTAACTACAATGTGGAGATCGCTCTGGACCCAGGCTTTACTGACATTTTCTACACGCAGGAAGGGATTTTGAGCACTTCCTTTTCCGTACCCGTCCAGTTGCCGGACAGCAGCCTGATCTTCTGGCGGGTGCAGGGCGGCAACCCGGGCTGTGGCGCCGGGCCTTTCTCCGAAAGCTTCTTCGAGACCGAAGTGATCCGGTGCCAGGTTTTTACCACCGACAGCCTGCCCTTACCCCTCTCGGAGCCGGATCCCATCATCATCTCCATCATCACGGTTGAGGAGGATCTCATTATCCGGGACGTCAATGTCCTCGGCCTGGATGGCTTTCACGTTCCCATCAACGACCTCAACCTGCGGCTGAGGAGCCCGGAGGGGCCCATCATCGATCTGATCACTAAGGATTGTGAGTTCGGTATTTCCTTCGACCTCAGCCTGGATGATTCGGCGGCGGAGGAAGTCCCCTGCCCCTATGCGGATGGCGGCACTTACCGCCCGGAGGAGGAACTGAAAACCTACGCCGGGCAGAGCGCCCGGGGGGAATGGCAACTGCTGCTGGCCAAAGATATAGACAACGGCGTGCTGCGCAATTGGGCCATCGAAATCTGCTACCCCAAGCCGCTGACCAGTGTGAGGGACGCCCGCCAGCCGGTGCGGCAGCTCCGGGTGTTTCCCAACCCGGCCGGCGCGGAGATCCAAGTTCAGCTGCCTCCGGGCCTGCAACCTGGCGCCCGCCTGCACATCCGTAGCGCTGCCGGGCAGTTGTTGTCCCGGCATACTGTTCAGGCATTGTCCGGCACAGAGGTTGTAGACATCAGCCGCCTTCCGGCCGGGCTGTACTTCCTGCAGTTGGCCGATCAAGAGGGGCGGCTGCTGGGGAACAGTAAGTTTGTAAAGACACCGCAATAGGTTCAATACCGTGTCACTTAAATGCTATAACAGATTTTGCCTAAGATTAGACTTGACAAGTTTTCAGCGAAGGGCCTGCCGGGAAACTTGTCAAGTCTTCCTCAACATTATAAAACTTAATTTGCAAAGTACTTAACTTGCAGCTCACAATAGCCTGCCGAAAAGGCCGGCCAGTTCATGATGGACATCCTCAAAAAAAAGATCATCCTCGCTTCCCAGTCCCCCCGCCGCCGGCAATTGCTGGAGCAGGCGGGCTTTACCTTCGAAGTGAAGGCCGTGCCCATTGACGAGTCCTTCCCGGCGGATATGCCGGTGGACGAGGTGGCGCCCTTTCTGGCCCAACGCAAGGCCCACGCCGCCCGCTCTCTGATCACCGCCGGCGAGGTGCTGCTCACCGCCGACAGCGTGGTCATCCTGGGCGATACCATCTACAATAAACCGGAGGACGCGGAAGACGCCCGCCGTATTCTGCGCCGCCTCTCCGGCCAGGTGCACCGCGTCATCACCGGCGTCTGCCTGCTGTCCAGCGACAAGGAGCGGGTGTTTGCCGGCGAGTCCCGCGTCCACTTCGCCGAGCTGGCGGACGAAGAGATCGACTACTACATCCGCACCTGCCGGCCCTTCGACAAGGCGGGCGCCTACGCCATTCAGGAGTGGATCGGCCTGTGTAAGATCGACCGGATAGAAGGGACGTATGCCAATATTATGGGGCTGCCGGTGGATTTGGTGTATCGGGAGATGGAGGCGTTTGTTTAGGGTGTATAAGTGTATAGGTGCATTTGTGCATTCGTCGGCAAAGCTCCTGAAAAAAGTTGTTGATGGGAAGTTGTATTTTTTCTGGATTCACCGGTATAAGGGATAGTCCGTGGACGTCAATAGCCAATCAACGAATAACGAATTTCACCCGGCTCCGAAGGAGACGGGCAACGAATCCACGAATCACGAATCAACTACTTCCTCAGATCCCACACCCAGTGCCCCTCCATATCAAAATACCCGATCATATCCCCCTGCTCGACGCGGAAGAGCCCCTCTCCGGCGTAGCTGATGTACTCGTAGTCGGGCTGTACGATGAGGTCGCCGTTGAGGCTGGCCAGGCCGCTGAAGCCCTGTATGCGCACTTTCGCGTAGCCCTCCTCGAAGTTCTCGATCTTGTCGTATTTCGGCGGGATGAGTTCGATGCCTTTTTGGTTGATGATGCCCCATTTGCCGTCGACCTGCACTACGGCGACGCCGTGTTTAAACTCGGTGGCCTTTTCGTAGTAGCCGTCGTAGAGGTGGGCCTGTTCGGTGATGTAGTAGAAGCGGTACTTTTCGTCGCGCACCAGGCCGCGGCCTTCCTGGAAGGCCAGCATGCGGTCGACGCTGGGCTCGATCAGCAGGTTGCCCTGGCGGTCGACCAGGCCGGCCTTGCGGATGCCTTTGTAGACGACGGCTTTGCCGCCGTTGAAGTCCAGGCATTTGGAGTACTCGAAGGGGATGACAACCTCGCCTTTGGAGTTGATGTAGCCGCAGGCGCCGTCTTTCTGCACGGCGGCCAGGCCTTCGGAGAAGGAGGACACTTTGGAGTAAATATCCGGGATCACCAATTTGCCGGTGGTGTCGATGAAGCCGTAGCCGTCCTTGTATTTCACGGCGGCCAGGCCTTCGCTGAAGGGCTGTATTTCGCGCAGGTTGAGGTTGTTGATCAGCTCGCCGTCGCGCCCGATCAGGCCGTAGCGGATGTTGTTGTTGCCGAAGCGGGCCACTGCCAGGCCGTATTCGTTGAATTCCTGGATCTCGGAGTAGCGCGGCCGTTGAACGAAGCGCCCCAGGCTGTCGATCAGGCCGTATTCGTTGTTGACCACTACCCGGGCGATGCCGTGATGGAAGTCGAACCCTTTGTCAAATTTCGGAGGCGCCATGAAGTCGCCGGCGCTGTTGATATACCCCACGCCATTGTCGGTATACACCCAGGCCAGGCCGTTGTGGAAGTTGCCCGCCCGGCGGTAGAGGAAGTCCACCGCCACATCGCCCTGTTTATCGACGAAGCCCCAGTTGTTGCCCAGTTTGGCGGCGGCCAGGCCGTCGCTGAAGTTCTGCACCTCTCGGAAGCGGCAGGGGATGACCTCCAGGCCGTCGCGGTCGACAAAGCCCCACAGGCCGTTGCGTTTGACGGCCAGGCGCCCTTCCCGGAAGGAGCCGATCTCATCGAAAACGGCGCTGACGGTGAGCTGCCCCAGGGTGTCGATCAGCCCGTACTTGGGCTCCCGGATGTAGACGCGCACGATCTTGTTGTCGGTATTTTCCAGGAACTGCACCCCGTCGTACCGGCAGGGGATGAGCACGTCGGCATCGCGGTTGACCATGCCCCACTTGCCGTGGCATTCCACGATGCCCACGTCGTTGACGAAATCTTTGGCGAAGGTATACTGGGGGGGCACGATCACCTGGGCTGACGTGTCGATGTAGCCCCATTCGCAGCCGTCGCAGGTCAGGGAGGCGTCGTGGCGGAAGAGCTGGTCGTATTGGGTATAGTCGAGCATGACGCCGGGGGAAGCCAGGCCGTTGAGGTAGGTGCGCAGTTTGCTCAGGCTGTGTTCCGGTTTCATATTTCCGGATAGGCGGCCGGCGAAGCTGAAGCGGGCCACCCCGTCGGTGAAATCGCCCAGGTAGGCCAGGTCGCGGCGCACGATGCGCCCGATGCGGTCGACCAGGCCGTGGCGGCCGTTGGCGAAGACGACGCGCGCCACCGGGTAGCCCTTGCGGAAGTCATCGAAGCGGACGTCCCAGAAGTCCATCTCGGTGACCAGCAGGCCCAGCTCGTTGCTCACCAGGCCGTAGGCCATGTCAAAGCGGAAAGTGGTGCGTTCAAATTCGTAACGCTCCGATTTTTCGATACCCACCAGCGTGAAACCCAGGCTGCGTTCTACCCGCACGGTATGGAACTTGGGGTCGATCTGCACTTCGCCGTCCTGCAGGCGGCGCAGGCCCCAGCGGTCTTCTTTGGGAGAGTAGAACCATTCGAACTGCCCGAGGAGGTAGTCATTGGCGCTGCTTTCAGCCGGCGGCAGGCCGGGGGGGGTGATGGTGATCTGGAAATGGTTCTGAAAGTTGCTGGTGTCGCGCAGCCGTCCTTCCTCGTCCAGGCGCAGCAGGGTCAGCGCTTCGCTTTTGCCATCGCCCTGCAAGCGGTAGGCCCGGGCCTGGTTGCCATTCATCTCGATGCGGTGGTAAACCGGGGGGGCCACTTCTTCTCCCCGGAAGTTGACGATGCCGAAGCGGCCGTCTTTCTTCACCATACAGGCTTTGGCGCGCAGCGGGGCGATATACTCATATTCAAAGGGGATCACCGCAATGCCTCCGGCCCGGACCACCCCCCATTTGCCCTGGAAGTTGACGCGGAACAGCTTCTGGTCGTAAGCCTGGATCTCGTTGTAGGAGGGGGGGAGCACCTCATTGCCGCACCAGTCCAGCAAGCCCAGCTGCCGTTTCTTTTTGGTGATGATGTAGCGTTTGGAGAACGAATAATAATTGTCGAAGCTGCCGTCGGAAATGATGCGGGAACAGGGGAGGGAGTAGACGAACTGGCCGTCGTTTTTGGAGAGTTTGATGAAATTGTCGGATATGCGGCTGAAGGCGCGGTATTCGGCGGGGATCACCCGGATGCCGTAGAAGTCGGCCGCCCCCCACAGGGCGCCGGAGCGGTAGAAGAAAAGGCTGTCGTTGAAAAAGCGGATCTCGTTGGCTTCATTGGGCAGGATCTCCCTTCCCGTGCCGGAGAGCAGGCCCAGGCGGTTGGCCCGGGTGGTAATAAAGAACTGCCCTCCTTCCAGCTGAATGTCGTCGTATACCGGCTCGGCCAGCTTATTGCCGTATTTGTCGGTCAGGCCCCACTTGCCGTTCTGCATGTAGGCGAGGTAGTGGCCGTCCCATACCTCAACCCGCTGATAGCCTTTTTCCAGAATGATGTCTCCGTAGAGGTTGATCACCATCCACTGGCCCTGGTCCATCACTGCGATCAGGGTGGAATCCAGGACTTTGATGTCGTCGTACCGGGGAGGCACGAGCTCGTGGCCGCCGCCGGCCAGCAGCCCGACCTGCCCCTCCCGCTGCATGACGGCGTAACCAAAGCGTTTGAATTCTCCGATGGCGTCGTATTCCGGAGACAGGACGACCTTGCCATCGGCATTGATCAATCCCCACTTCTTGTCGACCTTGATCGGGAAATACCGTTGTGCAGACAGGCTAGAACAAAAAATAACCGTTATTACAAGTATCCAATACCTGCGCATAGGCTGATTTACAAATTAGGGGGTAGGTACGTGGAGTGAGTGAATGAGTGATTGAGTGATTGAGTGATTGAGTGAATGAGTGAATGAGTGATTATCCGGGGTTTAAATAGTACGCCAATCCTCACCATCTTTGTCCAGGTACCTTAAAATTCTTTATTGTACTGATTGTGTATTCCTCTAAAAGGAACAAGCGTTTGTCAGTATATCTAAACGTATTTCGAAACTGATAAATTATTTTGATATGGGTTGTTAGGCATTTCATTTTAGCGGTTGGCTATCCGAAGGGCTGTTTTGTCCCGGAATGGCCGGCAGGGCGAATTCCGCAGGGCACAAATTTACAAAAAAATGCCTGCCGGGAAATTTATTAAGATAAAATTTATATGAAATAAATGTTAAAGTGTGTTGAGGAGGGGCTTCATCCAAGCCATTGAAAATCAATTCGAAAAAAATGTTTATACTGTGGAATCGGCCAAAAAGCCCCGGACAAAAGAGGCGCAGGTTGTCCTGGCGGGGTATTGGGAATAAGGTATATCTTTGCGGGCAGGGAATGGAGGCCCGCCTTCGCTAAAGCTTCGGACGGGTAAAAATGAGGGAATGATAAAAGGCAGGAGCTACATTAAATGTGGGGCGCATTGAACAAATTCTAAAATTTTTACATTTGCATCTTTCGAAGGGCTTTTGCCCGAAAATGAATCAAAGCGGCGATTTTTCCGTTATTCGACCGTAGCCGGCTGTAAACGGGCCGGAAAATTTTGAAAAAACCATACTAAAATATGCCAAAGAACCTACTCATAGTAGAGTCGCCTGCCAAGGCGAAGACCATTGAAAAGTTTTTGGGAAAGGATTTTACCGTAAAATCCAGTTTCGGCCATATTCGCGATCTTGAGAAGAGTGAGGGTGCAGTTGACGTAGAGAACAACTTCAAGCCCAAGTACGTCGTCTCCCCGGAGAAGAAGAAAGTAGTAAAGGAGTTGAAAGATTGGGTGAAGAAGGTGGACGAGGTGTGGCTCGCCACCGATGAAGACCGGGAAGGAGAGGCCATTTCCTGGCACCTCTGCCAGGTGCTGGGGTTGAACGAAAGCCAGGCCAAGCGGATCGTCTTCCGCGAGATCACCAAGCCGGCCATTCAGAATGCCGTGCAGAACCCCCGCAAGCTCGATGTCAACCTCGTCAATGCCCAGCAGGCCCGCCGGGTGCTGGACCGCCTCGTCGGGTATGAGCTTTCGGGCATCCTGTGGCGCAAGATCAAAGGCAAGCTCTCGGCCGGCCGCGTACAGTCGGTGGCTGTGAAGCTCATCGTCGAACGCGAACGGGAGATCATCAATTTCGAACCTACGCCTTTCTTCCGGGTCAACGCCATTTTCGATGTAAAGAACGAGCAGGGCAAAACTGTGAAGCTGAAAGCGGAAAGCCCTACCCGCTACGATACCGAGAAGGACGCGCAGGCTTTTCTGGAAAGCTGCCGCGGCGCCCTGTTCCGCATCGACGACATCGATGTAAAGCCCCTGAATCGCCGCCCCACACCGCCCTTTACTACTTCTACGCTGCAGCAGGAAGCGAGCCGCAAGCTGGGCTTTTCCGTGCAGCGCACCATGTCGGTGGCCCAGCGCCTCTACGAGGCCGGTAACATCACCTATATGCGTACTGACTCCACGGCGCTCAGCGAGACGGCCCTGGCCAGTATCGCCCAGGAGATCGAGTCCAGCTACGGAAAGAACTACGTAAAAACGCGCCGCTACAAGAGCAAGTCCGCCGGCGCCCAGGAAGCGCACGAGGCCATCCGCCCCACCTACATCAACCGGCAGATGGTGACGGGCAGCCGCGACGAGCAGCGCCTCTACGAACTGATCTGGAAGCGGGCCATTGCCTCCCAGATGGCGGACGCCGTTGTAGAAAAAACGATTGTTAAGATCGGCATCTCCTCCCTGCCCGACGCTTACCTCAAAGCGGAAGGCGAGGTGCTGAAATTCGACGGTTTTCTCAAAGTATACCTCGAATCTACCGATGACGAAGAGGAAGAAGAGGCCAAAGGCATGCTGCCTCCGCTCAAAAAGGGCCAGGAACTCAACTTGGACTACATGACGGCCACCGAGCGCTTCACCCGCCCGCCCGCCCGCTACACGGAAGCCGGGCTGGTCAAACAACTGGAAGAACTAGGCATCGGCCGGCCTTCGACCTACGCACCCACCATCAGCAAGATCATGGAGGAAGGCAGGGGCTACATCGTCAAGGAGAGCCGCGACGGGGAAGAGCGGGAATACCAGGTGCTGACGCTCACTAAAAAGGGCGAGATCAACAAAGAGAAAAAGACGGAGGTCACCGGGGCGGTAAAGAACCGCCTGTTTCCCACCGATATGGGCATCACGGTGAGCGACTTCCTCAGCGAGCATTTCAAGGAGATCATGGACTACGGCTTCACGGCCGATATCGAAAAGGAGTTCGACAAAATTGCCGAAGGGGGCCGGGAATGGACCTCTATGCTCAAGTCCTTCTACGGGCCTTTCCACGAAACCGTTGAAGAAACGCTGGCCAATGCCGACCGCCCCACCCGCGAGCGCATCCTGGGCAAGGACCCCGAAACGGGGCGCACCGTGCTCACCCGGATGACCCGCCTGGGCCCGGTAGCGCAGATCGGCGCGCCGGAAGAGCTGGAAGAGGACGAAAAGCCGAAGTACGCCAACCTGCAACCGGCCCAGTCGATGGAGACCATCACTTATGAGGAGGCGATGAAGCTGTTCGCCCTGCCCAAGGACCTGGGTGAGTTTCAGGGCGAGGAAGTCGCCGTCGGGGTTGGGCGCTACGGCCCCTATGTGCGCCACGGAGATAAGTTCGTCTCTATCCCGAAGGGCGAAGACCCCCTTGCGGTCTCCCTGGAGCGCGCCATCGAGCTGATCCGCATGAAGCAGAAAGAAGACGCGCCGGTGGGTAGCTATAAAGGGCATCCCATCACCAAAGGCAAGGGGCGTTTCGGGCCTTATCTCAAGTGGAACGACCTGTACGTCAACGTACCCCGGAAGTATAATTTCGACAACCTCTCCCAGGATGAGATGCACGAGCTGATCGAGAAAAAGGTCGAAAAGGAGGCCAACCGCTACATCCACAAATGGGAGGACGAAAAGATCTCCGTGGAGAATGGCCGCTGGGGGCCTTACATCCGCTTCAAAAAGAAGAACATCAAGTTTCCCAAGGTAGACGGTAAGAAGGTAGACGCCGAAATGGCCAGCGAGATGACCCTGAGCCAGATCAAGGAGTTTATCGAACTGGAAGTGCCCAATGCCTTCAGCAAGGGGAAGAAGAAAGTGAAAAAATAAACGCGCCCAACCTGCCGGGTTTACAGCCAGCCCCCAGCCTTGTTAACCCGGCAGTGTTTGTCGGAGATGCTAATGGTAATGGAGCAGCGAAGAATAACTTCCCCTTTGGGATCTGAGACTTGACAAGTTTCCAAAACTGTATTTGCTTAGCACTCAGCCAGGCGACATCTTTCGCCTTTATACCGGACTTTAGCTTAAATCACTGCAGTTTTAAGGCGAAAGGTGTCGTCTGGCGAGGTGACAAAATCCAGTAAAGTTAGCCCTAACCTCTCATCTTCAAAGAAAACAGGTGCGGCGCCCCGGGCAATAACTTCGACCGGTATCGCCCGGGCGCAACTTCCTCCATCTGCGGCCAGCAGTCATAAGGAGAATAGTCGTATTCCCGGAATTCCTCCAGTGTCAGCCCGGCATCCAGCAGGGCCATAATAATGTCGCTGAGGGTATGTTGCCAGCTGTACTCCTTGCGGACCGCTCCCCCTTCATAGGAGCCGGCATAGGAGCCCCCGTCGATATCTATTTCAACGGGAGCTTCCTCATGGAAGTAGGAGTAAGCCGGGCGCCCCGTTTCCAGGTCGAAGATCATGAAAGCGGGGTGGAATTCCACCATGAGAAATATTCCCCCCGGCTTTAGGTAATGCCGGATAACCTCTGCCCATGATTGCAGGCTGGGAAGCCAGGTGATCACGCCGTAGGAGGTGAAGACGATGTCGAACTGCCCTTCCAGCTTTCCTTTGAGGTTGAGGACATCGGATTGGACGAACTCGGCATCCAGTCCCAGTTCCCGGTTGAGCCGGCGGGCCGTTTCGATGGCCTTTTCCGAGAAATCCACTCCGGTGGCGCTGGCGCCCAGGCGCGCCCAGGAGAGCGTATCCTGGCCGAAATGGCACTGCAGGTGCAGCAGGCGTTTGCCGCTGACGTCGCCCAGCGCCTCCCGCTCTATCGGCATCAGGGAATTGCGCCCTTTGAGGAAACTGCGGATATCATACATGGCCGTATCCGGATGAAAGGCGGCCCATTCATCCCACAGTTTCTGATTTTCCCTAAGGTATTTTTCCATGGTTTGTTTAGCTTGTTTATAATTCCGATATTGGCGTTTAATATTCTGAAAAATACGTGAACATGTCAGATGCAAAGAAAGGACAAAACCAGTTAAATGTTGAATTGCCGGAAGAAGTGGCGGAAGGAACCTATTCCAACCTGGCCATCATCTCGCATTCCAATTCCGAATTCGTTGTCGACTTCATCCGCATGGTGCCCAATGTGCCCAAGGCGAAGGTCAAGTCGCGCATCATCCTGACGCCTCAGCACGCCAAGCGCCTGCTGCGCGCCCTGGCGGACAATGTGAAGAAGTTCGAAGCCCAGTTCGGCGTGATCGATGAGCCGGAACAGCCCCCGTTCCCGCCGATGAGCTTTAATACCCCCAAAGCCCAGGCTTGAGTTTGTCCGGGATCTTCGGTTTTTCCCCCCGGAGCCCTCTGAACCGAAGATCCCGGGTGGCAACCTCGCCCCCGGCTACTATTTTCCCTTCTTTGGTATAGCAGAACCCCCCCGTTCGTCGATATAATATTCCCGCTTCTGTCGTTTCTCTTACATTTGTCCCCATCACCCGATTGTTGAATATCAAACCCGACGTAATGAGAACGATAGCTTCCGGCTATTTGTGGGCGCTTTTGTGCCTGCTACCCACCTTTTCCTTTTCCCAGTACAACCACAATCAAGGAGCGAAGATCAGCGGCAAGGCCGAAGGGCCGGACGGCGCGCCCCTCGAGTTTGCCAATGTCGTATTGCATGCGGCCGCCGATTCCAGCCTGGTGAAGGTTGAAGTTACCGATCCCGCCGGGCGCTTTGTGATGGACCGCGTACCGGAAGGCCACTATTGGATCGGCATAACCTATGTAGGCCTTCCTCCCTATCAATCCGAAACATTTCAGCTGCAGCCCGGCCAGCAGTACGATATGCCGGTGATCCACCTGCAGGAGGCCAATATTGAGTTGTCGGAGGTCGTCGTCACCGCCGAGAAACCCCTGGTGGAAGTGCGGCCGGACAAGATGGTCTTCAACGTGGAAAATACCATCAATGCTTCCGGGAGCTCGGCTTTTGAACTGCTGCGCAAAGCCCCGGGCGTGGTCGTGGATAATAACGACAACATCAATCTCCTGGGCAGGGCCGGCGTACAGGTGTACATCGACGGGAAACTCTCTCCGCTCAGCGCCGCCGACCTGGCGGCTTTCCTCAAGACCGTACAAAGTGACGAAATAGAGGCTATTGAGGTGATCACCAACCCCTCTTCCCGGTACGATGCCGAAGGCAATGCGGGCATCATCAACATCCGCATGAAAAAGGACAAGCGGCTGGGCGCCAATGCCAACGTGAACCTGGGATACTCCGTAGGGAAAGTGCCGCAGTACAACGGTACGGTGAGCGGCAACTACCGCAACGAACACCTCAATGCCTTCGGCAGCTACTCCCATTCAGAAGGGGAGAACCGCAATTTTATGGACCTCTACCGCCGGCAGCTGGGCATGTTCTACGACCAGAAGAACGACCAGGGGTGGCACTGGAACAGCCACAACTTCAAGGCCGGGACGGACTTCTTCCTGGGGGACAAGCATACGGTGGGTTTTCTCACTACCGGTTACATCAGCGATAACAAAGGGTGGAGCACCAGCCGTACGCCCTTCGGGCCTATTGAGTTTAACCGGGTAGACACCGTGTTGCTCGCCCGAAGCAATGAGGACAGGTCGAGGGATAACCTCAATTTCAACCTCAATTACCGTTTTGACAACAAGAACGGAATGATCTGGAATATCGACGCCGACTACGGCCTATTCCGCAACGAAGGCGCCGCCTACCAGCCCAACTTTTACCTCGACCCTACGGAAACGGTTACTTTCCGGGAAAAGATCAACACCAACGAAACCCCGACCGATATCGACATCTACACTTTTAAGGTGGACCACGAGCGGCCCCTGCTCGGCGGGCAAATGGGCGCCGGTATCAAGCTGGCCCTGGTCAGTACCGACAACACCTTCCGCTTCTTCGACGAATACGACGGCTCGCCGGTGCTGAATACCAACCGCAGCAACCGCTTCGCGTACGAGGAAAACATCAACGCCGGCTACGTCAACTATCAGCGGCAGGTGGGCAAGTTCGGCCTGCAGGCCGGCCTGCGGGTGGAGAATACCCACTCAACCGGCGACCTGACGAGCTTCCGCGAAGGCGAAGAAGGCGAGAATTTCGACCGGGAATATACCGACTTCTTCCCTTCGGGCGGGCTGTCTTACACTCCCGGCGAGAAGCATAGCTTCCAGCTGTCCTACAGCCGCCGGATCAACCGGCCCTCCTACCAGGACCTCAACCCCTTCCTGAACAAGCTCGACGAACTGACCTACGAGCAGGGCAACCCCTTTCTGAAGCCGGAGTACGCCAACAACATTCAGCTGACCCACAGCTTCAACTACCGCTTCAACACGACCCTCAGCTACAGCCATACCAAAGACCTGATCACCCGCATCACCGACACCGCCGAGGTGAACGCCAGCTACATCACCTGGCTCAACCTGGCCGACCAGTACAACTACAGCCTTAGCCTCAGCGCGCCCATCCCCATCACCAAGTGGTGGAGCTCCTTTACCAACATGACGGGCAGCTACACGCAAAACAAAGCCGACTACGGCGGCGGCAAGCTGGTGAACCTCGATGCCACCACGTTCAACATCTACAGCCAGCACACTTTCCGCCTGCCGGGCGACTTCTCCATAGAGATCTCCGGATGGTACAATTCGCCTTCCCTCTGGGGCGGCACCTTCGAGATGGACGCCATGTGGAGCATGGACGCCGGCATACAGAAGAAGGTACTGGCCGGCCGCGGCAACATCCGCCTGGCTGTCAGCGACATCTTCAAGACCAATGAGTGGCACGGCGTCAGCCGCTTCGGAGCCCTCGACCTCGATGTAGGCGGAGGATGGGACAGCCGCCGCTTCCGCGTCAACTTCTCTTACCTGCTGGGCAACGACCAGGTGAAGGGCGCCCGCCGCCGCAATACCGGCCTGGAGGAAGAGCAGAATAGGGTGAAGTCGGGGAATTAGAAAGGAATGAAGGAATGAAGGAATGAAGGAATGAATGATTGAATGATTGATTGGGCAAAGCTCCAAAATCATTCCTTCATTCCTTCATTCCTTCAATCATTTCATAAGAGGCATCTTCTGCCCCCTGGCCTTGAAGTTGTCGTCCCGCACCACGATCTCTACCATATGGTTGCCTTCCGTGCTGTTGAACCGGCTCAGGGAGACTTCGAGCGGCTGAGAATCCGGCGCCGTTTTCCGGATCTGTTCGCCGGTGGCCGCGTAGGTGATGGTGATGTCGAAGGGGGGCTTGCCCCTGCCGATATTGATGGTGAGCAGGTTGCCCTGTTGGAGGGAAGTGGTGAAATAGAGTTCATAGCGGTACAGGGCGGCGATCTTCTGACGAGCCGCCTCGACATGCCTGCCGTTGGGGTAGGTGGAGAGGTAGGCGCGGAAGCCTCCGTCCATTCCAGCGCTTTCCGCCTGTTGCCAGTCCAGTTCTTCCCGGCACCTCCTGAGGTGAGAACGAGCTTCTTTGCCCTGGGGATTGGCCTTCAGCGCTTCTTCCAGGGCCCGGGCGGCGGCGGCATATTTCCCGTTTTGGAATAAGGACTTGCCTTTGGCCAGCAGGGAAGCATAATCATCTTCCGGTTTTTCCTTCCTGTTTTCTTTTGGGATGAAGGCGGAAAGCCTTTCCCGGCATTGCCGGATGCCTCTTTCGGCGGATTCCGTATCCAGTCCATTATCCTCGCCCCATTGGAGCGCCTGGTTGAACAGGGCCAGCGCCGCTTCGTATTGTTCCTGGTTTTCCGCCTGTTGGAATAGCATTACCCCGGTGGTAGCCAGGCTGTCGTAGCGGGCCTGCGGCGAAAGTGCTTCCCGGGATGGGGAGGTTTGCTCGATCCGTTCTGCCTTTCTTTCATTTTCTGTTTTGCCGATCCGGCGGAATATCACCAGCGCGATCACCACCAGGGCGGCGGCGGCGATCAGGCCGTACCGCCGGTAATTCGTGCTGGGTGGGGGAGGTGGCGTTTTTCCTGTGACGGGCGGCCGGATGGCCTTCTGAACCGGAGCGGCGCCTTTCCGATAAAAGTGGAACTGCCCGCCGCGGTGCCCCACATCTTGCAGGGGCTCCCCACGGGGCGTCTGCCGGGCATTGTGGATGACGGCATTGACGACCCTATCGATAAGGGTGGTTACCGAAAGGCTGGGTTCGGTATTGTTTTCCAGGAAGTAGATCACGTTGTCGGCGAAGGGGCTGTGGCTTCCCGGCCTGCCGTCGCTGACCAGCTCGTTGCGGCCGGCGGTGAGCAGCCAGCGGGAGGGGATCTCATCCAGGCGGTTGGCGTCGGCCTGCAGCCCCAGGGAGCGGCTGGCGAACAGGGAGCCGGAAAAGCAGCTGTCGACGATCAGAAAAGTGTGGTGCGAGTTGATGGCCCGTATGTATTTGACGATACGGCTGTTGGCGATGTACTCGTTGGTGTGCCCCAGGGGAGCGTCTACCGGTATCCAGTAGCCTTCGTCGATGGCCTCCTCGTATTCCCCGTGGCCGGAGAAGAGGATGATGAAGTTGTCTTCCGGGCGGATGAGCTCCACCATCTTTTTGAACATATCGATGATGGCGTGCTCGGTCGCCTGCTCGTTGAACAGGGTGAAGGTATGTTCCTTTTCGAACTGGTAATGGGTAGACAGGACGTCGATCAGGCGGCGGGCGTCCTGCACGCAGTTGTACAGGCGGGGGCAGTGCTCGTATTTATCGATGGCGATGGCCAGGAGGTAGTTGACGCCCCTTTTTCTCGGCGGCGCAGCCCCTGCTTCCCCTATGTCGATGCCCTTGTCTGCCATATCACTTCAGGCTTACGGTTAACAAATAGGCGCCGGAGCTCAGCCCTTCGGCGCCCGCTACGCCGATCACCGCCTGCAATGGGTTGCTGCCGGAGCGCAGGCTCACTTTGCGTTCCGGGCCCGCAGGTTGGCCCATATCCGGCCGGAAGCTGGCCTCGCAGGATATGCAGGAGGGTAGGTCCGGGGCGAAGCGCAGGTTGCCGCTGCCCAATGAATAGGCGTAGATGCTCATATCGGCGGCCTTATCCTGGGGCAGCAGGGTGATCTCCATTTCGGAATGGGGCGGAAGATCCGTGGCATACAGGATGTGGTTGCCGGTAAACTTGTTCTGCCGGATACTGACAAAGCAGGCATTCTGGCTGTTCCACGCCCAGCTGAGGTCGTGGATGGGGACGCCTTCCTCCAGCTTCCCCTGAAAGGTGAGGGATTCTCCCTTTCGGCTTTCGATGCGGAATTTCGGGACTTCCTGCTGTTCCGGGGCCTCCTTCGTTTCCCCTCCCTCCAGAATGACCTCCAGCGTGTAGGCGCCTTCCTGCAGCCCTTCGGCGCCCGCCACGCCGATCGTCACGGTGTAGGGGTTGTTTACGGCCCGCAAGCTTACCGACCGGCTGTGATCCTGCGTTTTGCCGCGGTATTTGTAGTCCCATTTATAATCCGCCTCACAGCTCACGCAGCGCGGCAGGTTGGGCACGATGTGCTCTCCGCTGCCGGAATAGGCGTAAAGGCTAAGGTTGGCCGTCGGGCCGTCGGGAATCACCCGGATCGTCATTTCCGCCCGGGCGGGCAGGCTGGTTTGGTACAGCGCGTGATGCCCGGTGAACTTGCGCTGCTGGGTGGCCACAAAGCAGGCGTTCTGGCTGTTCCACGCCCAGCTGAGATCGGCCATCGGGGCGCCGTCCGCCAGGTCGCCGCGGACGCTTGCCGTCCCGTTGGGAACCGATTCAATCCAGCTCACAACAGGCTGCGCCGGCAGCCCGGCAACGCTGAAGATGAGAAAAAAGGAAAGCAGGGTTTTAAGCTTTTTCATGATCGGGGTTTACAAATGATTTCTGAAGCGAACGGCAAATACCGAACTCCGAATAGCGTTCTACTGGAAGTTAATCAGCTCCGTTTCAAAAATAAGCACCGAATTGGCGGGTATCCCCGGCCGTGGCTGTCGCCCGTAGCCCAGCCAGGAAGGGATGAAGAACGTACCCTTGCCGCCCTTTTCCAGCAGCGGAATGGCGATCTGCCACCCCTGGATAACCTGGCGGAGAAAGAACGTACGCGATTCGCTGCCCGGAGTCTGGTCGAAGACCGTGCCGTCGAGCAGGTAGCCTTTGTAGCGGACCAGCACTTCGCTGTTGATGTTGGGAGAGCCGCCGCTTCCCGGTTCTTCAATAATATAATACAGCCCGGAAGAGTGCCGTTCGGCGTCGATCTGGTTGGCCTCCAGGTAATCTTCGATCAGTTGCTGGTCGACCTGCACCTGATCCTGCCCGTCGTTCTTGTTGCAGCCCAGGGCCAGCAGCAGGGCCGGGGCGATCATCCACAATAATTGTTTCATAGTTTTAGTTATTTTGGATGCAAAGATAGGCAGTTCGCAACAATAGCCAACAAAATCGGCGGTGGTGCGTAAGATAAGTCGTCCGTAAAACGGAAAACGGGCGGGCGAATTTTTTTGCCCGGTTATTATTAGTAATTTTCACATCCAGGAAAGATAAATGTCTGAAAACAAGAACTCCATGAATGATAATCTATGCGTATTCCTCGACGCCGGCCACGGCGGGATTGACAAGAACGGCAATTACACCACCGCTCCCAGCAAGATGTATGAACACAGCCGCGGTACTTTCCACAACGGCCGCACTTTCTACGAGGGCGTGTTCAACCGGACGCTGACCAACCGCGTGGCGGCCAAGCTCACCAAGCTGGGCATCGCCAACATTATGGTCAGCCACGAATATGTGGACATTTCCCTGAACTACCGGGTGGATATGGCCAACTGGTATTACCGCAATTTTAAGAAAGGCATTTACATTTCCAACCACGCCAATGCCTCCGGCTCCGGCCTGGCCCGCGGTTTCGAGGTGTACACCTCTCCGGGAGTGACGGCTTCCGACACCATTGCCGAATTTCACTGGAATAACGTCAAGGACCTGCTGGGCGACCGCATCAGTATGCGTTCCGACACTTCCGACGGCGACCACGACAAGGAAGCCCGCTTCTTCGTCCTCACCCGTACCGTCATGCCCGCCATGCTGGTCGAACACCTCTTTTTCGACAACTACGAGGACGCCACCCTGCTGATGGACGATGAGGTTGTCGAGCGCTTCGCCGAGGCGCAGGTACGGACGGTGATCAATTTTATGAACCTTTGAGGCGCCAGCTTTGAGACACTTCCCTCGGCTCTTCCGGGGAAAGTTTCCAAAAGCTGGCTTGGAGGGGTTGTTAAAAAAGGTCAAAAGTAGACAGGATTAACAGGATTT
>JAGFJE010000342.1 GCA_024103175.1 Phaeodactylibacter sp.
TATGCCGGTAGACCACCGGACGGTACAGCCCATGGGGCTATTGCACGGCGGGGCATCCTGCGTTCTGGCAGAGACCCTCGGTAGCGTAGCTTCCATACTCTGTGTGGAAGATATGGATAAAGAAACAGTAGTTGGCGTGGAGATCAATGCCAACCACCTCCGGCCGGCCACCAAAGGAGTCGTAAAAGGGAGGGTAAGCCCGGTACGCATCGGCCGCCGCCTCCACGTCTGGAATATTGAGATCAAAGACGAGGCCGGCCGGCTTATATGTGTCAGCCGGATAACAATTGCCGTGGTGCCGAGAAATTAGCACAACCTATTGGCAATAAAAGATTTTATATTTGTGCCCCCGAAAAGACTTTCCTGAGAACAACAATTACTCACTTACCTGTTAAACAGATTCATCCCATTATGAAAAAAACTTTTTTTCTATTCCTTTTCGCCGCCTTCTGCCAGTACGCAAAAGCACAACTCAATATGGAGTTGCTTTCGCAAGTCAATTACAACCAGCGCCTCAATGACGTCTGGGGGTGGTATGATGAAGAAACCGGCGCCGAGTATGGCATTGTTGGGTTGCGGGACGGCGTTTCCATCGTGAGCCTCGCAGACCCTGAAAATGCCCAGGAAGTCGCCTTCATTCCCGGCCCGTCTTCCACCTGGAGAGACATCAAGGCCTGGGGGGATTTTGCCTATGTTACCAATGAGACCAGCAATGGCCTGCTGGTGATCAACATGTCGGGCCTGCCGGATGAAGTATCCTACTACGACTGGACCCCCACCCTGCCCAACCTGGGCACGCTTTCTTCCTGTCATAACCTCTACATCGATGAATTTGGCTATTGCTATCTGGCCGGTTGCAACCTCAATGCCGGCGGAATGCTGATCCTCAATGTGGACACGGAAACCGGCGAGCCGGAATTTGTCGCCGCCGGCCCATCCATCTACGCCCACGACGTTTATGCCAAGAGCAATATCATGTACGCCTCGGAGATCTATGCCGGCAACATGGCCATCTACGATGTGACCGAAAAAAACAACATCCAGCTGCTGGCCACTCAGCAGACCCCTTTCAGCTTTACCCACAACATATGGGTGAACGACGAGGAAACGGTGGCATTCACGACCGACGAACGCGGAGATGCTCCTGTGGCCGCTTATGACATTACCGACCTCAGCAATATTGAGCAACTGGACCTGTACCGGCCGATCGGCACCCTGGGTGAGGGCGTGATCCCGCACAACGTCCATGTCTGGAACAACTATCTGCTGATCTCCTATTATACCGACGGCGGCAGAGTGGTCGACGCCTCCCGCCCCACCAACCTCATAGAGGTGGGTAACTTCGACACATTCCTGGGCGGAAGCGGCGGTTTCAACGGGGCCTGGGGGCTGTATCCCTTTTTCCCGTCCCAGACGGTACTGGTATCCGACCAGGGTAACGGCCTTTTTGTTCTCCGGCCCACCTTTGTGCGCGCCTGCTGGCTGGAGGGGACGGTTATTGACTCCCTGTCCGGAGCACTCCTCAACGGTGTAAGGGTGTCCATCGACTCCGAACAACCCAACCGGGCCGAAACCGACGCCTTCGGTAAATTCGAGACCGGCCAGGCCCTGAACGGCGCCTTTAATGTCACCTTCTCCAAGCTGGGCTACCGGGATAAAACCATCGAGGTGGAACTGGAAAACGGCGTCCTGGTGGAACTGGAGGTGGAACTGGCGCCCCTAAGCGCTTTCACCCTCGCCGGCCAGGCCGTTCGAAATACCGGCGGCCAACCTGTTCCGGGAGCGGTGATCCGCGCAGTTAGCGACCTACAGGCCTACGAAACTACAGCTGATAATAACGGGAACTTCTCCTTCACTGACGTCGCCGAGGATACCTATACCATCTACGCCGGCGCCTGGGGATATAAATACGGCCAGGTCGAGGCGGTGGAATTGACCGGTAATACCAGCTTGACCATCGAACTTGAAACCGGATACCAGGATGATTTCCTCTTTGACTATGGCTGGACAACTGACGACGAAGGCGCTACTGCCGGGTTCTGGGAACTGGGAACGCCCATTCCCACCACCACCAACCAGGGAGCGCTGGTAAGCCCCGACGGCGACTATCCCAACGACATTGGCGAAGAATGTTATACCACCGGCATCGGCGGCGGCCAGCCCGGCAATTTCGATGTGGATGACGGAAGGGTGATCCTAACCTCACCCCCTATGGACCTCTCCGGCTATGACAACCCCATCCTCACCGGGCGGTACTGGTTCTTCAACGGCGGCCCTTTCGGCGAACCGAACGACTACTTCTCCATCCGCGTTTCTAACGGGATCAATGAAGTGGAGATATTGAACATTACCAACTCCATGAGTTTCTGGAGGCCCATCAATGAGATCAAACTCATCGATTTCATAACCCTGACCGATGACGTACGGCTCATCTTTGAAACGAAAGACGACGCTGCCAACGGCAACTGGGTCGAAGCCGCAGTAGACCAGATCCTGGTTGAGGACGGAGAACCCCTCACCGGGCTGGGTGAGCCATTGGCCGGGGGTAACATTGAAGTATACCCCAATCCTTTCGGACAGTCTACTACACTGTCTTTCGGCTTTACGGATGGATTTGGCAACGCCTCCCTCCACGTTTTCAACGCTTTCGGGCAGGAAGTACAACGCCTGGAAATCCGGGATCAGCAGGGCCAGGTTCAACTCGGGCAGGGGCTCAATGCGGGTATTTACTGGGTGAAGCTGCAGGTTGACGGGCGGCCCGGAGAAACCGTGAAGATCGTTAAGGTGAATTAACGAAAAGAAATAACCTGAGATACATTGGATGCCAGGCTGAGGTTTCAGTCCTGGCATTCTGCTTTTCAATACCAAAACGTCATCAACCCGGCGGACAGGGAAAAGGAGACGTCAAAATTGCGGACAGGCACCGCGTTATTGGGGCTTACCTCTCTGCCGGACAGGTTCAGGACCAGCTCCAGGGCGGAAGATTCGGACACAAAAAAATTAAGGCCCATGCCCAGTTGCCAGGTCCGGAACCGAAAAGCTTCCAGGTTGAGGCTGTTGAGTTCTTCACTGCGCCCCCACCGGAAGCCGGCAGTGGGAAAGGCCAGCATGCTGTTGCTCAGGGGCAGATAATAGCGGAGGAAGGGTTCAAAACCCGAATTCAAGCCAGATGCTTCGGACTGTTCAATGAGCGCCCTTTCCAACTCCAGCGCCAGGCCGAGGGCAAAACGCCGGACGGGAAAAACACCCCCTTTTACCGACAACCTGAAGGTGTTGGGTGTCCTGAAATTCAGCCCTCCTTCCAGGCTGCCGCCCAGCATCCAGGCGGAAGCCTGTACCGGTTCTTCTCCCGGGCCCCACCAGGATGGCCGGCTATCATCTGCCAGCAGGATGCGGAGGCCGGTACGCGCGTAAAAGCCTCGTTGAAAAAAAAACTCGGAAGGGTTGACGACATTCTCCCGCTTCCGGTATTGAAAGCCGGCCAGCCCCTCCAGGATTACGGATGGCGCCAGAAAGAGGTTGCCCCCTGCTGCCGCCGATGCGCCATTCCCGCCGGCTGTTTGCTTTTCATCGCTGTTTGCGGGGCGCCCCAGTTCGGTTTGCTGCCAGGAATACCCTGCCTGGAGAAATAAAGGAGCGCCGCTATCAATCAGATAATACCGCACCTGCGGTTCGATGAAAAAGCTGAGGTTGTAGGCTTGAAAAAAGTTGTTGTCCAAAGAAAGGTAAGTAGTTGTAAAGCCGGCCCCCATCGCCAGGCGGGAAACAGGGAAAAAATGAAATGTTCCCGACAGGCCATACTCATAGAGCCGTTGTTCATTTTCGCCGAGGCGGGAATAACTATAGAGGCCCTCTGCATCCGCCAGCCACTCCCCAGCCCTGAACTGAGCGGAAAGCCCGGCCGGGATAAGGGCAGCCAACAACAAGAATGCAGAAAAGCAATAACGGCTCATGAGCTTTCCGAGCTTTTTTGAGGAGGCCAGGGTTCCGCCTGCCCTCCTTTGCTCTTGTTTTCGAGATAATGGTGCAGATAACCGGACAGGATCTCCAGCCCCCAGTCAAACTGATGGTTATTGTTGACGATAAGGTCAGCTTCATCCATATAAGGCTTGATGTATCGTTCAAACGTCGGCAAGACATGGTGTTCATAACGGTACAGGACATCCTCCAGGGGGTAATTGCGCTCGACCTGGTCCCGCTTGATACGGCGGATTACCTTGAGGTTTTCCTTGGCGTGCAGGAAGACCTTGATGTCTAACAATCTTCGTATCCTTTTAAAATGAAAAACGAAAATGCCTTCAACAATGATGGCCGGGGCCGGTTGAAAGGTGAGCATCTCCGGCTTTGCGGCAGCATTATTGAAGGTATATTCCTGCCGGTACACCGTCTCTCCAGCGATCAGACGGCTGATGTCTTCGGCAAAAGCTTTTTTGTCGATGGACCGGGGAAGGTCGAAATTGCGGACACCCAATTCATCAGTAGCCTGTTCTTCTCTGGGGCGGTAGTAGTCATCCTGAGAAACGATACAGAGTTCGGTGGTGGAAAACCGTTTACGAAGCCGTTTGATGAAGGTAGTCTTTCCGGAACCACTCCCTCCCGTGATCCCTATAATCAGTGGTTTCATAAATACCGCGGTGCTGGTTTTCACAAAGGTAGCATTTTGATCTGGAGTTCGCGAAATCACATCTACGGTATTCAAAACAGCAAAACTTTATTACTTTTGGACGTTCACTTAACCGGGCGCGGTATTGGGGTGGCCCGGCCACGCCTGCAAAACGAAACTGACCATGGAATTTCTCGAAGGGCTACTACGTGGCGCCCTGGGCGTATTTGTACTGTTGGGAGCCTGCTATCTGCTAAGCTCCGACCGGAAAGCGATTAAATGGAGGATCATCGGAATCGGGATCGCCATGCAGGTCGTACTGGCCATTGCCATTCTAAAGGTGCCGCTCGTAAAGAAGATTTTTGATTTTATCGCCAGCTTTTTCGTAATAGTCCTGGACTTTACCGAGGCCGGCGCCAACTTCGTGCTGGGTAAATGGCCCCAGGTGGTGCAGGTCAGCGATGGAGTATCAGGAGATGTATTTACAGTAGGCTACATCTTTGCCTTTAAGGTACTGCCGACCATCATCTTTTTTTCCGCCCTCTCTTCCGTTTTGTACTACCTGGGCATTCTGCAGGTCATCATCAAGGGCTTTGCCTGGGTGATGACGCGCTCCATGAAGCTCACCGGGGCGGAGAGCCTGGCCGCGGCCGCCAACGTCTTTATCGGGCAGACCGAGGCGCCGCTCGTCGTCAAGCCTTATCTGGAGGACATGTCCAAATCGGAGATTCTCTGCCTGATGACCGGCGGCATGGCCACCATTGCCGGCGGCGTTTTCGCCGCGTATGTGGGCTTCCTGGGCGGCTCCGACCCGGAGGCCAAACAATTGTTCGCCACCCACCTTCTTACCGCATCCATCATTTCTGCCCCTGCCGCCATCGTGGCGGCAAAGTTGCTGTTCCCGGAAACCAGAGAAATCGACATGGAACACCAAAAGCTGGAAATCCCCCGCCAGGAGGTGGGCAACAATCTGCTGGACGCCATCTCCCGAGGCACCACCGACGGGCTGCGGCTGGCCATCAATGTAGGGGCCATGCTGCTGGTCTTTACGGCCTTCATCGCCATGCTCAACTACATCCTGATCAACGGGGTAGGCAGTTGGTCGGGGCTAAACGAATATGTGGTACAGCAAACCGACGGCCGCTTCGAAGGCTTCAATATGGAATACCTCCTGGGCATCCTTTTCGCCCCTGTAGCCTGGCTGCTGGGCGTCCACTCCAGTGACGTGCTGCTGGTGGGCCAGTTGCTGGGGTTGAAGACTACGCTCAACGAATTCTTTGCCTATGCCGCCCTGGAAGGCATGAAAGACCAGATGAGCTACAAATCGCTGCTCATCTCCACTTACGCCCTGTGCGGGTTTGCCAACTTCGCCTCCATCGGCATTCAGATCGGCGGCATCGGGGCGATCGCTCCCGGGCAGCGGAAGACCCTTACGGAGTTTGGCATCAAGGCGCTGATCGGCGGCACAATAGCCTGCTTCCTGACGGCGGCTATTGCAGGGGTTTTGTTTTAGTTGGTTGGTTAATTCGTTGATTGGGTTAATTCGTTGATTGGGTTGATTAAGTTGATTGGGTAGCCCAACTTAATCAACCCAATCAACCACTTCCCCCCACCTCCGCTACTACCCGCTCGATCTGCTTCCGGTGGCGTTCGAAATGGCCGTCGAAAAATTTCACCATTCCCTCCAGGCTCATGCGCCCGGCAAACGGGTGCCGGTAAATAGACTTTTGTAATAATTCCCCGGGCAGGTTTTCCAGGTATTCCCGCAGGGCTTTTCTGCCGGCCAGCCAGCGCTCGGAAACTTCTTTGAAGTCTGACTTTTCCGGCAACACATCATCCCCTACTCCGGGAGGCGCTTTGAACTTGAACGGCAGCGTAAAGTAAAAATTCAACAGGAAGGCGCGCCAGGCACTGGATAAGCCGGCAGTTTTTAGCTCGGGGTTGAAGCTCAGCTTTTTCTTCACGTACTTCAGGGAGCCCTCCTCAGCCAGGATGAGGTGGTGCATGACCTGGAGTGCCGACCAGCCGCCGTCGGCCGGCTTTCGGTTGAGCGCTTCATTGTCGTAGGAGGATAATTCATCCAACAGGCTTTGGAGGCGCCGGTCGATCTTCTTTAACCGGTGGTCAAGTGAGGGTGTCATAGATAGGGTGTTTTTTAAGGTTGAAAGTAGCCAAATAACTCCATTTTCCCTTCCCGCCGCCCCATTTTTCGGACGTATGCCTTTTCTTTGCAGAAAAACAACCATGAAGAATCCCTGGAAAACGCTCTCCAACGATACGGTGTACGACAACCCCTGGATACAGGTCACCCACCGCCAGGTGATCACACCCACCGGGACGGACGGCATCTACGGCCTGGTGCACTTCAAGAACCTGGCCATCGGCATCGTGCCGCTGGATGAGGACAGGAACACCTGGCTGGTGGGCCAGTACCGCTATACCCTCGGGCAATACAGCTGGGAGATCCCCGAAGGGGGCTGCCCGATCGGCGCCGAAATCCCCCTGGAAAGCGCCAAAAGAGAATTGCTGGAAGAAACCGGCATCCGCGCCGAAAAGTGGACGAAGGTGCTGGACCTGCACACCTCCAATTCGGTGACCGACGAGGCCGGGATGGCCTTCCTGGCGCAGGGGTTGTCCTTCGGACAGGCCGCGCCGGAACACACCGAAGACCTGCAGGTGCGAAAGCTGCCCTTCCGGGAGGCCCTGGAAATGGTGTTCCGCGGGGAGATCACCGATGCCCTGTCGATGGTGGGGCTGATGCGGGTGGGGTATTGGATGGAGAGGAGGTGAGGGGAAGGGGGAAGGCTTGTAGGTGCAAGCGGCGCCTTAAAGTCGGAATTCGGAAGGCGGAAGTCGGAACAATGTCTTGTCGGGGGCGGCGGAAAGAGGGCGAAAGGCGCTTCCACCATAAAAAATAGAGCTCCCTTAACAAAAGGAAGTTTGAAGGCGGAAGTCGGAACATTGTCTCGCCGGGGGCGGCGGAAAGAGGACGAAAGGCGCTTCCACCATAAAAAATAGAGCTTCCTTAACAAAAGGAAGTTTAAAGGGGGAAGTCGGAAGTTTACCCGGCTGAGTGCAGCGAAGACGGGGCGGAAGGCGGAAAGCGGAAGCTTGCCCGGAAGAGCGCAGCGAAGACGGGGCGGAAATCGGAAGGGAGAATGGCTCAAGGTAATCCGCAACACTCTGACTATCAACATGGCGCTCGTCCACTGCCAAGCACCGAA
>JAGFJE010000351.1 GCA_024103175.1 Phaeodactylibacter sp.
CCATTGTTTTGGGCACACCACAGAGGGCATTCATCAAATGGCCGCTTAGATATCTGCTTAGCATCGAGGTGACATCTTTTTGCCCTGCCACCGGCAATTAAGCCTATTCCCGAGGATTGAAGGGCAACAAGAGCCTGTCCCGATTTTGTCGGGATGTCATCTCGTTACTCAGCCCCCCCGCCAGAAGACATCCCGAAAATATCGGGACAGGCTCTTTCGCCCTGTAAACTGCAGTGATATGAGTTATAGTCCGGTATATAAGGCGAAAGATGTCACCTGGCTGAGCGCTAAACACATACGGTGGCGCCGACTGCGTTACAGTTATAACCGGCAATATACGGCTTTATTGTTTTGTCATGAAATTGTAACATTTATAAAGAGCCACTTTAACGTGTTAAAGTTGGTTGCCCTCCGGCAAGCTCAGGGTGAAAGTGGTTGATTGGAATAGGCCGCCCATCCACCCAATTTTACCCGGCCGATCCCTACAACTGTCGGGAGAGGAGGGACTGTTCGCGATTCGCTGTTCGCCGTTCGCAAGTTCCTGAAAATCAAAGGGGGGGGGGGTCGAAAGACACAGAAAAATGAACTATCCCGGAGAGGACGAACAACCCCATCAACCAACCAACCAATCAACCAATTTTACCCGGCCGATCCCGACAACTGTCGGGAGAGGACGGGCAACCAATCAACCCAATCAACCAACCAACCAATCAACCCAATCAACCAACCAACCAACCAACCAACCCAACCAACTAATCCACATACTCATTCACCAGCCTCACGATCAGGTCGTTCAGGAATTCCACCTCATACTCCCCAACGGTCGGCTCGAGGTGTTCATTGCCGATGCCGCTGTGGTTGGTGATGAAGGTGTAAGTGCTGTTGGTGGCGATGGCCAGGGTGCGCATCAGGAATTCCGTTTCCCGGTCGATGCCGCTGGCTGTTACCGGTATAACTTTGATGCCTTTGCGGGCGGCAAGGAGCAATTGCTGCTGTATCACCGCCATCACATCCTCCTGGTGGTGGGGCGGAGCGTCGAGGATGAGGAAGAGCAGGCGGGCGCGGGCCTGTTCCTGCCAGTCCTGCCCTTCGATGGCCTTTTGCAGGGCGGAATGCACCGCTTCCGGATAGTCGCCGCCCCCATCGGCGCGCTGGCTGTTGATGAAGCCTACCACCTGGCCGAAGTTGCCGTTCAGGTTGGAAGTGCGGGTAACGTATTCGTCGCCTTCATCCCGGTAGAAAACGGACCCCAGGCGGAAGGCCACCTCGCTGTTTTCGTCCTGTATCCGGCTAATGATGTCGTTGATCTCCACTTTGATGTATTCCAGTTCGTCAGACATAGAGCCGGTAGCGTCGAAGACGAAAAAGATATCGGCGGCATGGCTGTTGGCGCCGGTGGCGGGGGCCGTCAGTTCATTCCGCCCCGCTTCGAACCATTTCACATCATTGATAAAATGGGATTGCCCCTGGTGAACCACCCTGATCCGGAAGGGCTCGCCGGCGCCTGTGGCCATCAGGTAGGGGAAGAACTCCGCCCGGCCGGAATTATCGGTGCGGGCCTGCCATAGCACCTCGCCGCCCGGGCCGAGCAGAGCCGCTTCCGCATCGATCAGCGGGCCGCCGCCGGCCCGGTTCACTTTCAGGCTCACCCGCCCGAAATCGTTGAAATTCCAGTATCCGGGATATTCGGAAATGGTGTCTTTGGCGATAAGCGCTTTCCAGAAATCCCAGTTGTCGAGGTCGTTCCACTCGCCGGCAGTCAGTTGGCCGGCCTGGATGGTGGTGTCCCCTCCCTGGCCGGAGCTACCGGTGGAACCTGAGGGAGCCCCGTCGGCAACGCTGCTGAGTTCACCGGCGGAACGCCCGGGCGAGAGGTCTTCTTTTTCGCAGCTGAAAAGAACGAGCCCCAGGCTCAGCCAAAAGAGAAAGAAAAAGCAATATTTCATGATCTTGGTTTTTCGGACAAGACGCAATAGCAGTAAAAAGCGTTGGGCAAGCCGGGGGCTTTTTCCCTAAACTTTTCACTTTTTCCCTACCTTCGCAAAAAAACCAACTGCAGATGAAATTACTCGAAGGAAAAGTAGCGCTCGTCACCGGTGGTTCCCGTGGCATCGGGGCTGCCATTGCTCTTCGTTTTGCCGAACAGGGCGCCGACGTGGCCTTCACCTACCGCTCTTCGGCAGAACAGGCCAATGAAGTGGCTGCACAGCTCAGCGAACAGGGGGTCAAAGCCAAAGCCTACCAGTCGGACGCCAGCTCCTACCAGGCCGCTGAAGCCCTGGCCAACGCGGTGCTGGAAGAATTTGGAAAGGTCGACATCCTGGTCAATAATGCCGGCGTCACCCGCGACAACCTCATGCTGCGCATGACCGAGGAGATGTGGGATGAGGTTATACAGACCAACCTCAAATCCATTTTCAACCTGACCAAGCACCTCATCCGCCCCATGATGAAAAACCGGGGAGGGAGCATCATCAACATGAGTTCCATCGTCGGCGTAACGGGCAATGCCGGCCAGGCCAACTACGCCGCCTCCAAGGCCGGCATCATCGGCTTTTCCAAATCCATTGCCAAGGAGATGGGCTCCCGCGGCATCCGCTGCAACGCCATAGCCCCCGGCTTCATCGAGACCGACATGACCGACGCCCTCGATGAAAAGGTAAAGGAAGGATACCTGGCCAACATCCCCATGAAACGCCTGGGCAGAGCGGAAGAGGTGGCCGACGTGTGCGTTTTCCTGGGGTCCGACATGTCTACCTACGTCTCCGGCCAGGTGATCAGCGTGTGTGGAGCGTTGAATACGTAGGCCGGCGGTTCGTTATTCGGCCCGCCGCCGCCTGTGGCTATGGCGGATGAAAGAATTCGGGATTCGTCATCGCCGAATGACCTCCGGGTATTGACAACGTTATCCAAAGAACGATGCCGGCCGGGTGGCGCCGCCCCCGGCCGGTAAAACGTTTTTGAAGCGGCCTTTCTATCCTTCCTTCCCGCTCAGCATATTTCGTTTCTGCCATTTCGGAAAGGGAGGTTGCATCTTCGAAGCCCGAAAGGCTACAGGCCCCTGCTATTTGCGTGGTATTTCCCGAAAGTACCTGCCCAAGATAAAAGCAGAGCCCCGGGCCAACGCCCGGGTACAGGATACAATCCTGGACAAGCGCTTCTCGTCAACCGAAAAACGGGCCTGCCAGTCCGCCTCCTCCATTTTAATGGCGCCTGTGTCGCACAATTGTTCCAGCCAGAGCTCCAGTTCCTCACTGTTGAGCCTGGTGCAGATCATCAATTCGAGAAAGGTAGTGCGTTCATGTTCCTTCAACGTTCTGAGGATCAACCTCGTCCGCCTGTCATTCAGCGTTTCCAGCACGGAAATCGCTTTCTGCAGTTTTTCTGTGTTTACCGGCTTAGTTGTAGTCCATACGTGCATAGTGGAAAGGGTTTAGTTTTTCCGTCAATAATGTTTATATCAAATATAATCGGGGGACGAAGGGGGGAGCTAATTCAAGGTATAGTTTGTGAAAACCAATCAAAAGGAGGGGGGAGCGTGAATATGGAAAGTTCTGGGTACAATAAACTGCCTTAAAGCAAAGCGCTTTAACCTTCCTCTCGTACGAAACCGGAGGTAAAAAGTTGCAGAAAAAACAACCATAAATTGCTGCCCCGGGGAGGAGGATGCTGGCCTGATCAATTACCAACAATAATTTTATACGATACTTTTATCGTTCCCCGCCGTCACAAACCGGACGGGTGAGCTTTAAGGGCATGTTCATTAACACGTACGGATCGCTATTTGGCGCCGCACTCCTTGGTAATCCTGTCCAAAATCCACATTTTTATTCTGCAAAACCAAAACGGAATATTCTATGCCAATCAGAATGGAAAAAGACGACCCGCAACCCCGTTCCGGCGGGGGCGGAGGCGGCCGCTCCGGCGGGGGTGGTTCCAACGCGTTGATCAAATTCCTTCCGCTGATCCTGATGTTTCTTTTCAAACGGCCCAAGCTGCTGATCCCCATCCTGCTGGTGGGGGCGGTGTGGTATTTCTTCCTGGGCGGCAGCGAGATGCTCAGTGGAGGGGGCAGTTATGAAGAATACGACGCTTCCGAGTTCTCCCTGGGCGCCACTTTGGACCAGGACGTATACGACCGCGCCAAGGTCTTCGAGCCCGTTTCCTACGGTTACGGCGGGCAGGGGGCGTTGCCGGCGCGGGCCTCCCTGGAGCAGTTCGCGCCCCAGCGCCGCCACCAGGGCAGGCAGGGCTCGTGCGTAGGCTGGGCCAGCGCCTATGCCGCGCGCACCATCCTGGAAGCGCAAACTACCGGCCAACGGCCGGACAATGTGGCCTTCAGCCCGGCTTACCTCTACAACCAGATCGCCCTTACCGGCTGCCAGGGCGCCTACATGCTGGACGCCATGAAAACCATGCAGCAATACGGTGGGCTTCCGTTCAGCCAGTTCCGCTACGACGAAAGCACCTGCAACAACGCGCCTTCCGCCAACCAAAAACAGGCGGGCGCCCGCTTCCGCATCCAGGGTTTCGACCGCCTTACCGTCGGGGCCAGCCAGTACAAGCCCGACCTCATGGCCATTAAACAACACCTCGCTCAGGGGTATCCCGTTGTGATCGGCATGATGGTGGGCAACTCTTTCATGGGGCCGATGATGGGGCGCCCCCTGTGGCAACCCTCCCAAAGGGATTACGCCATGCCCGGCTTCAGCGGCCACGCCATGTGCGTCATTGGCTATGATGACAACCTGCAGGGCGGCGCCTTCCAGATCATGAACAGCTGGGGCGAAGAGTGGGGACAGGGCGGCATCGGCTGGGTGAAATACCGCGATTTTGAGCACTTCACTAAAGAAGCCTATGGCGTCTACCCCGCCGCCACCCAGCAGGACAAGAGCCGGATGGCCGTAGAATTCGGCCTTGTGGACGTCAACTCCAAAAACACCATCGGCCTGTTCAAAAAGGACGACAATATGTCCTTCCGCACCGTTAAGCCCATCCGAAAAGGCGACAAGTTCAAGGTGCTGGTGGCCAACTCCATAGAGTGTTTCATCTACGTCTTCGGCCAGGAAACGGACGGCTCCAGCTACGTCCTCTTCCCCTATACCGAAAAACACTCGGCTTACTGCGGCATCACCGGTACGCGCGTCTTCCCCAGAGACTACTCCATGGCCGCCGACCAGATCGGCAATAAGGATTTCATCGCCATCGTCGTGTCCAAGGAAGAACTCGACTTCGAACAGTTCAACCGCCGCCTCAACGCCAGCCGGGCCGCGGATTACGCCGGCAAACTGCGCGACGCCCTGGGCAACACACGGGCTACGGACATACAGTTCAAAGCGGGAAAAACAGTGGCTTTCGAAGCCAATACGGAAAGTAAGAGCGCGGTGGGAATGGTGGTTGAGATCGATAAGGAATGAGGGATTGAAGGAATAAAGGAATGATTGGGCAAAGTTCCTATTCAATCCCTCATTCCCTCATTCCTTCAGAGGACGGGCCTTTAGAACTTAAGCCCCAGGCTCACCGTCAGCATATTGTTCCTGCCTTCGGCATCTTTGAAAAAGTCGTTGAGGCCGATCTCGTAGTTGGCATCGAGGGTAAAGACCAGGAAGTCGATGCCGGCGCCGACATTAGCGCCCAGGGTAAAGGTGTTGAGGTCATCCTTGCTAAAGGAAAAGTCCTGCTTTTCGGTAACGCCGGTTACCATTGTCGGCACCACTCCTCCTTTGACGTGCAGGCCGAGCAGGCCGTTGTCGCCGGTCAGGCGGATACCGAGGTTGACGGGTAATTTGACGTTCTGAATGGTGGTTTCATCTTCGAACTTCACATCACCCGGGCTTTCGACGTCCTTAATCAGGCGGGCCGTGTAGCTGTAGTAATGGGCGCCGGGATTGAAGAAGATGAAGCCGTCGCCGACGCGCAGGTCGATACCGGCGTTCCAGCCGACACGGGCGTCCGCGGTGATGTCCTGCAACTGGGCATCCACACCGGAGAAGTTGACGCCGACTTTGGGATTGACCTTCACCTGTGCCATTACCGGCAGAGAAAGAACGGCTACCGCCAGCAGGGCGAAGAAAAACTTTGCAGATTGTTTCATGGTTTTCATTTTTTTGTTGGGTATTTAACGCCCCTTTTTTCGCTGTTCTTATAAAGGAGGCGTTAAATTCTGTTAATGATAATATAAGGTTAAAGGTGCGAACGTGTAAAAGTGTAAGCGTGCCACTGCCTTTACACTTTTACACGTTCGCACTTTTGCCCCTGAAAAAGATGCCCCTGTTTTACCTCTTCCCCTATCCGGAATGATTAAATTAGCCGAAAAAGAAGCATGTTCGACGACATTACCTCCCCTACCCTTCTTCTCGACGCCGCGAAATGCCGGGCCAACATTCAGCGGATGGTGGAAAAATGCCGCCGGCTCAACCTCCGGCTGCGCCCCCACCTGAAAACAGCCCAGTCCCACGTAGTGGCCCGCTGGTTCCGGGAACTGGGCATTGAGGCCATCACCGTTTCCTCTTTCCAGATGGCCGATTACTTTGCCGAAGACGGCTGGCAGGACATCACGGTGGCCTTTCCGGTAAATATCCGGGAAATGGAACGCATCAACCGGCTGGCGGGAAAGGCCAAACTCGGGGTGGTGGTGGAGAATACGGAAAGCGTCCGTGCCTTGCAGGCGCAGTTGCGCCACCCCGTGTCGGTATGGGCCAAGATCGACATCGGGAACGGCCGCACCGGGCTGCTGCCCGAAGACAGCGAGCGGATCGACGCGCTGCTGGACGAAGTCGGGCGGGCGTCCAACCTCCGGTTTTCCGGCTTCCTCAGCCATGCGGGCCAAAGCTATCAGGCGCGGGGCAAAGCCGCCATTACCGAAGTGCACCGGCAAAGCTTGGCGTCCATGCAACTGTTGCGCGAACGCTACCGCCAACGCTTCCCTTCCCTTCAGGTATCCGTGGGGGATACCCCGACGGCAAGTGTGGTACAGGCATTTCCGGGAGTAGACGAGATCCGGCCCGGCAACTTCGTATTCTACGACCTGATGCAATGGCAGATCGGCTCCTGTACCCCCAGCGACATCGCCGTGGCCATGGCCTGCCCGGTGGTGGCCAAGCATCCCGCCCGGAATGAGATCATCCTCCACGGCGGGGCCATCCATTTTTCCAAGGACCTGCTTACCTTTCCCAACGGCACGCCTTACTACGGCTTGGCTGCCAACTGGAAGGGCGGGGCCTGGGAGGTGATGCAGCCTAAAGCCTACCTGCGCGGCCTGTCCCAGGAGCATGGCATGTTGAAATGCGAATCGGCCCTGCTGGAACGAACTTCGATCGGCAGCCTCCTGCTGGTGTTGCCCGTCCATTCCTGCCTGACGGCCGACGCCATGAAAAAATACCGCACCCTGGAAGGGGAATGGATACGGATGATGGAGTGAGGGGAAGGGGGAAGGGGGAAGTCGGAAGTCGGAAGTCGGAAGTCGGAAGGCGGAAGGCGGAAGTCGGAAGGGGGAAGTCGGAGGGGGGAAGGCGGAAGGCGGACGGCGGACGGAGGGAGGCGGAAGGCGGAAGGGCGGCGGCGGAAGGGGAGCGGCGGTCGGACGTGCTACGCGAGAGTACGTGCACAGCGGGCGGGGGGGAGTAGTGAGGGGAGTGGGCGTGGC